>JANXXS010000116.1 GCA_025350505.1 Burkholderiales bacterium
TGATGGCGCGCGCCGGCAACGCCATCGGCGCCGAAGAGCGCGCCGGACTGCACCTGCGTATCCAGCACCTGATCGCGGTGCGCATGTCGGTGGCGATCCGGCTGCGCCACAACCAGAACAAGGACCCGCTCGACGTGCACACCCTGGCGATGCGCCTGAAGGGCATGGGCTACGAGCACCTGCTGCCGGTGCCGATGAAGATCCTCGCCTCGAAGGCGACGCTGCATTTCCTGCTCGAGGACACGGCGCTGAACCGCGGCATGGAGCGGCTGGTCTGCGTCGGCCCGTTCGACGCCGCGGCCAAGGACTACCTGAAGCAGCACGCCGGCCGGCCGGTCGACTTTCTCGGCCAGGCGCCGAAAGCGCACGTCAAGGACGCCCTCCTCTTCGTCAGCGACCAGATCGAAGGCTTCGATCCGCCGGTCGAGGAGCAGCAGGCGAGAAACCTGCACATCGTGCGCGAGCGCGACCTCTGCGACCGCTTCGGCCTGGTGCCGGGCTGACGGCGATTCGCCGCCCGCGACCCGATCGCCCAGCCCGCGACTCATGATCGAGATCGACGCCACGGCCCGCGTCTCGCCGCTCGCCGACATCGAGGACTCGGTGCGCGGCAGCCGCATCGTCGTCGGCGCGCATTCCGCGATCGACAGCTTCGTCAAGATCAAGCCGGCCGGCGGCAGCGGCGACCTGATCGTCGGCGAGCACTCGGTGATCAATTCGGGCTGCGTGCTCTACACCGGCCACGGCATCCGTATCGGCAACCATGTCGCGATCGCTGCCAACACCACGCTGGCGCCGGTCAACCATGCCTTCGCCGACCGCTCGCGGCGGATCGACGAGCAGGGCTTTCTGCCCGGCAAGGGCGGCATCGTCATCGAGGACGACGTCTGGATCGGCGCCAACTGCGTGCTGCTCGACGGCGCGGTCCTGCGCCGCGGCTGCGTCATCGGCGCCGGCTCGCTGGTGCGCGGCGAGGTCGCCGCGTACACGGTCCAGGCCGGCAACCCGCTGGTGCAACGCGGCGAGCGCACATGACACAGGCGACCGTGGTCGGTGCCTCGGGCTTCATCGGCCGCCGCCTCCTTGCCCATCTGCAAGCCACGGGTTGGGACTGCCGCGCCCCGGCACGCCACGACCGCGTGTTCGTGCGCGAGGATCTGGGCACGGTCTTCTATTGCGCCGGACTCACCGCCGACTACGCGCGGCGCCCCCACGACACGGTGCGCGCCCACGTCGGGCTGCTCGACGAGATCCTCGAGCATGCGCAGTTCGACGCGCTGGTCTACCTCTCGTCGACCCGGCTCTACGACAGCTGCAAGGCTTCCGGTGCGCAGACGATCGGCGAGGACGCGGCCCTGTGCCTCGATCCCGCCCACCCGCGCCACCTCTACGATCTGTCGAAGGCGCTCGGCGAGTCGCTGTGCCGGCAGGTCAGCGGCGGCCGTGCGCGCGTGGCGCGGCTGAGTTGCGTCTATGCCGGTGCGAACGACGAGGACGGATTTCTCGCCGGCCTGCTGCGCCGCCTGCGCGAGCCGCGCGCCGTGCCGATGCTGGCCATCGACTCCTGCGCCGACGCGGCGCGCGACTACGTCCATGTCGACGACGTGCTGACGGCACTGGCGCTGATCGCGACGCGCGGCACCCGGCCGGTCTACAACGTCGCCGCCGGCGCGAACGTGAGCAACGCGCAGTTGTTCGCCCACCTCGGCACCCTGGCCGGCTGCGAGCTGCGTGCCCTGCGCTCCGATCCGCTGCCCTGCCCCGCGACGATCTCGATCGAGCGCATGCGCCGCGAATTCGATTGGCAACCGCGACCGCTGCTGGAACGCCTGCCCGGACTCGTGCGCGAGGCGGTGTCGTGCTGACGCTGAGCCTGGGCAGCCAGGAGGCGCTGCTCGACTACCTGTGCCGCCAGCTCGAGAACTTCTTCCCCGACGGTCGCGGCGCCTCCGAGCGGCCGGCCATGCAGGCGCAGCTGCCCGCGGCCCTGCAGCGCCTCGGCCGCTGCATCGACGCCGTGCGCATGTGGACGCCGGGTCAGTTCGACCACCTGCATTCGTCGCAGTACACGACCTTCCTCTACTACCTGGCTAACACGCTCTGGCGTGACGGCACCGATCGGGCGCTCTGCAACAAGCTGTTCGGCCTGAACAAGGCGCTCAACGGCATCGACCTGTTCTACGAGATCGAGATGCCCGAGGTGTTCTTCATCGGCCACTCTGTCGGCATCGTGCTGGCGAAAGCACGCTACGGAAACCGGCTGGTGCTCTACCAGAACAGCACCGTCGGCAAGAACCACGGCGAGGCGCCTTCGCTCGGCGAGGGCGTGGTGATGTACCCGGGCACTGCCGTCATCGGCCGCTGCGAGATCGGCGCGGGAACGGTCATCGCGCAGGGCACGCGCATCGTCAACCGCAGCACGCCGGGGAGCTGCATGGTGTTCCAGGGCGAGGGCGGCGGGCTGGTCGTCAAGCCGCCGACGCGCGACGTGCTCCTCGACCTGTTTCGTTGAGGCCGAAAACCGTCTACGCTAGGGTCCTCGCGGCAGCTACGAAAGGAGGTGATATGTCTTCATTCTCTAGGTCCGGGGCGGATCCCGACTGAGCAGTCGGCTCTGTAGCCAGACCCGCGGGCGCTCCGCACCATCGGTGGGAGCGCCCGCGTCACGTCAGGTGCTGGTTTTCTGGTGTTCCTCGGCCTGGCCGCGATGTGCTTGCGGTGAGTCAGGCGTCGCTTTCGTAAACTCGCGGCCTGACACTCATCCGGAGCCCGAACATCATGCTGACCTCCCGCGCCATGGCAGCGGCGCTGCTCGTCGTCTCGTCTGCAGCGTTCGCGGCCCCGGCCGAGTACATCTTCGTCGACGATTCCTCGCCCGACCTGATCGACAGCGCAGGCGCCGTCGCGCTCTGGAAGGCGCAGGTCGACGGCAGCCTGCGCATGCGTCTGCGGAAGCTCTACCCGGTCTCCAAGTGGGGCTTCGTCAGCCAGGTCCAGGGCGGGTTCACGCGCGAGGGCGCTTGCGTCGTCACCGCCCGCGCGGTGATGGTGCCGCGCGTCATGGGCAGCCGGCTGGTCTTCAAGCCGCAGCGTTCGGCGACGGCCTTCGGCACCCAGCCCTCGGCCACCCGCGACCAGTGCCGCGAACTCGCCGCCGCCAAGCTCAAGGACGCGATCCTCGGGGTGCGCTCGGCGCTGATCGCCGATCAGAACTGATCGCGAAGCGGCGAGGCGGGACGGGGCCTGCGGACTGGCCCATCGATTCGCGACCTCGTCAGCCTAGAAGACCCTCAGCTCCGGCACGGCCGTCACGAACCGTCCTCCCCACCCCCGCACCGCCGCTTGCTCAGCCGCGATCTCCTCGCGCAGATTCCACGGCAGGATCAGGACGAAGTCCGGGCAATGCGCCTTTAGCGCCTCCGGCGCGAGCACCGGGATGCGCGTGCCGGGCAGGAAGCGCCCTTGCTTGTGCGGCGACGCGTCGACGACGAAAGGCAGCAGGTCGGGCCGCACGCCGGCGTAGTTGAGGAGTGTGTTTCCCTTGGCCGCGGCGCCGTAGCCGGCGACCGTCTTGCCGGCGCGCTTCTGCTCGATGAGGAAGGCGAGCAGGTCGTTCTTGATCGTGTCGGCACGCGCCTGCAGGCCGCGATAGAAGGCGGTGCCGCGCATGCCGGCGGCGTCTTCCTCGCCAAGCATCTCGGCAACGCGCGCGTCGACCGGCCGCGGGTTCGCGTGGTGCTGGGCCCAGACGCGCAGCGACCCGCCATGCGTCGGCAAGGCTTCCACGTCCCAGACCGCGAGGCCCTGGGCCGCGAAGATGCGCTGCACCGTGCGCAGCGAAAGGTACGAGAAGTGCTCGTGATAGATGGTGTCGAACTGGCCCTGCCGCACGAGCTGCAGCAGGTGCGGAAATTCCACTGTGACCGTGCCCGTGGATGCAAGCACCTCGCGAAATCCGGCGGCGAAATCGTTGATGTCGGGCACGTGCGCGAGCACGTTGTTGCCGAGTACCAGATCGACTTTCCCGCGCTCCACCGCGAAGCGTCGGCCGAAGGCCGAACCGAAGAACTCGCCTATCGTCTCGATGCCCTTGGCGCGTGCGACTTCGGCGGTGCCCCGCGTCGGTTCGACGCCGACGCAAGGAATTCCGCGCCCGGCCACGTACTGAAGCAGATAGCCGTCGTTGGACGCCACTTCCATGACCAGCGAACCGGGCCCGAGCGAAAGGCGCTCCGACACCTGATCGACATAGCGGCGCGCGTGCAGCAGCCACGACGACGAGTACGACGAGAAATAGACGTAGTCGTTCGAGAACAACTCATCGTGGCGCCGCACTTCGTCCACCTGCACCAGCTTGCATTCCGGACAGGTCATCACCTTGAGCGGGAAATGCGGTTCCGCGCGTCCGAGATCCGGTTCGCGCAGGAACGCGTTCGAAGGCGGCGCCGTGCCGAGATCGACGAACACGTCGTGGCGCTCGTCCAATGGCGTCGCGCAGTGGCGGCACCTCATGCGCGCACGCCTTCGAAATCGCTTGTCATCCATCGAAAGCCACGGTCGCGCGGCGACATGCCGGCCTCAGGTTCAGGCCAGTCGATCGCCAGGCGCGGGTCGTCGTGGCGAACGCCGTCCTCGCAGCCGGGCGTGTAGGGCTCGCTGTGCTGATACAGCAGCTCGCAGCCGTCGCTCAGCGTCTGGAAGCCGTGGGCGCAGCCCGGCGGAATCAGAATCTCGCGCTGGTTCTCTTGCGAGAGTTCGACCGCATGCCAGCGGGCGAATGTGGCCGAGCCGTCACGCAGGTCGACCGCGACATCGAAGACCCGCCCGCGCAGGCAGCGGATCAGCTTCCATTCGGCGGCCGGCGCGCGCTGGAAGTGCAGGCCGCGGATCGTGCCGCGCCGAACCGTGACCGAGTGGTTGACCTGGACGAAGCGCAGCCCGGGTGACAAATGCTCGAAGGCCTCGGCGCAGAACAGGCGGGTCAGGCTGCCGCGCTCGTCGCGGTGCGGCGCGGTCTCGATCTGCCAGAGGCCCTCGATCGGCGTCGTGTCGAACTTCATGCGGTTTGTGCCATGCGTCCGGACGCCCAGCCGAGACCCGCGAGACGCGCGTCGGCCACGTAGCGATCGATGTCTTCGCCGCTCGGCGATTCGCCGGTCTCGTGCTGGCGGCGATACCAGGCGGCGGTGCGTTCGATCGCGACAGCCGCGTCCCAGACCGGCCGCCAGCCCAGGCGATCGCGCGCCTTGTCGCAATCGAGATGCAGGAGACCGGCCTCATGCGGTTGCGGCGCGCGCTCGACGTCGCAGCGCACGGCCGACCATCCG
>JANXXS010000200.1 GCA_025350505.1 Burkholderiales bacterium
GGCACCATCGACAAGGCCACGATGCGCGGGTTCGACGAAACCTGCCTGGCTGCGCCGCCCGTGATCGCGCCGCTGCAGATCAAGCGAATCCGCGAGCAGGCGCATGTCAGCCAACCCGTCTTCGCGCGCTACCTGAACACTAGCGAGTCCACAGTACAGAAATGGGAGGCCGGCACCAAGCGGCCGAGCGGCATGGCGCTCAAGCTGCTGGCTGTGGTCGAGAAACATGGCTTGAAGGTGCTCGGCTGAGATGCGTCCCCGGCGGCCCGCAGCGCGGACTCGGCGCCAAGCCGGGGGCGCACGGGCTATGCAGTTGCCACCAGCTTCATGATCCAGCCAAGCAACACCAACCCCACCACAACCCTACCCCAGCGCCAGGTCGTGAACCGGTAGCGCTCATTGCGTAACAGGGCCCGTTGAAGTCGACTCACGACGAACAGCGCGGCGCTCGCGGTGACCACCAGGCCGACGATGCCCATCGGCATCGGTGCCTGCGCAACGACGAGCGCCCACCCCGCTGGCCAGACGATCGCGTCAAGTGCAGCCAGCCAGCGCCGGCCCGGCCAGTAGGGGGCGTCGGCCCGGGGCACGGGCGTGAAGAGGATCCACATGGCGATCTTGGTCCGCAAAAGAAGGGGACGTCAGCCCCCTCAACGCGGGTCAGCGTTCTGGCGCTGACCGAGGTCGCAACATCGCCGGCAGCCACCGCTTGCCGGCCAGCCTCGACGCCGCCTTGACCACCAGCACGTCTTTCTTCATCGCGCCGACGCCGTCGTCGGCCAGGTCGGGCCCGGCCTCCTTGAGGGCCTGCACGATCTGCGCCTTGGGCACATGGTTCAGGTAGCCCTGCGCCGTGGGCTCCCACCAGTCGGCCATGTCCAGGCCCACGGCTTCGGCGAGCGCGTTTGAATCGCTGGCCGCACCAGTGCTTGGCAGTGCGTTCAGCGTCAGCGCTGCGCACAGCGCCAGCAGGTCGAGAAGTTCGGCCTGCGGCAGCGCGATCAACCAAGCGAACCAGGTACTCGACTGCTCGGGCAACCGCTCCTTCCAGGTGAGCTTGGTCGCTTCGACGGCTTGCCATGCCGCGCTCTCCTTCAAGTCGTCGGCCACCGACAGCAGCGTGTGCGCCGGCGTCTGGGTTGTGATCTGCAAGGCAGAGCCCGCGCGCCGATACTCGTCCCCGAAGGCGCGCTGTACGAAGACATGCGCCAGCGATGCCAGTGCCACCGGCGTGTTCCGCGACAGCATCACTTGCAGCGCCACAGTCCGATGCGCGGCGAGCCGCTTGGCGAGGCTTTCGCTGCAATCGGGCGTGCGGCGCTCAACCGCGTCGGCCCCGGACTCCGGCGCATCGGGGACGTGATCAGCGGCGACACCCGTTGCCCGGCTGACCACCTTCTGCTCCGAAGCCAAGGCCTTGCGGTCGGCTTCGCGCACGAGGCCACGAATCACCTCCGCATCCCCCTCGCGGTTGACCGTGACGATCGCACCCGCGTGTGCCATCGCCTCTGGCGCCCAGGCCTTCAAGTCGTCGTGGATCGCCTTGCGCCGCGCCGCAATGTCCTGCTCTTCCAGGTCGATGACCTCCGCTTCATCGGCCGACCACTCGGGCGCGTCATCGAGGGCCTGCGCCTGCCGGCCGAGTTCATCGCTGCGAAGGGACAGTGCGCCGAGTTCCTCCTGCTCCTGCAGCGTTGGCGCGCGCAGCACGTGGTCGCAAGGCGCGAACTGCCGCAGCGCGTGCGAGTCGACCTCGATGCGGGCTTCGACCCAGGCCCAACCCTGCTCGCGCACCTGCGCAGCGAGCGCGTTCAGCTTCTCACTCGCCAGCCGTTGCAGCAGCGCCGGGTCCGACAAGAAGCGGCTCTGCTCATCGTCGAACAGATCGCGCCGCACGACACCACCGGCCGCCTCGTAGGCCTCGACGCCGACGAAGCGCACCAGCGCATTGCCCGCGGCCTCGATCTCGCCGGCCGTGAGCTTGCGCCGCAGTGCCACGGGCGTGCGATCCCAGGGCTGGCCTTCGAACCAGGCCCGCTCCTGCGCCTCGTGGTCGTCGCTCAGCGTCAGCGCTATCAACTGATCGAGGTTGATGCCGTCCTGCCGGTACAGCGCCAGCAGTTTCGGCGACAGGGCCGACAGCTTCAACCGCCGCTGCACCGTCAGCACCGACACACCAAAGCGCGCCGCCACGTCTTCGATGCCCTTGCCTTCATCGATCAAGGCCTTGAACGCATCGAACTCGTCGGCCGGGTGAAGTGGATAGGTCATTTTGGGCGGTGTACTTTTTGCCTGAAGTCATTGCTGGGCCTCGACTTTTCTGGCCAGGAGACACCGCAGCCTGTACTTCGTCCGAGTGCCACTGATCGTCACGTGCCAGGACGTGGCACTAGGCTGATCGGCCGACGTGCATCGTCCCGCTCCTTGAGCAGCCGGACGTTCTGTCGCTCATGCCGGGCTGCCGTGGTTTCGGCATCGATGGCACGCTTGAGCAGCGCAGCGTTCTCCGTGACGAGCCGTCGTTGTTCGGTCTTCAGCACCTCGATCACCGCACGCTGCTCTGCCAGTTTGTCTCCCCAGCTTTCCAGCTTGCTCGGCACCACCCGCTGCTGCGCGGCCTGGCGCAGCGCATCGATCATCGCCCGGTGGTTGGTGTAGATCGCATTGCGTGCAACGCCG
>JANXXS010000223.1 GCA_025350505.1 Burkholderiales bacterium
GCATTCCTCGAAGGTCAGCTTGACGCCGTTCACGCCGCCGTCGCGGGCGTTGATCATCTTCAGGTAGTCCTGCTTGCCGTTGGCCCAGGGCGTGCCGTTCGGCGCATAGGCGCCGGTGCGGTAGACGAGCAGCGGAAAGAATTGCTCCTTGGCCTGCGCCTGCGCCGCGGGCGATGCGGCGAGCCCCGCTGCCGCCAGAGTGGCGGCGAGCAGCAGGCCCTTGAATGTCTTCAGGATCATGGTTGTCTCCACGGGTGAAAAAAACACGCGAACGAGCGTGAATGAAAACGAGCCATCTCAACGCGAACAGCGGTGGCTTTCAATCGGTACTTATCAGGCGAATCGAGTGTCATGTCAGTGTGGGAAGGGCCACAGGCGAAGCTTCTCTTTGGCCGTCGACCACAGCCGCGCCAGTCCGTGCGGCTCGACGACGAGAAAGAAGACGATCAGCGCGCCGAAGATCATGAATTCGAGGTGCGATGCCGTGACCACCGGCATCTGCATGCCCAGCCATTGCGGCACCTGGCTCAGGAGCAACGGCAGGATGACGATGAAAGCGGCGCCGAAGAAGCTGCCCATGATCGAGCCGAGGCCGCCGATGATGACCATGAAGAGCAGCTGGAACGAGCGGTCGATCGAGAACGCCGCTGGCTCCCAGGAGCCGAGGTAGACGAAGCCCCACAAAGCGCCGGCCACGCCGACGATGAACGAGCTGACGGCAAACGCCGTGAGCTTGGCGTACACCGGGCGGATGCCGATCACCGCCGCGGCCACGTCCATGTCGCGGATCGCCATCCATTCGCGGCCGATGTGGCCGCGCACCAGGTTCTTGGCGAGCAGGCCGAAGACGCAGAGAAAGGCGAGGCAGAACAGGTATTTGCGGGCGGGAGACTCGATGGCGATGCCGGCCACCGAGAGCTCGGCGACGCTGACCGAGCCTGAGCTCGAGTTGTTGGTGAAGTAAGGCACGCGCAGAAAGGCCCAGTCGGCGAAGAACTGCGCCGCCAGCGTCGCCACCGCCAGGTACAGGCCCTTGATGCGCAGCGACGGGATGCCGAACAGCACGCCCACCGCCGTCGCGGTCAGCCCACCGAGCAGCAGCGCGACGATCAGCGGCATGCCCGGAATGCGCACCATGAAGTTGTAGGCCGCATAGGCGCCGACCGCCATGAAGGCGCCCGTACCGAGCGAGATCTGGCCGCAGTAGCCGACCAGGATGTTGAGGCCGAGCGCCGCCAGCGCGAGGATCAGGAACGGGATCAGGATGGCGCGGAACAGGTACTCGGAGCCGAGCAGCGGCACCGCCACGAACGCAAGCACGAGGAACAGACCGATCGCGATGCGGTCCTGCCGGATCGGAAAGATCTGCTGATCGGCCCGATACGAGGTCTTGAACTGGCCGTTCTCGCGATAAAACATGGCGGGCTCAGACGCGGTCGATGATCTTCTCTCCGAACAAGCCTTGCGGCCGGACGAGGAGAAAGACGAGCGCCAGGACGTAGGCGAACCAGATTTCGATGCCGCCGCCCAGGTGCGGGCCGAGATAGATCTCGGAGAGCTTTTCGCCGACGCCGATCAAGAGGCCGCCGATGATCGCGCCCGGGATCGAGGTCAGCCCACCGAGGATGACGACCGGCAGCGCCTTGAGCGCCACCAGCGAGAGCGAGAACTGGACGCCGAGCTTGCTGCCCCAGATGACACCGGCAACCAGGGCGACGATGCCCGCCACCGACCAGACGATGACCCAGATGCGGTCGAGCGGAATGCCGATCGACTGCGCCGCCTGGTGGTCATCGGCAACGGCGCGCAGGGCCCGCCCGGTTGCCGTCTTCTGGAAGAAGAGCGACAGTACGCCGACCAGCACGGCGGCGATGAGCGCGGCCGCCAGATCCTCCTGGTTGACGAGCACGCCACCGGGGAAGGTCTTCTCGAACAGGAACATCGGGTCCTTCGGCAGGCCGATGTCGATCTTGTAGATGTCGTTGCCGAACAGCATCTGCCCGGCGCCTTCGAGGAAGTAGGTGATGCCGAGCGTCGCCATCAGCAGCGTGATGCCTTCCTGGTTGACGAGCTTGCCGAGCACCAGCTTCTGGATCAGCCAGGCCAGCACGATCATCACCAGGGCGGCGCCGATGAAGGCGAGGGTGTTGTCGATGAACTTGTTGTTCAGGCCGGTGAGCTGCGGAATCCACTCCGCCAGGCGCGCCATCGCCAGCGCCCCGAACAGCACCATCGCGCCCTGGGCGAAGTTGAAGACGCCCGAGGCCTTGTAGATGAGCACGAAGCCGAGCGCGATCAGCGAATAGAGCATGCCCACCATCAGGCCGCCGAGCAGGGTTTCGAGGAACGGGCCCATCTCTTTCGCCTACCGTCAGTGGCTCGTGCCGAGGTAGGCAGCGATCACCTCGGGGTTCTCGCGCACCTCTTCGGGCTTGCCGTCGCCGATCTTCCTGCCGTAGTCGAGGACGACGACGCGGTCGCTGATGTCCATCACCACGCTCATGTCGTGCTCGATCAGGACGATGGTGGTGCCGAACTCGTCGTTGACGTCGAGGATGAAGCGGCTCATGTCCTGCTTTTCCTCGACGTTC
>JANXXS010000247.1 GCA_025350505.1 Burkholderiales bacterium
GCGTCGTCATCTGGTCGCGGGCACCCAGAACGAGTGTGGTCGGGCAGGTGATGCGTGCCGCCGCTTCGAGGCCGCCGCGATAACGATCGCAGGCCTCGAAGTCGGCGAGAAAGAGATTGACGTCGCGTCGCCCGAGTTGCATGCGGCGCATCAGCGCCCGCGACGCACCGTGCAGCCAGGCGCCGGGGCCGGGGTACGAGGGCTTGGCGGCGGACGTCGAATGCGAGAAGACATTGACGTTGTCGATGGCCGCGAAAGCATCGACGCGTGCCGACTCGAGCAAGGCCGGCGAGACCGCCATCGGATACGCGGTGCCGACCATTACCAGCCGGTTCGCCCGCGCCGGTGCGCGCGACGCCGCTTCGAGCGCGATCAACGAGCCCATGCTGTGGCCGACCAGGCTCGCCTTCGCGACGCCGGCGGCGTCGAGCAGCGCGAGCAGCCAGTCGGCAAGCGCCTCGACGCTCTGCAGCGGCGCGCCGCCGCTGCGCCCATGACCCGGCAGGTCCGGCGCCAGCACCGCGAAGCCGTGGTTCGCAAACCAGCGCGCAAGCAAGGTCCAGACACTGTGGTCGTTCATTGCGCCATGCACGAAGACGACCGCCGGCAGCGCCGCGTCGAAGGGCTTGCCGCCGGTGTAGACGTAGGCCTCGTGGCCGCCCGCGGTCCCGGCGAGGGCGAACTTCATGCCTTGGCGGCGGCTTTCAGGGCCCGCTTCAGGTCGTCGATCAGGTCGTCGGCATCCTCGAGGCCGATCGAGAGGCGGATCGTTCCCGGGCCGATGCCGGCGCGCGACAGCGCCGCGTCGTCCATGCGGAAGTGCGTCGTCGACGCCGGGTGGATGACGAGCGAGCGGCAGTCGCCGACGTTGGCGAGGTGCGAGAAGATCTTCAGCGCCTCGATGAAGACGCGGCCCTGCTCGCGCGAGCCGCGCAGGTCGAAGCTGAAGACCGAGCCGCAGCCGCGCGGCAGGAGGCGTTTCGCCAGCGCATAGTCCGGATGCGTCTCGAGCTCCGGGTAGCCGACACTCGCCACGCTCTCATGGCCGGCGAGAAAGGCGACAACTTTCCTCGTGTTCTCGATGTGGCGTGCCATGCGCAGCGGCAAGGTCTCGATGCCCTGCAGGATCAGCCAGGCGGTGTGCGGGCTCATGCTCGCGCCGAAGTCGCGCAACCCCTCGCGGCGGGCGCGCAGAAGGAACGCGCCGACAGTGCTCTCCTCGCTGAAGACCATGCCGTGAAAGCCTTCATAGGCGCGTGTCAGCTCCGTGAAGCGGCCCGACTTCTCCGTCGCCGCGTCCCAGTCGAAGCGGCCGCTGTCGACGAGCACGCCACCGATCACGGTGCCATGGCCGGACAGGAACTTGGTTGCCGAGTGGTAGAGCAGGTCGGCGCCGTGCTCGAAGGGCTTCATCAGCCAGGGCGTGGTGAAGGTCGAATCGACGAGCAGGGGCAGGCCGTTCTCGTGGGCGATCGCGGCGACGGTCGGGATGTCGAGCACGTCGAGCCCGGGGTTGCCGAGCGTCTCGCCGAAAAGCAGCTTCGTCTCGGGCCGGATCGCGGCACGCCAGGCGTCGAAGTCGCCGGGCTTGACGAAGGTCGTGGCGATGCCGAAGCGCGACAGCGTGTAGTGCAGCAGGTTGTGCGAGCCGCCGTAGAGGGCGCTCGAGGCAACGATGTGCGAGCCGGCCCCGGCGATGGTGGCGATGGCCAGGTGCAGGGCGGCCTGGCCGCTGGCGGTGGCAATCGCGCCCGAGCCGCCCTCGAGTGCAGCAACGCGCTCCTCGAGCACGGCGTTGGTCGGGTTGGAGATCCTGCTGTAGACGTGCCCGGAGCGCTCCATGTTGAAGAGCGAGGCAGCGTGCTCGGTCGATTCGAAGACGAACGAGGTCGTCAGGTGGATCGGCACGGCGCGGGCGCCGGTCGCAGGGTCGGGCGCGGCGCCGGCGTGCAGCGCCAGGGTGTCGAAGCCGGGGTTGGCAGAGCCTGGCATGAAGCGTCCTTTCGGGACGATTGTGGGCTATATTGATCCGCAAACAGCTCCCGGAGACGGCCATGAAAGTCAGCGACATCCTGCGCGTCAAGGGAGGCACGCTGTTCACGGTTTCCCCGGAAGAAACGCTGAGCGCCGCGCTCGACGTCATGTCGCATCACGACATCGGATCCCTGGTGGTGATGGCGCACGGCGAGCTGGTCGGCATGCTCACCTTCCGCGAGGTGATCCAGGCGATCGTCAAGAATGGCGGCAGCCTCGGCGCGCACCGCGTGCAGAGCGTGATGGACGACCATCCGCTCACCTGCACGCCGGAGACCGATCTCGACGAAGTGCGACGCATCATGCTCGGCCGCCACGCGCGCTACACGCCGGTGGTCAGCGACCGCACGCTGATGGGCGTGATCTCGTTCTATGACGTGGCCCGCGCCGTCGTCGACAGCCAGGACTTCGAGAACCGCATGCTCAAGGCCTACATCCGCGACTGGCCGGTCGAAAGCCGCGACGAGCTGCCGTCGTCGCACAAGCCGAATTGAGTCCGCGCGCCTGCGCCGGTCGCTGAGATGGCCGGAAGCACCCTCGGGACGCTCTTTCGCGTCACCAATTTCGGCGAGAGCCACGGCCCGGCGATTGGCTGCGTCGTCGACGGTTGCCCGCCCGGGATGGAGCTCTCGGTCGAAGACATCCAACCCGACCTCGACCGGCGCCGCCCCGGCACCTCGCGCCACGTCACGCAGCGCGCCGAGGAGGACAAGGTCGAGATCCTGTCCGGCGTGTTCGAAGGCAAGACCACCGGCACGCCGATCGGCCTGCTCATCCGCAACACCGACCAGCGCAGCAAGGACTACGCGAACCTGCTCAACACCTTCCGGCCCGGCCACGCCGACTACACCTACCTGCACAAGTACGGCTTTCGCGATCCGCGCGGCGGCGGCCGCGCCTCGGCCCGGCTCACCGCGCCATCGGTGGCCGCGGCGGCGATTGCGAAGAAGTGGTTGAAGCTGCAGCACGGCACGAGCTTCGTCGCGCACCTGTCGCAGATCGGCGAGATCGCGATTCCGTTCGAGGGCTTCGAGCACATCGCCGACAACCCGTTCTTCGCTGCCAACGCCAGCGACATCGCGCGCATCGAGGCCTACGTCGATGCGCTGAGGAAGGACGGCGACAGCTGTGGCGCGCGCATCGACGTGGTGGCCAGCGGCGTGCCGGTCGGCCTCGGCGACCCGCTCTACGACAAGCTCGACGCCGACATCGCCCACGCCATGATGGGCCTCAACGCGGTCAAGGGCGTCGAGATCGGCGCCGGCTTCGCCTCGATCGCGCAGCGCGGCAAGACGCATGGCGACGAACTGACGCCCGAAGGCTTTGCCAGCAACAACGCCGGTGGCGTGCTCGGCGGCATCTCGACCGGGCAGGACATCACCGTCTCCATCGCCATCAAGCCGACCAGCTCGATCCGCAGCCCGCGCCGCTCGATCGATCTCGAAGGCAAGGCGACGACGGTCGAGACCTTCGGGCGGCACGATCCCTGCGTCGGCATCCGTGCCGCGCCCATCGCCGAGGCGCTGCTCGCGCTCGTGCTCATGGACCACGCGCTGCTGCATCGAGCGCAGTGCGGCGACGTCCGCGTCGCCACGGCCCCGATTCCCGCGCGCGCGCCTTGAGCGGCGAAGGGCAGGGCGCCGCGGCGCGGCCGAGCGTGCTGCCGTTCGCCGCGGTCTCGCTCTTCTACTTCGGTTTCGCCGGGCTGTTCGGCACCTACGCGCCGCTCTGGTTCCAGAGTCTCGGCTACAGCACCTTCGCGATCGGCGCGCTCACCTCGCTGCAGAGCGCGACGCGCCTGTTCGCGCCATACGCCTGGGGCTGGTCGACCGATCACAGCGGCCGGCGCGAAATGCTGCTTCGCATCGCCGTGACCGGCGCGCTGGTCGCCTCGCTGGGATTCTTCGTCGCGTCCGCGTACGCCTGGATCGCCGTCGTCTGCAGCGTGCTTTTCCTGTGCACTGCCGGCGTCGTGCCGATCAGCGAGGCGTCGCTGGCGCATCACGTGACCAGCGAAGGCCGCATCGACATCACCCGCTACGGACGGGTCCGGCTCTGGGGCTCGCTCGGCTTCATCGCCGCGGTGGCGACGAGCGGCTTTGTGCTGCAGGCGGTTGACGTGGAACGATTTCCCCTGCTCGGCAGCGGCCTGCTCGCCCTGCTCGTGGTCGCCGCCTTCCGCCTGCCCGTGACCCGCGACGCGACGCATGCGCAGCTTCCGGCCGAGGGCGCGCTGACCGTGCTGCGCGAGCCGGTCGTCGCCTGGTTCTTCACCGGCACCTTCCTCACGGTGCTGGCGCACACCAGCCTGTACGCGTTCTATTCGCTCTACCTGTCGTCGCTCGGCTACGGCAAGGGCGCGATCGGGCTGCTCTGGTCGGTCGGGGTGCTGGTCGAGGTTGCGTGGTTCGCGCTGCAGGGTCGCTGGATTCATCTCCTGCCGGTGCACGGCTGGCTGGTGCTGGCGGCGGGCGCCTCGGCGCTCCGCTTCGCGGCGATCGCCGCACTGGCCGGATCCGCCGTGGTGCTCATTGCGGCGCAGCTGCTGCATGCGGTGACCTTCGCGTCCCAGCACTCGGCCTGCATCACCGTCATCACCCGCCACTTTCCCGGCCGCCTGCGCGGCCGCGGCCAGGCGCTCTACACCGTGCTCGGCTACGGCGCATCGGGCGTTATCGGCGGCGTTGCCGGTGGCGCCCTGAGCGAGCGCTTCGGCTTCGCTTCGGTGTTCTGGGCGGCGAGCGCGGTTTCGGTCGCGGCGGCTTTCAGTTGCTGGCGCGCCCTGGCCCTGGAATGCGCCCGCGCCTGAGACCCCGGCCGGGGCGGAACGCTTCGTCACGGCGTGCAGCCGCCGAGCCCCACCAATCCGCAGTTGGTCGCACATGACCTGGTGCCGTCAGGCGACGCTCCTACACTCGCGGCCATGGAAATTTCGACCGGAAACAGGCGCCGCGGAATCTGGGTGGGTGGGGCGCTGGCGGGGCTCGCGGTCGTCGCGCTGGCGCTGGCGATGGTGCCGCGCTCGGGCAGCGGCTCGGCCAAGGCCGACGCGAAGGACAAGGGACCCGTGCCGCTCGAGTTCACGCCCGCCGAGGTAGCTCGCCCGGTGCTTGCCAAGCTGCCCGTGGTGATCGAATTCTCCGGACCGCTGGTGGCGCCGCGTACCGCGGTCGTTCGTGCCAAGGCCCCCGGCACGCTGCTGTCGCTCGCCGTCGCCGAAGGCAGCCGCGTCAAGGCCGGTCAGGTGATCGGCGAGATCGACCTTTCAGACCTGCAAACCCGGGTCGGCGAGAAGTCGGCGATGGTCGAGTCGGCGCAGGCGAGCCTGCTCGAGGCCGAGCGTCAGCATGTCGCCAACGTCGGCTTGGCGAGCCAGAACTTCATCTCGTCGACGGCGCTGCAAAGCTCGCAGGCCAAGCTCGACGCCGCCCGAGCCCAAGTCAAGTCGGCGCAGGCGCAACTCTCGGTGTCGCGCATCGGCGTCAAGGAGGCGGCGCTGGCGGCGCCGATCTCGGGCATTGTCGGCAAGCGCCACGTCGTGCCCGGCGAGAAGGTGAGCGCCGAGCAGCAGATCGTGACCATCGTCGACCTCGGCTCGCTCGAGCTGGCCGGCTCGGTCGGCACGCACGAGGTCTCGCTGCTTCGCCCCGGCCAGGAGGTCGCGGTCCGCGTCGAAGGCCAGACCGACGCCGTGGCCGGCCGCATCGACCGCATCTCGCCGGCGGCGGAAACCGGCACGCGCGCCATCGGCGTCGTCGTCACGCTCGACAACAAGGGCGAGCGCTATCGCGCCGGGCAGTACGCCCAGGCGCGCGTCGAGCTCGCCGACGATTCGGCGCGATTGACGATCCCGGCCGGCGCCATCGGCCAGGCCTCGGGCCAGGACTTCGTCTGGGCGATCGAGAACGGCGCGCTGGTGCGCCGCATCGTCATCACCGGGCGCAAGGACATCGCCGCCGGCCGCGTCGAGGTGAGCAAGGGCCTGGCCGCCGGGACGCAGATCCTGGCGGCGCGCTTCGACAACCTGAAGGAGGGCGTGCCGGCGCGCGTCGTCGCGCAGCGCGCCGCCGCACCGTCGCGGGCGACTGCCTCGGCGTCGTCGGCGCCCCAATCCTGAACCGGGGACGTCGCATGTGGTTCACCCGCGTCTCGATCAACAATCCGGTCTTCGCGACCATGGTCATGGCCGCGCTCTGCGTGCTCGGGCTGTTCTCGTACAGCCAGCTGCGCGTCGAGCGGCTGCCCGACATCACGCCGCCGATCGTCTTCGTCAGCGTCGCCTATCCGGGCGCCTCGCCCGACGCAACCGAGAGCGAGCTGACGCGGCCGATCGAGTTGGCGCTGAACGGCATCGCCGGCGTCAAGATGATCCGCTCGAACAGCCTTGAGGGCCGCAGCGAGACAGCGGTCGAGTTCCAGGTCTCGGCCGACATGAACCGCGCCGTGCAGGACGTGCGCGACAAGGTGGCGACGGTGCAGCCGAGCTTCCCGCGCGACGCCAAGCAGCCCTACGTCTCGCGCTTCGACGGCGACAACGCCCAGCCGACGGTCTACCTGTCGCTGCTCGGCGCCGACCGCAGCTCGCGCGAGCTCTCGCTGCTCGCCGATCAGGTCGTGCGCAAGCGCCTCGAGCGCGCCACCGGCGTGGCCCGCGTCGACGTCGGCGGGCTCACTGTTCGCCAGGTGCGCATCGACCTCGACCCGCAGCGGCTGCGCGCCTACCAGCTGACGCCGGGCGACATCGCGCAGGCGCTGCAGCGCGCCAACTCCGACATGCCGGTCGGTCTGCTCTCCGGCACCAAGGAAGATGCGATCGTCCGCGTCGAAGGCAAGGTGAAGGACGCCAAGGCCTTTGCCGACGTCGTCGTCGCCAGCCGCAATGGCATGGTCGTGCGCCTCGCCGACCTCGGCACGCTGGTCGAGCGCGAGCGCGAGCCCGATTCGATCTCACGCGTCGACGGTGTGCCGGCGATCTCGTTCCAGGTCTTCAAGCAGCAGGACGCCAACATCGTCGAGACCGGCGAGGCGATCAAGTCGGCCGCCGCGGAGCTGCGCCAGATCATGCCGCCCGGAGTCGAGCTGCGCCTCGTCTACGCCGACAGCGACTGGGTCGCGCGCTCGCTCGACGGTGTCAAGAACACGCTCATCGAAGGTGCGCTGCTGACCATCGCGATCGTCTTCCTGTTCCTGCACAGCTGGCGCAGCACGATCATCACCGGCCTGACGCTGCCGATCGCGGTGATCTCGTCGTTCATCGCGGTCTACCTGTTCGGCTTCACGCTGAACTTCATGACGATGATGGCCTTGTCGCTGTGCATCGGCCTGCTCATCGACGATGCGATCGTGGTGCGGGAGAACATCGTCCGCCACATCCACATGGGCAAGGGCCATCGCGAGGCCGCCAGCGTCGGTACCGAAGAGATCGGGCTGGCAGTGATGGCGACGACTTTCGCGATCTGCGCCGTGTTCGTGCCGGTCGCGTTCATGAAGGGCATCGTCGGCAAGTTCTTCTTCCCGTTCGGCATCACCGTTGCCGTCGCCGTGCTGGTGTCGCTGTTCGTGAGCTTCACGCTCGACCCGATGCTCTCGAGCATCTGGCGCGATCCGCCCGACAACCGCCTGCTCAAGGTGCCTGGTCTGGGCCACCTGATGCGCGGCACCGACCGCTTTCTCGATGTCCTGCACGGTCTCTACGAGCGGACGATCCGCTGGATCTTCTCGGGCCGACGCTACCGCCTGTTCCTGCTGCCGCTGCCGGTGTGGGGACGGCCGTTCAGCGCCGATGGCCGGCGCGACCGCAGCGCCCCGCGAGGCTTGCGCCTGGCGACGGTGACACCCCGCGCCATCGTGCTGCTGGCGGGAGTCGCCAGTTTCGTCGGCGCGGTCATGCTTGCGCCGCTGGTCGGCACCGAGTTCATCCCGGAAAGCGACAACAGCTACATCCAGATGAACGTCGAGCTGCCGGTCGGCACCAGCCTTGCCCGCGGCAGTGAGAAGCTGATGCAGGTCGAGGACGTGGTGCGAAAGTTTTCCGAGATCCGCATGGTCTCGACGACCGTTGGCGACACCGGCAACGGCAGCCGGAATTCCGCGCAGCTCAGCATCCAGCTGACCAAGCCGCACGAGCGCAAGCGCAGCCAGAGCCAGGTAGAGAAAGCGCTGCGCGAAGCGCTGCAGCCGATTCCCGGCATCAGCGTCTCGCTCGGCAACCTGCCTATTTACGTCGCCCTGCTGGGACCCGACCCGGTGGTGCTCGAAACCGAGGTCCTGAAGCTGCGCGACAAGGTCGCGAAGGTGGCGGGCATCGCCGACCTGACGACCTCGGTCAAGCCGGGCATTCCGGCCTTCGCGGTTCGCCTCAAGCCCGACGCGGTGCGCGAGCTCGGCCTGACGACGACGCAGCTCGCCACCAGCCTGCGCAGCTTCGTCAACGGCGACGTCGCCACCTATTGGACCTCGCCCGACGGCGAGCAGGTCGACGTCGAGTTGCGCCTGCCGCAGTCGGCACGCGAGAACGTCGCGCAGCTTGACGACCTGCCGGTCGCCTACGCCCGCGACGGCACGCCGATCGCGCTGTCACGCATCGCCGACATCGTGCCGGTGGTCAACCCCGTCGTCATCAAGCGCCAGGACCTGCAGCGGCGCCAGGCGATCTACGCCGGAACGCAGGGCCGGCCGAGCGGCGACGTCGGCGCCGACGTGCAGAAGATCGTCAAGGCGACGCATCTGCCGCCGGGCTATCGCTTCGACGTGGGCGGCCAGACCAAGGACCAGGCCGAGGCCTTCCAGGGCGTGCTGCTCGCCCTCGGCGCCGCGGTCATCTTCATCTACATCGTGCTGGCCTCGCAGTTCGGCAGCTTCCTGCAGCCGATGGCGATCATGGCCTCGCTGCCGCTGGCACTGATCGGCGTCATGCTGGCCCTGCTGGTGACACGTTCGACGCTGAACCTGTTCTCGATGATCGGCCTGGTCATGCTGATGGGCCTGGTGACGAAGAACGCGATCCTGCTCGTCGACTTCGCCAACCACGGCCGGCGCAACGGCCTCTCGGTGCCCGAGGCGCTGCTGCAGGCCGGGCTGGTGCGGATGCGGCCGATCATCATGACCACCGCGGCGATGGTCTTCGGCATGCTGCCGCTGGCGCTGGCGCTGAACGAAGGCGGCGAGATCCAGGCACCGATGGGCCGCGCCATCATCGGCGGGGTCATCACGTCGACGCTGCTGACGCTGGTCGTCGTGCCGGTGCTGTACTCCTACCTGGTGCGCGATCGCAAGAAGAAGCCCGTCGCCGAGGAAACGCCGTCGGGTCGGGGCGCCAGCGGCGCCGCTGGCGCCTTCATGCCCGCCTCGAAGGAGTGATGCTGCAGAAGCGCCGCGCCGCGTCTATTGCGAGACGTGGATGACACCGCGCACCACCGGATAGATCTGGTTCTGCCAGCGCTTGCCGCTGAACACGCCGTAGTGGCCGACGCCGGCCTGCACGTAGTGCGTGCGCATGTAAGGGCGCAGGCTGGTGCACAGGTCGTGTGCCGCCAGCGTCTGGCCGATGGCGCAGATATCGTCTTTCTCGCCCTCGATGGTGACGATGGCGGTGCGCCGGATCGCCATCAGGTCGATGCGGCGGCCGTGCACCGTCAGCTCGCCGCGCGGCAGCGCGTAGTCCTGGAAGACCAGGCGGACGGTTTCGAGGTAGAAATCGGCCGAGAGATCGGAGACGG
This sequence comes from Burkholderiales bacterium, assembly GCA_025350505.1. Lineage (GTDB taxonomy): Bacteria > Pseudomonadota > Gammaproteobacteria > Burkholderiales > Burkholderiaceae_C > Schlegelella_A. The sequence goes on from JANXXS010000247.1 coordinate 9,753, forward strand.
CCATGTACTCGGCGTAGAACGCCCGGGTGACCTCCGCCTTCTCGCGCTCGTCCGCGACCAGGTTCTGGTAGTAGGCCTTGAACGCATCGGCATGGCGCTCCTTGTTCATGCTCATGAAGGCGGAAAGCTGCATGAAGCCGGGATAGACCCGACGGCCGGCGCCGCCATGGCGCCAGGGCACGGTGCTGATCAGGTTCTTCTCGAACCAGGCGATCGGCTTGGAGGTCGCGAGCACGTTGACCGCGGTCGGGCTGATGCGACAGTCGATCGGCCCCGCCATCAGGGTCAGGCTCGCCGGCGTGGCGGCGTTGCCGTCCTCCGACATGATCGCCACCGCGGCGAGCGCAGCGACGCAGGGCTGGCAGACCGCGACCACGTTCGCTCCCGGCCCCATCGCTTCGAGAAAGGTGACGATGTGGTCGGTGTATTCGTCGAGGCCGAAGCGGCCTTCTTCGAACGGCACGTCGCGGATGTTGTGCCAGTCGGTGACGTGGACGTCGTGGTCGACAAGCAGGGTGCGCACCGTGTCGCGCAGCAGGGTGGCGAAGTGCCCCGACATCGGCGCCACCACCAGCACCTTCGGCTGTACCGGCCCGACCGCCTTGCGGAAGCGGAGCAGGGTCGCGAAGGGCGTGACGAGCACTGCCTCCTCGGTCACCGGAACGGTCTCGCCGCCCACCGTGACGGCCTCGATCTGCCAGGCCGGGCGCCGATGCGTCACCTCGGCCAGCTCGAGCACCTTGCAGGCGGCAGCGGCCTGGCGCTGCGCCGGGAGGGTCGGACCGTCGCCGGCCTGGCCTTCCAGGAAGGGCAGCGACAGCCGGGACAAGGTGCGTACGGGCCACATCAGGTCGCTGTGGGTCTGGTACGCGTGATACATCATGGGTGGGGGTGCTTCATGGTCGTGCGCTGGAGCGAGCAACTTGTGCGCCAGCGGTGATCGGAGGCCGCGCATCGTGGCACAGCGATTGCGTCATGACCGTGCATGAGTGACACCGCAGCGCCCAGCCGATCGAAAGCCGCAAAGAAGCCGGCCCCGGCCAAATCGGCGGCCAAGCCCACGGCGGCCAAGGCCGCGCTCACCCTCAGCAGCAAGAACTACTCGTCCTGGTCGCTGCGCGGCTGGCTGCTCGCCCGCTTTTCGGGCATTCCGTTCGCGGAAGTGATGGTCTCGCCCGACGACGCCGACGCGCGCAAGGAGTTGCTGCTGCTCGCCCCCTCGATCCGCGTTCCCTGCCTGACCCACGAGGGCGCCAAGGTCTGGAACACCCTGGCGATCGCCCAGTACCTCGACGAGGTGCGCCCCGACGCCGGCCTGATGCCCAAGGACCGCATCGCCCGCGCCCATTGCCGTTCGGTCAGCGGCGAGATGAATTCGGGCTTCGCCAACCTGCGCTCGGCCTTGCCGATGAACCTGAAGGCGCGCCACCCGGGCTACAAGATCTGGGCCGGCGCCCAGCCCGACATCGACCGCATCGTCGAGATCTGGACCGAGTGCCTGGCCACCTATGGCGGGCCCTGGCTGTTCGGTGCGCAGCGGACCATGGCCGACGCCATGTTTGCGCCGGTCGTGACGCGCTTTCTCACCTATGACGCGAAGCTGAACAAGCCCTGCTTCGGCTATTGCCAGACGGTGATGGCGATGCCGGAGATGAAGGAGTGGGTCGCCGCGGCCAAGCTGGAGCCCGACGACATCGAAGAGCTCGACATGGACTTCTAGGCTCACGCGGGCGGCGTTGCCTAGGCAGCTTTCGCCGCGGTGGGCCAGGGCGTCGGATCGGGTACTTCTGCCGGTGCAGGCATGTCGACGGTGCCGAAATCGGCCGGGCCGACGATCTCCAGGTACTCCATGTCGGGCGAGTAGTCGTAGAGGAAGTGCACGATCCCGGGGCGCTGATGCACGCAGTCGCCGGCCTCGACGAAGGTGTCCTTGTCCTCGTACATGAAGCGGGCCCAGCCCTTCAGCATGAGCACGATCTGAAATTCGGCCACATGGCGGTGCCAGCCGGTGCCCCTCTCCGGTGCCTCGTTCGCCTTCACGAGATGGGCGATCACCCGGCCGCCGGTAGCGTCCTTGATGCCGAGGTCCTTGTAGAGAAAGAAATCGCGAAGGCCGCCGCTCTTCCACTCGGCCTGGCTGGCTTTGACGTGCGAGAAAAGGTTCGTCACGGGGGTGTCGGTCGTCATCGGCGTTCCGGGGCGGCAGTTGCGATGGACGACCCCACGCATAAGCCGTTCCAACTTGCTGCGCTGCGTCAATCCTCGTAGGCGGAGAGGGGTGGGCAGGAGCAGGAGAGGTTCCGGTCACCCCAGACGTTGTCGACGCGACCGATCGGCGACCAGTACTTCGTACGGCGCAGAGCGGGCAGGGGATAGGCCGCTTCTTCGCGCGTGTAGGCATGCGTCCATTCGGCCTCGAGCAGCGTCTCGGCCGTGTGCGGCGCATGCTTGAGCGGGTTGTCGTCGCGCGGCCAGGTGCCTTGCTCGACCTTGGCGACCTCGGCGCGGATCGCGATCATCGCCTCGCAGAAGCGATCGAGCTCGGCCAGCGATTCGCTCTCGGTCGGCTCGACCATCAGCGTGCCGGCGACCGGAAAGCTCAAGGTCGGTGCATGGAAGCCGTAGTCGATCAGGCGCTTGGCGACGTCTTCGGCGCTGATGCCCTGGGCGCCGCCGGTCGCTTCCTTCAGCGGCCGCAGGTCGAGGATGCACTCGTGCGCGACGCCGCCGCCCTGGATGCCGGCGACGTTGCCGCTGTAGTGCAGCTCGTAGTGATCGGCGAGGCGCGCGGCAATGTAGTTGGCGGAAAGGATCGCCGTCTCGGTGGCGCGCTGCAGCCCCTCGGCGCCCATCATCCGCATGTACATCCAGCTGATCGGCAGCACCGCCGCGTTGCCGAGCGGCGCCGCCGAGACGGCACCGACGCCGTGCCCCGGATGGCCGCTCGCGGCATGCCCGGGAAGGAAGGGAACCAGGTCGGCAACGACGCAGACCGGGCCGACGCCGGGGCCGCCGCCTCCGTGCGGGATGCAGAAGGTCTTGTGCAGGTTGAGATGGCTAACGTCACCGCCGAATTCGCCCGGCGCGGCCACGCCGACCAGCGCGTTCATGTTCGCGCCGTCGACGTAGACCCGCCCGCCGTAGCGGTGGACGATGGCGCAGAGATCCTTCACGTTGCTCTCGAACACGCCGTAAGTCGACGGATACGTGATCATCACCGCGGCGAGCCGCTCGCGATGCCGCACGCATTTCGCCTCGAGGTCGGCGAGATCGACACTGCCATCGGCATCGCACTTCGTCACCACCACCTGCATGCCGACCATCTGCGCGCTCGCCGGGTTGGTGCCATGCGCCGACTCGGGGATCAGGCAGACGGTGCGAACCGCCGCGCCGCGCGAGGCATGCCAGGCGCGGATCGCGAGCAGACCCGCGTATTCGCCCTGCGAGCCGGCGTTGGGTTGCAGGCTGACGCCGGCATAGCCGGTCGCCTCGCAGAGCCACGACTCGAGTTGCGTACGCAAGGCGTCGTAGCCAGCGCGCTGCCCGGCCGGTGCGAACGGATGGATGTTGGCGAACTCGGGCCAGGTGATCGGGATCATCTCGCTCGTCGCGTTCAGCTTCATCGTGCAAGAGCCGAGCGGAATCATCGAACGGTCGAGCGCCAGATCCTTGTCGGCGAGCTGGCGCAGGTAGCGAAGCATCGCCGTTTCGGAGCGGTGGCGATGGAAAGTGGGGTGCGTCAGGAAGGCGCTGCTGCGCTGCTGAGCCGGCGGTATCAACGACGCGACGCCCTTTTCGGCGCGCGTCCAGACGTCGCGCGGCACTTCGCCGAAGCCGACGCTGGCGAAGGCGTTCCAGATCGCGTCGATGTCGGCGCGCGTCGTCGTCTCGTCGAGGCTGATGCCGATGCTCGTGGCCGAGGCGCGCCGCAGGTTCATGCCGGTGTCCACGGCGGCCTGCAGCACGGCGGCCGTCTTCTCGCCGGTGCGCAACTCGATCGTGTCGAAGGCGGCGTCGTGCACGCGCACGACGCCCATCGCCTCGAGCCCCGAGGCGAGCACCGCCGTGTAGCTGGCGACGCGGCGCGCGATCCGGGTCAGGCCTTCGGGGCCGTGATAGACGGCGTACATGCCGGCAACGACCGCGGGCAGCACCTGCGCCGTGCAGATGTTGCTGGTCGCCTTTTCGCGGCGGATGTGCTGCTCGCGCGTCTGCAGCGCCAGGCGATAGGCCGGCCGGCCGTGCACGTCGACGCTGACGCCGACAAGGCGACCCGGCATCGAGCGCTTGAACTCGTCCCTGGTCGCCAGGTAGGCGGCGTGCGGGCCGCCGTTGCCCATCGGCATGCCGAAGCGCTGCGTATTGCCGACGCAAATGTCGGCGCCGAGTTCGCCGGGCGAGACGAGCAATGCCAGCGCGAGCAGGTCGGCGGCGATGATGGTGATGCCGCCCCTGGCGTGCACCGCGTCGATGATCGGCTTCAGGTCGTGCAGCGCGCCACCGACGCCGGGGTATTGCAGCAGCACCGCGAACGCGCCGGCGTCGCCGGCTGACGCCGCCGGACCGGTGACGACCGTGATGCCAAGCGGTGCGGCGCGCGTCTGCACCACCTCGAGCGTCTGCGGCAGGACGTCGTCGGCGACGAAGAAGACGGTGCCCTTGCCGCTGCCGCCGACGCGCAGCGCCAACGTCATCGCCTCGGCAGCCGCGGTCGCCTCGTCGAGCATCGATGAGCCCGCGATCGCCATGCCGGCGAGGTCGCAGACCATGGTCTGGAAGTTGACGAGCGCCTCGAGCCGGCCCTGCGAAATCTCTGCCTGGTAGGGCGTATACGCCGTGTACCAGGCCGGGTTCTCGAGCACGTTGCGCAGGATGACGCCGGGCGTGTGCGTGCCGTGATAGCCCTGGCCGATGAAGCTCTTCAGGACCTCGTTCTTCGCCGCGATGCCGCGCAGCTCGGCGAGGGCCTGGGCCTCGGTCAGCGGCGCCGGCAGGCGCATCGCCGCTGCGCGCGCGATCGACCTCGGCACGATCGCCTCGACCAGGGCGCGGCGCGATGCGGCACCGATCGCCGACAGCATCGGCGGCTCGGCCTCGGCATCGATGCCGATGTGGCGGGCGACGAACTCGGATGCGTTCTCGAGCTCGGCGAGCGGCTTCGTGGCAGACATGAGCATGCAGGGTCCTCGGGCGGATCGGCGGCGGGCGACGGGATCAGGCGTTCTTGACCAGCTCGTCGTAGGCGGCCTGGTCGAGCAGCGCGTCGGTCTCGGCGGGATCGGCGACCTTCACCTTGAAGAACCAGCCCGACGCCTGCGGGTCGCTGTTGGCCAGCGACGGGTCGGCGCGCAGCGCCTCGTTCACCTCGACGATCTCGCCGCCGACCGGCATGTAGAGATCGGCCGCCGCCTTGACGGACTCGACGACGCCGGCGACCTCGCCCTGCTTGAAGCTCTTGCCGACCGCCGGCAGGTCGACGAAGACGACGTCGCCGAGCGCGTCCTGCGCGTGGTGCGTGATGCCGACTGTCGCCGCGGCGCCGTCGGTGCTGATCCATTCGTGGTCGCTGGTGTACTTGACGCTCATGACGGGGCTCCTGAAGAAGGCTCGAAGAATCAACCGCGGAAATAGCGGTGCGGGGCAAAGGGCATGGCGACGACTCGCATCGGCTGGCGCTTGCCGCGCACATCGGCATGGACGGTGGTCTCGGGAACGGCGAGCGTCGTCGGCAGATAGGCCATCGCGATCGGCTGGCCGACGCTCGGACCGACCGTGCCGCTGGTGACGCGGCCGAGCGTCGCGCCGTCGTCGCCGACGATGGCGGCGCCCTCACGCACCGGCACACGCTCGAGGCCAACCAGGCCGACGCGCGTTCTGGTCGCGCCGTCGGCGTGCTGGCGGCCGATCGTCGCGGCGCCTGGATAGCCGCCGGCGCGCTCGCCGCCGCCGCGACGCACCTTCTGGATCGCCCAGGTGAGGGCGGCTTCGATCGGCGTCGTTGTCGTGTCGATGTCGTGGCCGTAGAGACAGAGGCCCGCTTCGAGCCGGAGCGTGTCGCGTGCGCCGAGCCCGGCGGGGGCGACCTCCGGCTCGGCGAGCAAGGCGCGGGCGAGCGCCTCGGCGTCCCTCGCTGCGACCGATATCTCGAAGCCGTCTTCGCCGGTGTAGCCGGAGCGCGTCGCGAAGCAGGTGATGCCGGCGATCGTCGCTTCGGCGCCGGTCATGAAAGTGAGCCGGGCGAGCGCCGGCGCCAGTCGACTCATCACGACGGCTGCCTTCGGGCCTTGCAGCGCAAGCAGGGCCTGGTCGGGCATCGGCTCGATCGTGCAGCGGCCGGCGATATGCGCGCGCAGGTGGGCGATGTCGGCGTCCTTGCAGGCGGCGTTGACGATCAGGAACAGGTGATCGTCGCGGCGCGTCACCATCAGGTCGTCGAGGATGCCGCCCGACTCGTTGGTGAAGAGAGCGTAGCGCTGCTTGGCCGCAGGCAGGCCGACGATGTCGACCGGCACGAGCGTTTCGAGCGCCGCCGCGGCGTCGTCGCCGCGCAGACGCAGCTGGCCCATGTGCGAGACGTCGAAGAGCACGGCCGATTCGCGGCACTGGCGGTGCTCGGCGAGGATACCTTGCGGGTACGACACCGGCATCGCGTAGCCGGCAAAGGGCACCATCTTCGCGCCGAGCGCCTGATGCAGTGCATGCAAGGGCGTGTGCAGCAGCACCGTGGGCGAGGCGAGCGAATCGGCGCTGGACATGGCGGCTCCGGAGCAAACTTCACACCCGCATGGCCCAAGGCCGCGCGGGATCATTTGCCCTGGCTGTCCGCT
>JANXXS010000260.1 GCA_025350505.1 Burkholderiales bacterium
CTGCGTTCACGCCGCGCTGGCGATGCGCGAAGACGGCTACGAGACCATCATGGTCAACTGCAATCCCGAGACGGTGTCGACGGATTACGACACCTCGGATCGGCTCTACTTCGAGCCCGTGACGCTCGAAGACGTGCTCGAGATCGTCGCCAAGGAAAAGCCGCTCGGCGTGATCGTCCAGTACGGCGGCCAGACGCCCTTGAAGCTCGCGCTCGAGCTCGAGAAGGCCGGCGTGCCGATCGTCGGCACGACACCCGATTCGATCGACATTGCCGAGGACCGCGAGCGCTTCCAGAAGCTGCTCCACGAGCTGGGCCTCAGGCAACCACCGAACCGCACCGCGCGCACCGAGGACCAGGCGCTGCTGCTGGCGCAGGAGATCGGCTATCCCTTGGTCGTGCGCCCGAGCTACGTGCTCGGCGGACGGGCTATGGAGATCGTGCACGGCGACAAGGACCTCGAGCGCTACATGCGCGAGGCGGTCAAGGTGAGCGAGAAGTCGCCGGTGCTGCTCGACCGGTTTCTCGACGACGCGATCGAGGTCGATGTCGACTGCATCAGCGACGGCGTCGAGGTGATGATCGGCGGCATCATGGAGCACGTCGAGCAGGCGGGCATCCACTCCGGCGACTCGGCTTGCTCGCTGCCGCCGTATTCGCTTCCCAAGGGCCTGCAGGACGAGATGCGCCGGCAGACGACGCTGATGGCCAAGGCGCTGAAGGTCGTCGGTCTGATGAACGTGCAGTTCGCGATCCAGGGCGAGATCGGCGGCGACGGCAGCCAGGCCGTCGTCTACGTGCTCGAGGTCAACCCGCGCGCGTCGCGCACCGTGCCGTTCGTGTCGAAGGCGACGGCGCAGCCGCTCGCCAAGATCGCGGCGCGTTGCATGGTCGGACAAAAGCTGGTCGCCCAGCGGGGCGTCCGCGGCGAGGTCATCCCGGCCTACTACTCGGTCAAGGAAGCGGTCTTTCCCTTCAACAAGTTCCCGGGCGTCGACCCGGTCCTCGGACCCGAGATGCGCTCGACCGGCGAGGTCATGGGCGTGGGCAGGTCCTTCGGCGAGGCGATGCTGAAGAGCCAGCTCGGCGCCGGCTCGCGCCTGCCGACCAAGGGCACCGTCTGCATCACCGTGAAGAACGGCGACAAGGCGCGCGCCGTCGTCGTTGCCCGCGATCTGCATGCGCTCGGTTTCCAGCTCGTGGCGACGCGCGGCACGGCCGCGGCGATCGTCGAGGGCGGCGTGCCGGTGCGCGCCGTCAACAAGGTCAAGGACGGCCGGCCGCACATCGTCGACATGTTGAAGGCGGGCGAGATCCAGCTCGTCTTCACGACCGTCGACGAGACGCGCACCGCGATCGCCGATTCACGCCACATCCGGCAGGCTTCGCTCGCCCATCGCGTCACCTACTACACAAGCATGGCCGGCTGCGAGGCGGCGGTCGAAGGCATGAAGCACCGCGACGACCTCACGGTGGTGTCTTTGCAGGAGCTGCACGCGGAACTGCACTAAACTGACCGCGACCCAGCGCCGCCGCCGGAAGCTCCTGCGGCGGCTTTTGTTTTTGTCTTTCGAGGTTCGACGATGGCGACCATTCCGCTCACCCGCCGCGGTGCCGAAAAGTTGAAGGAAGAGCTGGCCCGGCTCAAGTCGGTCGAGCGCCATGCCGTGATCCAGGCGATCAGCGAGGCGCGCGCCCAGGGTGACCTGTCGGAGAACGCCGAGTACGAGGCGGCCAAGGACAAGCAGGGCTTCATCGAAGGCCGCATCCTCGAGATTGAAAGCAAGCTCGCGGCGGCGCAGATCATCGATCCGTCGACGCTCGACGCCGAAGGCCGGGTCGTGTTCGGCTCGACCGTCGACCTCGAAGAAGAAGACTCGGGCGCCAAGGTCACCTACCAGATCGTCGGCGACGACGAGGCCGATCTGAAGCAAGGCCTGGTCTCGATCAGCTCGCCGATCGCGCGCGCTCTGATCGGCAAGGAGGTCGGTGACGTTGCCGAGGTGCAGGCGCCGGCCGGCCCGAAGAGCTACGAGATCATGGGCGTGCGCTACGCGTGAAAGCGGTGGTGCTCGGCAGGCTCGGCGCCTGGCTCGCCGGCGCCTGGACCGGTCTCATGATCGGCATCGGCGCCGTCGCCGCACCGGTGCTCTTCGCGTTGCTGCCGCGCGCCGACGCCGGCCGGGTGGCGGCGCGCCTCTTCTCGCTCGACGCGAGGATCGGTCTCGGCGCGGGCGCGATGCTCGTGCTGATCGGCCTGCAGTTCGGGCGCGAACGCGCCGAGCGAGGCCGCGGCTCGCGTTTCGGACTCGAGCTCGGCCTGGCGCTCGCGGCGCTGCTCTGCATCGTCGCCGGCCACTACGCGCTGCTGCCGATGATCGAGGAAGCGCGTGCCGGGCAAGGCGCGCTGTCGTTCGGCGCGCTGCACGCGATCGCTTCGGCCTTCTTCGTCGTCAAGGTGGCGATCGTCGCCGTGCTGGCCTGGCGCTTCTCGGCGTCGCCGCGCTGACGCTCAGTCCTGCTGCATCTTCTTCACGCTGGTCGTGCGCTTGCGGGCACGCTTCAACTCGCCGCCGGCGGCCAGGCGCATGTTGCCGAGCACCTTGACCTTCTTGACCTGCGGCCGATGGTTGCCGCTCTTCGAGAACTTGAGCACCTTGACCATCTTCGGCCCGGGCATGCGGTCCTCGCGCTCGGTCCTCTCCTTCGGTCTCGGCTCGCGCCAGAACACCAGCAGCTTGCCGATGTGCTGGATCGGCGCGGCGTTGAAGGTGGCGCTCAGCTCGCCGAACAAGGCTTCGCGGCTGGCCCGATCGTCGGAGAACACACGGACCTTGATCAGGCCGTGCACGCCGAGCGCGGTATCGATCTCGCGCCGCACGGCGGCGGTCGCGCCGTCGGCACCGATCGCCACGACCGGGTCGAGGTGATGCGCTTCGGCGCGCTTCTGCTTGCGCTGGGCGGGAGTGAGGAAGAGGGCGGGCACGCGCCTATTATCGGCGCCCGAAGGGACGGCATCGATGGCGACAGCGCGCAAAGGCAAGAAGCTCAACAAGGCGTGGCTCCACGATCACCTGACCGATCCATATGTCAAGCAGGCGCAAAGGGACGGCTATCGCGCCCGCGCCGCCTACAAGCTGAAGGAGATCGACGAAGAGCTGCACCTGCTCAGGCCGGGCCAACTCGTCGTCGACCTCGGCGCCGTGCCCGGCGCCTGGAGCCAGTACGTGCGGCGCAAGTTCGGCCGCGGCACGAGCGCCGACGCCGATACCGCCGGGCCGCTGCAGGGCGCCATCATCGCCCTCGACATGCTCGAGTTCGAGCCGGTCGACGGCGTCGATTTCATCCTCGGCGACTTTCGCGAGACCGAGGTGCTGGCCGCGCTCGAGGCCCGGGTGGGCGCGCGCAAGGTCGACGTCGTGCTCTCGGACATGGCGCCCAACCTCTCGGGCATCGCCTCGGCCGACGGTGCGCGCATGACCGAGCTGGTCGAGCTGGCGATCGAATTCGCCCGTGCCCACCTCGCCTCCGACGGTTCGCTGGTATGCAAAGTCTTCCACGGCAGCGGTTACAGCCAGCTCGTGAGGCGCTTCAAAACCGAGTTTCGGACCGTCAAGCCAATCAAGCCGAAAGCCTCGCGCGCCAAATCGGCCGAAACCTTTATCGTGGGTATCGGTCTCAAGCCGCGCGCATCCAGCGCCGATATTCACGCGTAGCCCCTTTTTCGAGGGCGGGCAACGCCCCGCAGGGCGGGCTTGCGTGGACTAAAATCGTCCACAGATGCCGTGGGTAGCGTGGCCGGGCTCGGCCCGGCGTTTTTCGCTCCCCCTTGAATTGGAGTCTCGGTGAACAATCAATGGTTTTCGAAAGTCGCGGTCTGGCTCGTGATCGCGTTGGTCCTCTTCACCGTATTCAAGCAATTCGAGCGGACCGGCGCGCAAAGCGGCGCGATCGGCTATTCGGATTTTCTTGAAGAGGTTCGCGGCAAGCGGGTTCGCAGCGTCACGCTGCAGGAGGGCCCGGGTGGTTCGACCGAGATCCGCGCCAAGACCAACGACGACAAGGAACTGCGCACCACCGCGACCTACCTCGACCGCGGCTTGGTCGGCGACCTGATCAACAACAACGTCAAGTTCGACGTGAAGCCGCGCGAAGAGCCTTCGTTCCTGCTCTCCATCCTCGCTTCCTGGGGCCCGATCCTGCTGCTGATCGGCGTCTGGATCTACTTCATGCGCCAGATGCAGGGCGGCGGCAAGGGCGGCGCCTTCAGCTTCGGCAAGTCGAAGGCGCGCATGCTCGACGAGGCCAACAACACCACCACCTTCGCCGATGTCGCCGGCTGCGACGAAGCCAAGGAAGAGGTCAAGGAGCTGGTCGACTTCCTGAAGGACCCGCAAAAGTTCCAGAAGCTCGGCGGCCGCATTCCGCGCGGCGTGCTGCTGGTCGGGCCTCCCGGCACCGGCAAGACCCTGCTCGCCAAGGCGATCGCCGGTGAAGCGAAGGTGCCGTTCTTCTCGATCTCCGGCTCCGACTTCGTCGAGATGTTCGTCGGCGTCGGCGCGGCCCGCGTGCGCGACATGTTCGAGCAGGCGAAGAAGAGCGCGCCCTGCATCATCTTCATCGACGAGATCGACGCCGTCGGCCGTCATCGCGGTGCGGGCCTGGGCGGCGGCAACGATGAGCGCGAGCAGACGCTGAACCAGATGCTGGTCGAGATGGACGGCTTCGAGACCAACCTCGGCGTCATCGTCATGGCGGCGACCAACCGGCCCGACATCCTCGACCCCGCGCTGCTGCGACCGGGCCGCTTCGACCGTCAGGTCTATGTGACCCTGCCCGACGTGCGCGGTCGCGAGCAGGTGCTCAACATCCACATGCGCAAGGTCCCGGTCGGACAGGACATCCGGCCCGACATTCTGGCTCGCGGCACGCCGGGCTTTTCCGGCGCCGACCTGGCCAACCTGGTCAACGAGGCGGCCCTCTTCGCGGCGCGGCGCAACGGCCGCGTCGTCGAGATGGTCGACTTCGAGAAGGCCAAGGACAAGATCATGATGGGCCCGGAGCGCAAGTCGATGATCATGCCGGAGGAGGAACGCCGCAACACGGCGTACCACGAGTCCGGCCACGCGCTTGTCGCTCGCCTGATGCCGAAGACCGACCCGGTGCACAAGGTGACGGTCATTCCGCGCGGCCGCGCCCTCGGCGTCACCATGCAGCTGCCCGAGGCCGACCGCTACAGCCTCGACAAGGACCGCATGCTGTCGACGATCTCGGTGCTGTTCGGCGGCCGCATCGCCGAAGAAGTCTTCATGCACCAGATGACCACGGGCGCCAGCAACGACTTCGAGCGCGCGACTTCGATCGCCCGCGACATGGTCACCCGCTACGGCATGACCGACGAGCTCGGCCCGATGGTCTATGCCGAGAACGAGGGCGAGGTCTTCCTCGGCCGCTCGGTGACCAAGCAGGTCAACGTCTCTGAGCGGACGATGCAGAAGGTCGACTCCGAGATCCGCCGCATCATCGACGAGCAATACCTGATCGCCAGGAAGCTCATCGAGGACAACCAGGACAAGATCCACGCCATGGCTGCCGCGCTGCTCGAGTACGAGACGATCGATGCCGAGCAGATCGAGGACATCATGTCCGGCAAGCCGCCGCGTCCGCCGAAGGACTGGACGCCCGCGCCCGTCAAGCCGGTCGGCGGCGTTCCGCCGGTGACGCCGGGCAGCGCCACCGCGGTCGCGTGACGGCCGAGGCAGGCGTTCGGAAGACGGGGCTGCGGCCCCGTTTTTCTTGGTCATGAGCGTCTGGAAGACGACCCGCTTCGAGATCGACCTGGCGCGGCCGCGCGTGATGGGCATCGTCAACGTCACGCCCGATTCGTTCTCCGACGGCGATCCGGGCCTGACGCCGGCCCGCGCCATCGCCACCTGCGAGCGTCTGCTCGCCGAAGGCGCCGACCTGCTCGACCTCGGCGGCGAATCGAGCCGGCCGGGTGCCGAGCTGGTCAGCCTCGAAGTCGAGCTGGCGCGCGTGCTGCCCGTGCTGCGCGCTGCAGTTCGCCTCGGCTGCCCGATCTCGATCGACTCGGCCAAGCCTGAAGTGATGCGCGCCGCGCTCGACCTCGGCGCCGACATCGTCAACGACATCGGTGCCTTGCGTGCGCCGGGCGCGCTCGAGCTCGTCGCCGGTCATCCTTCGTGCGGCGTCTGTGTCATGCACATGCGCGGCACGCCGCGCTCGATGCAGTCGGATACGGACTATGAGGACGTCGTCGCCGAGATCGGCGGCTTCTTGCGCGAGCGCATCGCCGTCGTGCAGGCTGCAGGCGTGGCCCGCGAGCGCATCGTCGTCGACCCGGGCGTCGGCTTCGGCAAGACGCCGGTGCAGAACCTCGAGCTGCTGTCGCGCCAGCGCGAACTGCTCGACCTCGGCGTGCCCCTGCTCACCGGCTGGTCACGCAAGGCGACGCTGGCGCGGCTTGCGGGTGTCGCCACGACACCGCCCGCCGAGCGCTCGCCGGCGCAGCGGGCCACGCTCGATGCGGCAAGCGTCGCCGCGTCGCTGCTGGCGGTGCAGCGCGGCGCCCGCATCGTCCGCGTGCACAACGTCGCCGCCATGGTCGCGGCCCTCGCGGTCTGGAAGGCGGCGCCTGAGCCGCGCAGATAATCCACGGCGAGCCGGTGCTGCAACGAACTCCGGCCGAACGAACGACATGAGCAGAACCTATTTCGGCACCGACGGAATTCGCGGCACGGTCGGCGAGGCGCCAATCACGCCCGACTTCATGCTTCGCCTCGGCCATGCCGTGGGCCAGGTCCTGAAGGCGACCGAGCGCCGCCCGACCGTTCTGATCGGCAAGGACACGCGCATCTCGGGCTACATGATCGAGTCCGCGCTCGAAGCCGGCTTCGCATCGGCAGGCGTCGACGTGCTGCTTACGGGGCCGCTGCCGACGCCGGGCGTCGCCTACCTGGCGCGGGCGCTCCGGCTGAGCCTGGGCGTGGTCATCAGCGCCTCGCACAATTCGTTCGAGGACAACGGCATCAAGTTCTTCTCGGCGCGTGGCGAGAAACTCCCCGACGCCTGGGAGCGCGAGGTCGAGACCGCGCTCGCTGGCGAGCAGCGCTGGGCCGGCGCCGCCGACCTGGGCAAAGCGCGTCGTCTCGACGACGCGAGTGGCCGCTACATCGAGTTCTGCAAGAGCACCTTCAGCAACGAGCTTTCGCTGAAGGGCGTGAAGATCGTCGTCGACGCGGCCCACGGCGCGGCCTGGCATGTCGCGCCCGACGTCTTTCACGAGCTCGGCGCCGAGGTCACGGCGATCGGCTGCAAGCCCGACGGCTTCAACATCAATGCCGGCTTCGGTGCCACCGCGCCGCAGGCACTCGTCGAGGCGGTGCGCGCGAGCGGCGCCGACTACGGCGTCGCCCTCGACGGCGACGCCGATCGCGTGCAGATGGCCGACGCGAGCGGCCGTCTCTACAACGGCGACGAATTGCTCTACGTGCTGGCCGGTGACCGGCTGGCGCAGGGCGTTGCGGTACCCGGCGTCGTCGGCACCCTGATGACCAACCTGGGCGTCGAACTCGCCTTGCGCGAGCGCGGCATCGAGGTCGCACGCGCCGCGGTCGGCGACCGCTACGTGCTCGAGGAATTGCTGCGTCGTCGCTGGCAGCTGGGCGGCGAGGGCTCCGGTCACCTGCTCGCGCTCGACAAGCACACGACCGGGGACGGCATCGTCAGCGCGTTGATGGTGCTGCAGGCGGTGCTGCGTTCGGGGCGCTCCCTGGCGCAGCTGCTTGCCGGCGTCCGCCTCTATGCGCAGACTTTGATCAACGTCCGGCTGAAGCCGGGCGCCGACTGGCGCGCGAGCGCCGCGCTCGCCGAGCGGCGCGCCGAAGTCGATCGCGAGCTCGGCGTCTCGGGTCGGGTGCTGATCCGGCCTTCGGGCACCGAGCCGGTGGTGCGCGTCATGGTCGAGGCCAAGGACGCGGCGCAGGCGCGGCGTTGCGCGGAACAGCTGGCCGAGGCGATCGGCTGATCCGGGCCGAGCGATGCGGCGTCGACGGCGTCGCGCCGTCGGTGCCGCGTGACAGAAGGATGACACCGGCATGACGCACCGGCTGCGGAGCCGCCGCTTCCACGCGGCTGTGTCATGGCCGCGTCACAAAGCCTCTCTAGAGTGCTGGCATCGAGCGCCCGCTCGCCATGCCCGCGCAGGGCCGGAACCATGAAGCTATCTCTGACCCGCTCCCTCATCGTCACGACCGCCCTGGGCGCTGGCGCCGCAAGTGCACTGGCGCAGGACATGACCGGTGCCGGGGCCACCTTTCCGGCGCCGATCTACGCCAAGTGGGCCGACGCCTACAACAAGGCGACCGGCGCGCGGCTCAACTACCAGTCGGTCGGCTCTGGCGCGGGCATCCAGCAGATCCGGGCCAAGACAGTCGACTTCGGCGCTTCGGACATGCCGCTCAGCGACGATGCGCTCGCCAAGGACGGCCTGATCCAGTTCCCGACCGTGATCGGCGGCGTCGTGCCGGTCGTCAACATCAAGGGCGTGGCGCCGGGCCAGATCAAGCTCACCGGTCAGCTCCTGGGCGACATCTACCTCGGCAAGATCACCAACTGGAACGACCCGGCGCTGACCGCGCTAAACCCCGGCGTGCCACTGCCCGACGCGGCGATCTCGGCGGTGCGTCGCGCCGATGGCTCGGGCACGACCTTCATCTTCACCAACTACTTGTCCAAGGTGAACGCCGACTGGAAGGCCAAGGTCGGCGAGGGCACGGCCGTCAACTGGCCGACCGGCGCCGGCGGCAAGGGCAACGAAGGCGTCTCGGCCTTCGTGCAGCGCCTGCCGAACTCGATCGGCTACGTCGAGTATGCGTATGCCAAGCAGAACAAGATGACCTACACCCTGCTGAAAAACAAGGACGGCAACTTCGTGCCGCCGGATTCCGACAACTTCAAGGCGGCCGCGGCCGGCGCCGACTGGTCGAAGACCTTCTACCAGGTCCTCACCGACCAGGCCGGCAAGGATGCCTGGCCGATCAGCGGCGCGACCTTCATCCTCATGTACAAGGCGCAGGACAAGCCGGTCAATGCCGCCAACTCGCTGAAGTTCTTCGAGTGGGCCTACGTCAACGGCGACAAGATGGCCGACGAGCTCGAGTACGTGCCGCTGCCGCCCGCGGTCAAGGACCTGGCGCGCAAGTCGTGGGCGGCGAACATCAAAGACACGGCGGGCAAGCCGATCGCCTGGAAGTAGGCTGAATCCCTGACTCTTTCGCGAGGTGACAGCAGTGTCGGCGACCTTCCCGGCGAATTCGTACAGCGGCCCACAGGAGAAAATCCGGGCCGAGATGAAGAACCGACCGCCGGCCTCGCGCCGTGCGTCGCCCTGGGCGGACCTGCTGTTCTCGATGCTCGCCCACGGTGCGGCATGGCTGACCCTGGCCCTGCTCGCCGGCATCATCGTCTCGCTGCTGATCGGCGCGGCGCCGGCGATCAAGGAGTACGGGCTCTCGTTCCTGTGGACGAGCGAATGGGATCCGGTGCAGAACCGCTACGGCGGCCTCGTCATGATCTACGGCACGCTGATGACTTCGTTCATCGCGCTACTGATCGCCGTGCCCGTGAGCTTCGGCATCGCCCTCTTTCTCACCGAGCTGTCGCCACTGTGGCTGAAGCGCCCGCTCGGCACGGCGATCGAGTTGCTCGCGGCCGTGCCCTCGATCGTCTACGGCATGTGGGGCCTGCTCGTTTTCAGCCCGATCCTCTCGCAGTACGTGCAGCAGCCGCTGCAGTCGGTGTTCAAGGGCGTGCCCTTCCTGGGCCAACTGTTCTCGGGCGCGCCGGTGGGCATCGGCCTGCTTTCGGCCGGGATCATCCTGGCGATCATGGTCATCCCCTTCATCGCGTCGGTGATGCGCGACGTGTTCGAAGTCACGCCGCCGATGCTGAAGGAGTCGGCTTACGCGCTCGGCTCGACCACTTGGGAGGTCGTATGGAGGGTCGTGCTTCCCTACACCAAGACGGGCGTCGTCGGCGGCATCATGCTCGGGCTGGGCCGTGCCCTCGGCGAGACGATGGCCGTCACCTTCGTCATCGGCAACTTCAACCAGCTCAACTCCCTCTCGCTGTTCGAGGCGGCCAACAGCATCACGTCGGCGCTGGCCAACGAGTTCGGCGAGGCCGCGCCCGGCCTGCACCAGGCCTCGCTCATCTATCTCGGCCTGGTGTTGTTCTTCATCACCTTTGTCGTGCTGGCGATCTCCAAGGTCCTCCTCGAGCAGCTGAAGAAGCGTGAAGGGACGGTGGCATGAGCACCGCTGCATCCTTGGTCGCCGAGGATCGCGATGCGGTGCGCCGCCGCCTCTATGCGCGGCGCAAGCTCGTCAACGTGATCGCGCTCAGCCTCGCGCTCGGGGCGATGGCCTTCGGTTTGTTCTGGCTGATCTGGATCCTCATCGAGACCGTGCGCCTCGGCGTCGGCGGGCTGGCGCTGTCGCTGTTCACGCAGATGACGCCCCCGCCGCAGGCCGAGACCGGCGGCCTTGCCAACGCGATCTTCGGCTCGGTCGTGATGGTGACGCTCGCCACGCTGCTCGGCACACCGATCGGCGTGCTCGCCGGCGTCTACCTGGCCGAGTACGGGCGCCGCAGCTGGCTCGCCAGCACGACCCGCTTCATCAACGACATCCTGCTCTCGGCGCCGTCGATCGTCATCGGTTTGTTCATCTATTCGGCGGTGGTGGCGCGCCTGGGCGGCTTCTCCGGATACGCGGGCATCCTCGCGCTCGCGCTGATCGTCATCCCGGTCGTCATCCGGACCACCGAGAACATGCTCTCGCTGATACCCAACGCGCTGCGCGAGGCGGCCTATGCGCTCGGCACGCCAAAGTGGCGCGTCGTCATGACGGTGACGCTCAAAGCAGCGCGCGCCGGCGTCATGACCGGCATCCTGCTCGCCTTCGCGCGCATCGCCGGCGAGACGGCGCCGCTCTTGTTCACGGCCTTGTCCAACCAGTTCTGGACCAGCGACCTGAGCCAGCCTATGGCCAGCCTGCCGGTGACCATCTTCAAGTTCGCGATGAGCCCCTACGAGAACTGGCAAAAGCTGGCCTGGGCCGGCGTCTTCCTGATCACGATCGGGGTGCTTGTGCTGAACATCCTCGCCCGGACCTTCTTCCGCAACAAGCACTGAGATCACGCATGGACGCCAAGGTCGAAACCCCGGTCGGCGAGCAGGTCAAGCTCTCGGTCCGCAATCTCAATTTCTACTACGGCGGCTTTCACGCGCTGAAGAACATCACCCTCGACATCCCGGAAAAGAAGGTCACCGCCTTCATCGGCCCCTCGGGTTGCGGCAAATCGACGCTGCTGCGCACCTTCAACCGCATGTACGAGCTCTATCCCGAGCAGCGGGCCGAGGGCGAGATCATGATGGACGGCGGCAATCTGCTGACCTCGAAAGACGACGTTTCGTTGATCCGTGCCAAGGTCGGCATGGTCTTTCAGAAGCCGACGCCGTTTCCGATGTCGATCTACGACAACATCGCCTTCGGCGTGAAGCTGTTCGAGTCGCTGCCTCGGGTGGAAATGGACGAACGCGTCGAATGGGCACTGAAGAAGGCCGCCCTCTGGAACGAGGTCAAGGACAAGCTCGGCCAGAGCGGGTCCGGTCTCTCCGGCGGTCAACAGCAGCGCCTGTGCATCGCACGCGGCATCGCCATCAAGCCGGAGGTGCTGCTGCTCGATGAGCCCTGCTCGGCGCTCGACCCGATCTCGACGGGCAAGATCGAGGAGCTGATCCACGAGCTGAAGAACGATTACACGGTGGTCATCGTCACGCACAACATGCAGCAGGCGGCGCGCAGCTCGGATTTCACCGCCTACATGTACCTCGGCGACCTGATCGAGTTCGGCCGGACGCAGGACGTGTTCATGCGGCCGACCAAAAAGGACACGGAAGACTACATCACGGGTCGCTTCGGTTGAAGGAACATACGTCATGAACGATCGTCACCTGTCCACCCAGTTCGACGCCGAGCTGAGCGGCATTTCCACGCGGGTCCTCGAGATGGGCGGCATGGTCGAGTCGCAGGTCGCGCGCGCCGTGCACGCGCTCGTCACCTTCAACAGCGAGATCGCCTCCGACGTGCTGGCGACCGAGGAGCGGGTCAACCAGACCGAGGTGGAAATCGACCTCGACCTGTCGACCATCATCGCCCGCCGCCAACCGACGGCGCGCGACCTTCGCCTTCTCATCGCGATCTCGAAGACGATCGCCAACCTCGAGCGCGTCGGCGACGAGGCGGCGCGCATCGCCCGCACCGTGCAGCGACTGGTCAACTCCGGCGTCTCGACGCGCCTGCGCCTGCCGGTCAACGACCTCGCCTACGAGGCCGAGCTCGCCGTATCGCAGCTGCGCAAGGCGCTCGATGCCTTTGCCCGCCTCGACGTCGAGCGCGCCATCGAGGTGCTGAAGAAAGACGACCTGATCGACCAGGAGTTCGAAGGCCTGCTGAGGAAGCTCATCACCTTCATGATGGAAGACGCGCGCACCATCTCGTCGAGCATCGACCTGATCTTCGTCGCCAAGGCGATCGAGCGCGTTGGCGACCATGCCAAGAACCTGGCCGAGCAGATCATCTACATCGTCAAGGGGACCGACGTTCGCCACAATCCGGTCGGCATGGTCGAGAACCTGGTCCGCTAGCCTTGAATCAGGAAAGAAGATGAGCCGAATCCTCGTCGTCGAAGACGAATCCGCGATCGCCGAGCTGATCTCGATCAACCTGCGCCACGCCGGCTTCGAGGTGACGATCGCCGGCGACGCCGAGCAGGCGCAGGTCGCGGTCGACGGCGTGCTGCCCAGCCTCGTCGTGCTCGACTGGATGCTGCCCGGGCAGAGCGGCCAGTCGCTGGCCCGGCAATGGCGGAGCCAGCCGCGCACCCGCGAGCTGCCGATCATCATGCTCACGGCGCGTGCCGAAGAGGCCGACAAGGTGGCCGGCCTCGACGCCGGCGCCGACGACTACCTGACCAAGCCTTTCTCGGCCAACGAGTTGCTGGCCCGCATCCGTGCCGTGCTGCGCCGCCGCGCACCGGACGCGCTCGACAGCGCCGTCGATGTCGGTCTGCTCAGCATCAACCCGGCGACGCGTCGCGTCACCAGCCAGGGCAAGGAAGTGAAGATCGGCGCGACAGAGTTCAAGCTGCTGCACTTCCTGATGACGCATCCCGAGCGCGTGCACAGCCGCACCCAGCTCCTCGACCGGGTCTGGGGCGATCACGTCTTCATCGAGGAGCGCACCGTCGACGTCCACGTCAAGCGCCTGCGCGAGTCGCTGAGCACGGTGCATTGCCAGCACATGATCGAGACCGTGCGCGGCGCCGGCTATCGCCTCACCAACCCGCAGGCCGTGACGGCCTGATGGCACAGGCCCGGGACGGGCGATCATGAGCGGCCTCCTGCCTCGACTGCTGGCCGGCCTGCTCGCGATGGGGCTCGGCGCCCTGGCCGGTTTCATCGTCGGCGCCGAGCTGGGTGCCTTGATCGGCGCCCTGAGCGGAGGATTGCTCGGCTTTGCCGGCATCGTCGTCTTCGACGCGCTGCGCGGCTGGCGGTTGATGCGCTGGCTGCGCGGCGCGCATGAAGGCGTCGCACCGCGCGACTCCGGCTTCTGGGGCGAGCTGGCCTACCGCATCGAGCGCAGCCTGCGCGCCCTCGAGCGCGAGGCGGAGGTTGAGCGCACCCACCTGGCGCAGTTCGTCTCGGCGATGCAGGCCTCGCCCAACGGCGTGCTCCTGCTCGACGCCAACGACCAGATCGAATGGTGCAACGCGCGCGCCGCCGATCATTTCGGGCTCGATCCCGAACGTGACCGGCGCCAGCGCGTCACCAACCTGATCCGCTCGCCGGCCTTCGTCGAATACCTGCAGGCCGGCAACTTCGACGAGCCGATCGCCGTGCGCGAGCCACGCGGCCACGGCTCGCTGCAGGTGCTGATGCGCCGCTACGGCGCCGGCGCCAAGCTCGTCATCTCGCAGGACATGACCGAGCGCGAGCGCTCCGAGGCGATGCGCCGCGACTTCGTCGCCAACGTCTCGCACGAGATCCGCACGCCGCTCACCGTGCTCTCCGGCTTTCTCGAGACGATGCGCAACCTCCCCCTGACCGAGGTCGAGCAGAAGCGCGTCATCACCCTGATGACGCAGCAGGCCGAGCGCATGGCCAACCTGGTCGGCGATCTGCTCACGCTGGCCCAGCTCGAGGGCAGCCCGCGACCTGCCGCCGACAAGTGGGTGCGCGTCGCGGCGCTGTTCGGTCAGGTCGAGGCCGAGGCACGTGCGCTCTCCGCGGGCCGCCACACGATCGCCTTCGCCGGCGCCGGCGACGCGCAGGTGGCAGGCATCGAATCGGAGCTGCAGAGCGCGATCGGCAACCTCGTCAGCAACGCGGTGCGCTACACGCCCGACGGCGGCCGCATCGACGTCGCGTGGCGGCGCGTCGACAACGGCTCGGGCGAGATCGTCGTCACCGACAGCGGCCGCGGCATCGCCCGCGAGCACCTTTCGCGCCTGACCGAGCGCTTCTATCGCGTCGACGGCAGCCGTTCGCGCGAGTCGGGCGGCACCGGACTCGGCCTGGCGATCGTCAAGCACGTCATCCAGCGCCACGGCGGCGAGCTCGACGTGGCCAGCGAGGTCGGCAAGGGCTCGACCTTCCGCCTCGTTTTGCCGGCGGCACGGGTGCGCAGCGCCGCGAAAACGGCGGCCCCCACGCTGGACGAGCCAGCCGACGTCGGCGTGCGCTGAAAGGTGCCGGCGCGGTCCGTCCGCGCCGTCGAACTCAGTTCACCGCCGGCGCCCGACGATAGATGTCGATGACGTCGTCGTCGTTGCGATTGCGCCGCTCGCGGCTGACGAACTGCCAGGCCGGCGCCGCCGCCTTCTGCGTGCGCGGCAGCATCAGAACCTCGCAGCGCGTCGCCTCGGCGGGCGTGACCGCATCGACGCGCCAGCCGCCCAGGTATTCGAGCGCGACGATTTGCGCGCGCGCCATGCCGGGCGCCGCGATGCAGCTGCCGGCCGGCACCCGCTGGGCGATGCGTTGCGTCATCGACCGATAGCCGCGCGCGTTGTCGAGCGGCGGCAGCAGCAGGGTCATCACGAGCAGCCAGCAAAGGCTTACGCCGCCCGCGGGCAGGACCAGGCTCTTCCAGAGCGGGTGGCGGCTGCGTCCGGTTCGCCATCTGACCAGCCAGGCCCAGGCCAGCGTGCCGACGATGGCGAAGGCCAGGGCGACAAGCGAGAAGCGGTTCTCGAAGCCGGGCGAGAGCTTGGCGATGTTGGCGCCGGGCTGGGCCGGGACGCCGGTCTGCATGGAAACGTAGAAGACCCAGCCGGTGGCCGCGGCGATGGTGAAGAAGAACACCGAGAACCAGTCGATCGCCGCGGCGGCGCTGCGCTGCAAGGTCGGCAGGGCGAAGGCTGCGAGCACGGCGAGCGGCGGCAGCGCCAGCATCAGGGCGCGGTCGGATCCGGCCATCGCCACCCAGACGACGAGCAGCGCCGCGGTGCAGCCGAGCGGCATCGCCAGGTGCTCGCTCAAGAGGCGCCGTCGCCACTGCCAGATCGTCCAGAGCGCAAGCGGCCAGGCCGGCCAGGCGAACCAGGCGAACTGGCGCGCCAGGCCGATGACCTGCGCAGCGTCGCGATAGCCGCCGAGACGGTTCGCCCACGCACCGAGCGCGGCGGCGGCGCCGATCGACAACAAGGCACCGACGCCGATGCAGGCGGCGAGCCGCCGCGCGTCCGGTCGGCCGGACCGCAGCGACAAGAGTCCGCCGATGGTTGCGAGCACGAGGGCGATGCTGGGTGCGCCGCTGGCCGCGAGCGCGGGCAGGGCGAGCATGGCCGCGATGCCGCCGGCCCACGGTCGTTGCGGGCTCACCGCCAGCCCGTAGAGATAGAGCGACACCGCGGCAAGCTGCGCCAGCTCGGGCGTCGTCTCGTGGCCGAGCTGGAGCAAACCGAGCGAGGCGATCAGCGCCAGCAAGGCACCATCGGCGACCGCACGCGCATAGTCGACCGGCGACGCCTCGCCGCCGAAGGCGAAGGGCAGCGGCTGCGCCGAATCGGTACGCGCCAGATGGTATGCGGCGTACCACGTCAGGGTCAGCGCGAGTGCCAGGAGCAGGGCAAACGGCAGCCGGGCGGCGAACGCCGGATCGAGCCATGGCGTCGTGAGGCGAACGAACGCGGCGCCGATCCAGTACGGCAGCAGGGCGCCATCGGCTGGCAGGCCGCCGACCGTCGGCGTCAGCCACGAGGTCTTGCCCTGGGCGATGTCGACGATGTAGCCGAAGGCGGTGATGTCGGCGCTCTTCCACGGGTCGCGGCCGAACAGGCCGGGCAGCACGTAGGCGGCGCAGAAGAGCAGTAGGGCCAACCGCGGCAGCGGCTCGGCTTCGCGCTGACTGACGAGGGCCGGGTTCGGGGAGTTCACTCGGGTGGAATGCGAGGCACGCCGAATGATGCAACAGAAGCGTAAAGGGTTCGCTTCCGGTAGACGGCAAAGAAAAAGGGCAGCCTCGGCTGCCCTTTGTTCGTTGCGAACTTGCCTACTTCTTCGGCGTCAGGTGCGCGAACTTGTTGCGGAACTTCTCGACGCGGCCGCCGAGCGAGTCGACGCTCTTTTGCGTGCCGGTATAGAACGGGTGCGACTCGCTCGTCGTCTCCAGCTTGTAGAGCGGGAGTTCACGGCCGTCGTCCATCTTGATCTTCTCGCGCGTTTGCGCGCAGGAACGGGTCACGAACTTGAAGCCGTTGGAGAGATCGACGAAGCAGACTTCGCGATACTCGGGATGGATGCCTTCTTTCATGGGGAGACCTTCAATGTTGCAGCCGGGAGCCACACCGCGAACTCCGGTGCACTTTCCGAAAAGCCTGTGATTCTAGCTCTAGCGCGAGCCGTTAGCCGCCCCTGCGCATCATGTCGAAGAAGTCGTGGTTGTTCTTGGTCGCCTTCATCTTCTCGAGGATGAACTCCATCGCCTCGATCTCGTCCATCGAATAGAGCAGCTTGCGCAGGATCCAGCTCTTTTGCAGGATCTCCGGCTTGAGCAACAGCTCTTCGCGGCGCGTGCCCGACTTGTTGAGCAGGATCGACGGATAGACGCGCTTCTCGGACATGCGGCGGTCGAGGTGGATCTCGCAGTTGCCGGTGCCCTTGAACTCCTCGTAGATCACCTCGTCCATGCGGCTGCCGGTCTCGACCAGCGCCGTGCCGATGATGGTGAGGGACCCGCCCTCTTCGATGTTGCGCGCGGCGCCGAAGAAGCGCTTCGGACGCTGCAGGGCGTTGGCGTCGACGCCGCCGGTCAGCACCTTGCCCGACGACGGCAGCACGTTGTTGTAGGCACGCGCCAGCCGGGTGATCGAGTCGAGCAGGATGACGACGTCCATCTTCAGCTCGACCAGGCGCTTGGCGCGCTCGATCACCATCTCGGCGACCTGCACGTGGCGCGCCGCCGGCTCGTCGAAGGTCGAACTGATGACCTCGCCGCGCACCGTGCGCTGCATTTCCGTCACTTCCTCGGGCCGCTCGTCGACGAGCAGGACGATCAGGTAGACCTCGGGATAGTTGGCGATCAGCGCATGCGCCAGGTTCTGCATCATCACCGTCTTGCCGCTCTTGGGCGCCGAGACGAGCAGGGCACGCTGGCCTTTGCCGATCGGTGCGATCAGGTCGATGATGCGGCTGGTGATGTTCTCTTCGGACTTGACATCGCGCTCGAGCTTGAACTGCTCCTTGGGGAAGAGCGGCGTCAGGTTCTCGAACATGATCTTGTGCTTGCTTTCCTCCGGCGTCAGGTTGTTGATCTTGTCGACCTTGACCAGCGCGAAGTAGCGTTCGCCGTCCTTCGGCACCCGGACCTCGCCCTCGACCATGTCGCCGGTGTGCAGGTTGAAGCGGCGCACCTGGCTCGGCGAGAGGTAGATGTCGTCTGTCGAGGCCATGTAGCTGGCGTCGGGCGAGCGCAGGAAGCCGAAGCCGTCGGGCAGCACCTCGAGCACGCCGTCGCCGAACACCTGCTCGCCGGCCTTGGCGCGCTTTTTCATGATCGCGAACATCAGCTCCTGCTTGCGCATGCGAGCGACGTTCTCGATCTCCAGGGCCTCGCCCATCTTGATGAGCTCGGAGACGTGGATGGCTTTCAGTTCGGATAGGTGCATGGAGGCGGGCGACGCGGGTCGCGAGGCTGGGGCTTTGCACCGGCGCGTAGCGGCCGGCGGCGGGGGTCGCATCGAATGCGACCGGGACGAACGAGGACGGTCAGGAAACGAAGCGCTCAGCGCTTCGCGGGATGCCGGGAAGCTGACACGGGTCGATCGGGTGCGATCTGCCCCGGCGCACGCCGGCTTGCGGTCTCGCCAGAAGCCCCGGTAACGCGGGTCTCCTGCCTATGGACGCCGATTATAGGTGACTGTCGATGAATGCGGTCAACTGCGCCTTGGAGAGGGCGCCGACCTTGGTGGCGGCGAGCTCGCCGTTCTTGAACAGCATCAGGGTCGGGATGCCGCGAATGCCGAACTTGGCCGGGATGTCGCGGTTCTCGTCGACGTTCATCTTGGCGACGCGGAGCTTGCCGTCATAGGTCTTCGACACCTCGTCGAGGATGGGCGCGATCATCTTGCACGGGCCGCACCATTCGGCCCAGTAGTCGACGAGGACAGGGGTGCCGGACTCGATGACATCGGCATTGAACGACGCGTCGGAGGTGTGGGTGATCAGCTCGCTGCTCATGATTGAATCCTCGTGCCTGCACCCGAGATGGAGATCGAAGCGGCGACTGCAAGGCCCGCATCGAAGGGCACAATCATTCTGACATAAAGCCTCGCCGCCCCCGGGGCGGAGACCGCTTCCTGTTCCTATGGCGACGATAGCTCGCTCGTTCCTCGACGCGTCCCGCGCGGACCCGTGGACGTCGATCGCGCGCCAGGTGCGCGATTGGGCGACCGAACGAGACCTCCCTCTGCGCGACATCGTCGTGCTCGTTCCGTTCGTGCAGTTGCTCGCGCCGGCACGCCGTGCCTTCGCATCGGCCGGTGGATGGATGCCGCGCGTCGAGACGACGCGAACGCTGGCCGCGTCGCTCGGCCCGCCGTCCGGGCGCGGCTCGGGCGAGCTCGGCTGGGGCATCGCCCACGACACCTTGCTGGCGATGCAGACCCTGTCGCGCCAGGCCGGACTCGCCGAGTGGGCGCGACGCGATCCACCTGGCTTCGCGCAGGGTGCAGCGCGCGTCGTCACGACGGCGCAGCAGATGCTGACCGCCGTCGGCGCCATCGCACCCGATCAACGCGACGCGTGGTGGGCCGGGGCGCGCGAAATGCTCCACCCGCCCGGCGGTCCGGGCAGCCGCGAGCGACTGCTTGCACAGATCGCGCTCGAATGGGCGGCGCGCTCGGGCAGCTTCGACACCGATCGCCTGTTCGCGCTTCGCCCGGCGGCCTGGGTGGTGGTGACGGCCGGCGGCGCCGAGCCGCTCGCGACCGCCTTGCTCGGGCAAGCTGGCGTTCCAGCGCTGCAGATTGACACCGACGTCGCCGCCGCCGATCCTTTTCGCGAGTTGCCGACCGGTGCGACGCCGACGCTTCACGTCTGTGACGGCTTCGAAGACGAGGCCTCGACGGCGGCAGGCGTCGTGCTGGCGCACGTCGAGCGCGGCGAGACGCCGGTCGCGCTGATCGCGCAGGACCGCGTCCTGATCCGGCGCATTCGCGCCCTGCTCGAGCGCAGCGCCGTCGTGCTGCGCGACGAAACCGGCTGGAAGCTGGCGACGACGCGCGCCGGCGCCGCCGTGATGGCGACCCTGCTTGCCGCGCGTGGCGATGCCGGCGCCGATGCCTGGCTCGACTGGCTGAAGTCGGCGCCATTCGCGACCGGCCGCGCCGCCGCGCTCGAAGCGCTCGAGGCCGCCGCGCGCAAGGCACAGGTCGCCGATGCGCGCGGTCTGCTTCGGCTCGTTCTCGAACCGGGCGCGTCGGCGTTGCGCGACGAGGCGGCAGCGATCGCCACCGAGCTCGGCCGCACGCCGCGCCGCACCCTCGTCGACTGGCTCGATGCGCTGGTCGCTGCGCTCGATCGCAGCGCTGCGCTCGCGCGCCTGCGCGACGACGCCGCCGGCCGGCAGACGCTGGCTGCGCTCGGTCTCGATCCCGCGCTCGAGCCGGCGCGCCGTGCCCAGCTCGCCGCCGATCTCGAGCCGATGGCGTTGACCGAGTTCACGCGCTGGGTCAACGACCTGCTCGAGCGCGAGACCTTCCTGCCGCCCGATCCGCTCGGCGGCGACGCGGAGCAGCTCACCGCCGAGGTCGTCATCACGCCGCTGGCGCGCGCCATGCTGCGTCCGTTCGCGGCGGCGGTGCTGCCCGGTGCCGACGACCGTCGGCTCGGCGCGGCCGCCGCCGCCGACTCGCTCCTGCCGCATGCCGCGCAACAAGCGCTCGGCCTGGCCGACGCGTCGGCATCGCGCGAGGCGGAGCTGCTCGCCTTCGCGCAACTGCTGCGGCTGCCGCGCGTGACCTTGCTGCGGCGACGTGCGGACGGTGCCGAGCCGCTCGGCGACAGCCCCTTCGTCGAGTGGCTACGCCTCGCTTTGTCCGCGCGTGGCCGAAACCTCGTCCACGGCATCGACCCGCGCCGCGAGCGCGAGATCGCGTCGACGCCGATCGTTCCGGGCGCGCCGTCGGTGCCGGCCGGGCGACTGCCGCAGCGCCTTTCAGCGAGCACCTTCGAGGCCTTGCGCGACTGTCCTTATCGCTTCTTCGCGCAGAACGTACTTGGCCTGCGCGCCGCCGACGAGCTCGACCCCGAGGTCGAGAAGCGCGACTACGGCAAGTGGCTGCACGAGGTTCTGCACAAGTTTCATCTCGGCCGCGAGCCGGGCGTGAGCGTTGCCGAGGACGCGGCGCGGCTGCGCGCGCTCGGCGCCGCGAGCCGCGAAATGCAGGGCCTCGACGAAGCGTCGTTTCTCCCGTTCAGCGCCTCGTTCGAGGTGCTCGTTCCGCGCTACGTCGCCTGGCTGCACGAGCGCGAAGCGGGCGGCGCCGCGTGGTCGCGCGGCGAGGTCGAACTGCGCGCCGCGCCCGAGGCGCTCGGCGGCGTCGAGTTGCATGGCCGCGTCGACCGTATCGATGCCGTCGAAGGCGGCCAGCGCCTCGAGCTGATCGACTACAAGACCGGCAGCTCGAGCCAGTTGAAGAAGAACGTGCTCGATCGCTACGAAGACACCCAGCTCGCGTTCTACGCGGCGCTGGTCGGCGCGGAGAGCGGGCTGCCATTGCGCGCCTTCTATCTCGCGCTCGACGCCACCAAGGGACTCGAGATGCACGAGCACGCCAACGTCGCCGCAAGCGCCGACGCGCTGGTTCGCGGCGTCGCCCTCGACCTGCACCGACTGCGCGAAGGTGCGGGCCTGCCGCCTCTGGGCGAGGCCTCGGCCTGCGATTACTGCGAGGCGCGGGGTCTTTGCCGGCGCGACCATTGGACGCCGGGCGCAAAGGACCCGGAGCGCACGGAAACGCCGAGCGAATGACCGCGCCTGCATTCCGCATCGACGATGCGCCGGCCAGTCGCGAGGCGTTCTACGCGATTGCTTGCGACCCGGCACGCAGCTGCGCGGTCGAGGCCTGCGCGGGCTCCGGCAAGACCTGGATGCTCGTGTCGCGCATGCTCCGTGCGCTGCTCGAAGGCGCGGCACCGCACGAGATCCTCGCCATCACCTTCACTCGCGCCGCCGCCGGCGAGATGCGGCAGCGCCTGAGCGAATGGCTGGCGGTGTATTCGACGCCGCGTTCTTCGCATGCCCAGCGGGTCGAGGCCTTGATCCAGCGAGGCGTCTCGCCGGCCAAGGCGGAGGCGCAGGCACCTGCGCTCGGCACGCTCTACGGACGCGTCCTGGCCGCCGGCCGGCCCATCGAGATTCGCACCTTCCACGCCTGGTTCTCGCAGCTACTGCGCGCGGCGCCGCTGACGCTGCTCGATCGCCTCGGCCTCGCCCCCGAAATGGAGCTGATCGAAGACCTCGACGACCATCGCCCGGCGGTGATGCGCGCCTTTCACGCCGAGGTGCTGCGCGACCCGGCACTGCACGAGGACTACCGTGCCATGACGGCGCGGCGCGGCCGCACCCAGCTGCGCCGCTGGCTCGATGCGGCCTGGTGGCGGCGGATCGAGTTCGAGCTTGCCGACGAGGCCGGCGTCCTCGAGGCGAGCGTCGAGCCGGCGGCCGCGTTGTGGCCGGAGATGGCGCGCTTCGCCCACCCGGTCGACGCGGTGCTCGATGTCTTCTGGCAAGCGGGGCTGCGCCATGTTGCCGACGTCCTCGGGCGAGGCGCGCGGACGCAGCAGGAGATGGCGGCGCTCCTGAGCGCCTCGCTCGCGTCCGGCGACCCACGTCACCTGTTCGATACGGCCTGGCGCGCCCTCTTCACGCAGACCGATTCACCGCGCGTCCTGAGCAAGGCGCTCGCGGGTCTTGCCAAGACGCAACAGGCGCTCGGCGTGCTCGGCGAGCAGGTCGACCAGCAAGACGCGCGCATCGAGCACGGCCGCATGGTGCGGCTCGGTCGCGCCTTGCTGATCGCGCTGGCCGAGTACAAGCGCGCCCGTGGCTACGCCGACATGGCCGACCTCGAACGGGTCGCGCTCGCCGTGCTGCGCGACGACGAGCTTGCCGGCTGGGTCCAGGAGCGGCTCGATGCGCGCATCCGCCACGTTCTCATCGACGAGTTCCAGGACACCAGTCCGCTGCAATGGCATGCGCTGCAAGGCTGGCTCGCCGGTTACGCCGGTGCCGGCGGCGGCCGCAGCGCGCCGGGGGTGTTCCTGGTCGGCGATCCGAAGCAGAGCATCTATCGCTTTCGCGGCGCCGAGCCACGCATCTTTGCGGCCGCCGCGGACTTCATCCGTGACGGGCTCGGCGGCAGCGCGCTTGCCTGCGACCACACGCGGCGCAACACGCCCGAGGTGATCGCAGCGATCAACGGCGCGTTCGGCAAGGCGGTGGCGGACGGCGACTTCAGCGGCTTTCGTGCGCACACGACCGAGGTCCTGCCCGATCCCGGCAGCGCGGTCGAGGCGCTGCCGCGCCATCCGCGCGACCGCCGCGCCGAGCGGCCCGACCCGAAGGTCGCGCCAGTCTGGCGCGACACGCTGACAGCGCCACGTCTCGAGCCCGACGTCGTGCTGCGTGAGCACGAGGCGGCGCGAGTCGCGCGGAGCGTCGCTGCGGCGCTGGCGGGCGGCGCCGCGCCGGCCGAGGTGTTCGTGCTCTGCCGCAAGCGCGAGACGCTGCGCCTGGTCGCGGCGGCACTCGAGCGCGAGCAGATCGCGCACAGCGCGGTCGAAGACACGACGCTGGCATCGACCGCCGAGGCGCAGGACCTGATCGCCGTGCTCGACGCAATCGTCTCGCCGGCGCATCGTCTTTCGCTTGCACGGGCCCTGCGCAGCCCGCTCTTCGGTGCCAGCGACACCGACCTGCTCGCGCTCTCGGCGGCGGCCCAGGCCGCCGGCGACCGTGACTGGTGGCGGGCCCTCGCGGCGATGGCGCAGCCAGGCCTGGCGCTGGCGCGCGCCCGCGAGCTGCTGCGGCGATGGCGCGGCGCGGCGGCCGAGCTGCCGCCGCACGATCTGCTCGACGCCATAGTCCACGAAGGTGAGCTGCGCGAACGCACGGTCGCGGTCGTGCCGCCAGAGCAGCGCGCCCTGGCGCTCGACGCGATCGACGCTGTGCTCGCCCAGGCGCTGCTCCTCGACGGCGGCCGTTACGCCACGCCGTATGGCTTCGTTCGCGCCCTGAAGCGCCGCGCCGTGAAGAGCGCGCCGCCGGTGCGCGCCGACGCGGTGCGGCTGCTCACCGTGCATGGCGCCAAGGGCCTCGAGGCGGACACGGTGTTCGTCACCGACGCCGATCCCGAGCCGCCGTCGACCGAGATGACGACGCTCTTGATCGACTGGCCGGTCGAGGCCGAGCGGCCGCAGCGCTGCGCTTTTCTCTATGCCGAGTCGCGCTGTCCGCCGTCCTTGCGCGCGCTGCTCGCGGGCGAGGCGAAGGCGCGCGAGCGCGAGGAACTGAACGCGCTTTACGTCGCGATGACGCGCGCCAGGCGTCGTCTCGTCTTCAGCGCGACCGAGCCGTTCAAGGCGCCGGCGCGGCCGTCGTGGTGGCAACGCGTCGAGCCCTTCTCGAGGCCGATCGCCGTGCCCGATGCCGTGCCGGTGCCGATGGCGCAGGGCACGCGGTTCGCCCGCTTGAAGGAACTGCCGCCGCGCGCGTCGCCGCCGCTGGCGCCGCCCACGCCGAGGAAGATCGAGGCGACGGCGCCCGCTGCCCCGTCCCCGGTGTCACGGGCGCGCACTGCCGCGTCCGCCGCGTCGCCGGTGGGCCAATTCGCCTTGCCCTTCGCCGAGCTGGAGACGGGCGTCGTCGCTTCAAAGCCCGACGCCGAAGACGAATGGGATGCCGCGGCGGCGCCGCTCGGCCGCGCCGTGCACCGACTGCTCGAGTGGTCGGCCCAGCCCGGCC
Source organism: Burkholderiales bacterium (assembly GCA_025350505.1). Lineage (GTDB taxonomy): Bacteria > Pseudomonadota > Gammaproteobacteria > Burkholderiales > Burkholderiaceae_C > Schlegelella_A. The sequence continues at coordinate 24,614 of JANXXS010000260.1, forward strand.
CCGCCGTGCCGCTCGCCGATCTCGCCGCCGCCGCGGCGCGCGAGTTCGGCGTCGGCGCGGCGCCAGTACTGCGTCATGCCCGGGCCATCCTCGAGCATCCCGAGGGCGCACGGTTCTTCGCTGGCCCGCAGATCCGCTGGAGCGGCAACGAGGTCGCCGTCAGCGTCGACGGCGAGGTGCGCCGGATCGACCGTCTGGTCCAGCTCGAAGAAGGCGGCAACCCGGTCTGGTGGGTGCTCGACTACAAGCTTCGCCACGCGCCCGAAGCGCTGGCCCCGTACCGAGAACAATTGCTCGCTTATCGCGACGCCGTGCGCGGCGCGCAGCCCGGACACGCCGTCCGCTGCGCCTTCATCGCCGGAGACGGTCGCGTCGTCGAAATCGCCTGACCGGTCGTAGCGAGAGAAAGTAGACGAACCCGGCCCTCATCGGCGGTTCGCCGGCGCGCCCGCGCGTTCCAATCAGGCAAGTACGTTCGCCACGATGCCGCCCGCCGCTGCCCACGCCACCGTTCCTGCGTCGCCGACGCCGGCGCGTGCCTTCGGCCGATTCGAGCTGCGCCGCCTGCTCGGCAAGAGCGAGGCGACGATGACCTGGCTGGCGCACGACGCGCGCGCGGGCACCGAGGTCATGCTGACCATGCCGCGCGTCGCGCCGTCCGGCGCCGCGGCGATCGCCGACTGGCTCGTCAACGCGAACCGCGCCACGCGCCTCGACCACCCCGGCCTGGCCCGCGTGCTCGAGTGCGGCGCTCACGAGCAATGGCCTTACGTCGCCGTCGACCGGCGCCTCGGCGTCACCCTCGACGAATGGCTGGCGGAACATCCGCGTGCGTCGATCGACGACGCCGCCGTCTGGGTCGAGGGCGTGCTGCGCGGCCTCGCCTTCGCGCACGACGCCGGCGTCGCGCATGTCGATCCGCAGTTCCACTGCATCCTCGTCAACGACCGCGGCCAGGCTTCGGCCATGGCACTGGGTGCGGCACACGAAGTTGCGCCCGCGGCCACACCGGGCCGGCCTCGCGACAACGACCGCGCCATGCCGCTCGATCCCTCGGCGCTGCGCGCGCACCGCGTCGCCGCCGAGCGCGACGTGCTCGCCTGCGGCGTCATCCTGCACCGCCTGCTCGCCGGCGAGCCGGCGCTCGGCGTTGCCGACACCGGCCGGGTGATCGACCGCATGGCGCCGCGCGGCCGCGAATTCGTGCGCCTGCCCTGGACGACGCCGCAGCCGGTTCCCGAAGCCCTGCGCGCCATCGTCAACCGCAGCACCGCCGGCCAGGAGCGGCTGCGCTATCGCAACGCGCGCACTTTCCTCGGTGCACTCAACGGTTGGCGCGAAGCCGTCTCCGAAGACGACGGTGGCCCGGTGGCACTGCTGCTCGATCGGCTGCGCACCGTCGGCCATCTGCCCGCCCTGCCGGGGTTGGCCGGCCGCGTGCAGCGTGTCACCGCCATCGAGAGCCAGCGCACCGACGAGATCGCGCGCCACCTGCTCCCCGACCTGGCGCTTTCGCTCGAGCTGCTGCGCACGTTGAACACGGCGCAGGTGCAGGGCACGCAGATCGCCGGCAACGGGCCGGTGCTGACGCTGCGCCGCGTCGTCGCGCTGATCGGCGTCAACGGCGTGCGCCAGGCGGCGAACACGCTGCGCGCCTGGCCCGGTCCGCTCGACGAGGTCGGCGCGAAGGCGCTGCTCGCGGCAATCGACCGGGTTCGCCTCGCCGGCCATACCGCGCAGGCGTTGCGTCCTGCCGGCTACGACGGCGAGGTCGTCTACCTCATCGCGGCGATGCAGAACCTCGGCCGGCTGATGCTGCGCTATCACTTCGCCGACGAGGCCGAGCAGATCCTGCAGCTGATGCAGCCGGCGCCGGGCGGCGCGGGCGATTCCCACGAGCAGCCCGGCCTCGACGAGGCCGCGGCCGGCTTTGCCGTGCTCGGCGTCGACGTCGAAACCTTCGGCAGCGCGGTGGCGCGCCATTGGGGCCTCGGCGACGAGATCCTGCACATGATCCGCCGCTTGCCGCTCGACGTGCCGGTGCGCAAGCCCGACGGCGACGCCGACCTGCTGCGCCTTGTCGCCAGCGCCGCCAACGAAGCGGTCGACATCGTCAGCCACATGCCGGCACACAAGGTCTCTGCCGCGCTCGGCAACGTCGCGCAGCGCTATACGCGGGTATTGCGCATCAACACCAAGGCGCTCGCCGAGGCGCTCACTGAAGCGCGCGACGTGCTACGCAAAGGCAGTGCCGAGCCGACAGGTCAGCGCGCGGAAGAAGAAGAGAAGCCGGCCGATGCGAATCCGACGCCGGGTCCAGCCGTCGCGAAAGCCGATGGCGGTGCGGGTGCGCCTGCTGCCACACAAAGGTGACGAGCCTTACCCCGGCACTGGTCACAACGGTTAGGGCTGCTTCGTTCCCGACCTGACCCGGTTGGCCGCGCTTCCATGCGGGGAGGCCCGTCAGCGCCCATTCTAGGGGCTACCCTCTTTGTCCCTACACGCGCAGGCCGAGCTCGCTGCCGTCGTACTCGAGCCCGAGCGGCTCGATGATCAATCTCTTGTCGCCCGTTTCGACGCGGCCGGCGACCCAGGCATCGACGCCGGCCTTGCGTGAAACCGCGGCGGTCCGCTCGGCATCTTCGGCGGCGACGAAGAGCGCGAAGCCCGCGCCCATGTTGAAGGTGCCGTACGCGTCGCGATCGCTGAGCAGGGCCTCGTACTGGATGAACCGCAGCACCGCCGGAACGTCGGGCACCGTGTGCATGCGATAAGTGAACGGCGAGCGATGCCGCATCAGCTTGCGCCAGCCGTGACCGGTGATGTTGGCGGCGTAGTGCGGCCGGATGCCGGCCTTGAACAACGCCTCGGTGATCGGCGAATAGAGCAGCGTCGGCTGCAGCAGCGCCTCGCCGTAGGTGATCGGCACCGCGCTCGCGGTGAGCGGCGTCAGGTAGCCCTGCGGCAGCCGCGATGCCAGGTCGCGCGCCAGGCTGACGCCGTTGGCGTGGATACCGCTCGAGGCGAGCAGCACGATGGCGTCGCCCGGCGTCAAGTGGGCACCCAGCGAGAGCCGCTCCTTCGGGCTGACGATGCCGGTGCAAGACGCCGCCAGGTCGATGCGCCCTGACTCGACGATGCCCGCCAGCGCCGGCGTCTCGCCGCCGCCCCAGGCCACCTTGCAATGGTCGCAGGCGCGCTTCCAGCCTTCGACCAGGGCCTTCGCACGCGCCGCGTCGGCGAACCAGTCGCTGCCGCCGGCCGCCCAGTAGGCCTGCACCACGAGCGGTGTCGCACCGACGGTGATGAGGTCGTTGACGGCCATGGCGATGGTGTCCTGCGCGATCGAGGCGTAGTAGGTCTTGCCGGTCAGCGCCCGCATCGCGTCGGCGACCATCGCCTTCGACCCCAGACACTCGACGATGCTGGCCAGGTAGAACGGGCCGACGTCGACGACGTAGGCCGATTCGCCGCGCGAGGATTCGACTTCGGAGAAGGAATGTCCGTCGAGCCAGGCCCCGGTCGAGGCGGCGGCACGCTGCGCCGCAACCTTGAGCGGGTCGATGACGTGGTAGTCGACGCCCGAGCCGCCGTAGCTCAAGGGAACAGGGTCGGTCGTGTCGGTGAAGTCGGTCGCCATCGAAGCTCGGGATTATCCCGCACGGCAAGAAGCGAGCGAGGCGCCCCGTAGAATCGTTCGCATGTCGACCACGGTGCTGGCGCGCAAATATCGGCCACGCGATTTCGAGGCGCTGGTCGGGCAGACGCACGTCGTCCAGGCGCTCGTCAACGCGCTG
>JANXXS010000239.1 GCA_025350505.1 Burkholderiales bacterium
CCGCGCTGTTGACGATGTGCAGCAGCGCCACGGCGATGATGAAAGAGCCGAAGAACCAGTTGGCGACGTAGATGTGTCGCACCTTGCGCGTGCCGATGGTGCCGAAGAAGACGATCGCGTAGGCGACCCAGACCAGCGTGATCAGGATGTCGATCGGCCATTCCAGCTCGGCGTATTCCTTGCCCTGCGTGATGCCGAGCGGCAGCGTGATCGCCGCGGCGACGATGACCGCCTGCCAGCCCCAGAACACGAACCATGCGAGCTTGGGCATGAAGAGCCGGACCTGCGAGGTACGCTGCACGACGTACAGGCTGCTCGCCATCAGCGCGCAGCCGCCGAACGCGAAGATCACGGCGTTGGTGTGCAGCGGCCGCAGCCGCCCGTAGCTGAGCCACGGGATGCCGAAGTTCAGCTCGGGCCAGGTCAGCTGCGCGGCGATCAGCACGCCCACCGTCATGCCGACCACGCCCCAGAGCACCGCGGCGAGCGTGAACATGCGCACCGCGCCGTCCTCGTAGTGGCCTGACGACGCCGCGGTCGCTTCGCCGGCGTGCGGCACGGCGATGGCTGGAACGGCACTCTGCATCGGTCTCTCCTCGCTGTACTGCCGGCGAGTGTCGAACCCGAGCTCAGTCCGGGGCTTGATTTGCGTCAATTCCCGGCGCGTCGTCCTCCAGGATTCGCCCGCCTTCGCGCTCGAGGTCGTCGAACTGGCTCGACTGCAGCGCCCAGGCGAACAGCGCCATCAGCGCGAACACGAGCAGCACCGAAAAGGGAACGAGCAGGTAGAGGACGTTCACGGGGGTTGCGCAGGTTCAATGCGACAGCAGGACCGGCACCGTCATCTGCGCGAGCAGCTGCCGGGTCGCGCCACAGAGCACCCATTCGCGCAGGCGCGAGTGACCGTCGTCACGAGGACGTCCGGCAACCCGGTCGGCGCCAGGCCGACGAGATGGCCGCCCGCGGCCGGGACGAGGCGCGCCGCGAGCGCGACGCGGGCGGCACAGCGCGGCCCGGCATCGAGAGGGACGAGAACGGTCTGGTAGCTCATGGCTTGCAGGATGCGGCAGACGACGTGGATGAAGACGCGCGATCGACGCGCAAGGCATTGAGCACGACCACCAGCGAGCTGGTCGCCATGCCCAGGCCCGCTGCCCACGGCGGAAACCAGCCGAGCAGCGCAAGCGGCACGCAGGTGGCGTTGTAGGCGACCGCCCAGGCGAGGTTCTGCCGCACCACGCGCATGGCGCGACGCGCCGTTGCGCAGGCCCGCGCAACATCGACCAGCGATCCCGACACGAGGATGAAGTCGGCCCGGGCGCGCGTCAGCGCCGGGCCGGTGCCGATCGCGAACGAGACCTCGGCGCGCGCCATCACCGGAGCGTCGTTGAGGCCGTCGCCGACCATCGCGACACGATGCCCGGCCTGCTGCAGAGCGGCGACGACGGCCAGCTTGCCGGCCGGCGTCGCGTCGCCTTGCGCCTGCTCGATGCCGAGCCTGGCGGCGACCTGGCGCACGCGGGCCGCCGCATCGCCGGAGAGCAGCGTCACTGCCAGTCCGGCGCTGCGCAGGGCCGCCACTGTCGCCAGCGCATCGACGCGCAGCGTCTCCTCGAAGCTGAAGGAAGCGAGCACGCCGTCGGGTCCGGCCAGCCAGACGCGCGGCCCGCCGGCACCCTCGGCGCATCCCGACGAGGCCCATGCGGCACTGCCGAGTCGATAGCGCGCGCCGTCGGCGCCGAGGCCTTCGAGGCCCTGGCCCGGCAGCTCCTGCACCGCCTTCCATTCGAGCGGCGGCGCGACCGCGGCCGGTGCGGCCGCGGCGGCCAGCGCCAGCGACAGCGGATGCGTCGACGCTGCCGCGAGCGATGCCGCCATCGCCAGCACGGTCGACCGGTCGAGGTGCATGCGCCCGGCCAGCGGCTGCAGCTCGATGCCGGCGACGCGCAAGCCGGCCTCGGTCAGCGTGCCGGTCTTGTCGAAGCACACGGTGTCGATGCTCGCCAACGCCTCGATCGCATCGAGCCGGCGCACGAGCACGCCGCGACCGGCCAACGCGCCCGCCGCGGCGAGCAGCGCCGACGGCGCGGCGAGCGACAGCGCGCATGGGCAGGTGACGATCAGCACCGACACCGCGACCCAGACCGCGCGTGAAGGATCGATCAGCGACCACGCGGCGCCGGCCGCGGCGGCGAGGATCAGCACGCCCCAGAGAAAGGGGCCGGCGACACGGTCGGCCGCGCGCAGAAGCTGCGGCCGGTCGCCGAGCGTTTCCCGCATCAACGCGACGATGCCCTCGTAGCGGGTGTCGGCGCCGAGCCGATCGACGCGTTGCACGACCGGGCCGCGCAGGTTGATGCTGCCGGCGATCGTTTCATCGCCCGGCCGCCTGGTGAGCGGGCGCGATTCGCCGGTGAGCAAGGCTTCGTCGACCTCGGTCTCGCCTTCGAGCAGCGGGCCGTCCGCCGCAAAGGCCTCGCCGGCGAGGACGCGCACGCGGTCGCCGCGGCGCAGGCGATGCAGCGCGACGAGCGTCGTCGTGCCGTCGGGCCCGAGTCGGCGCGCCGCCTCGGGCACGCGCGCGACGGCGGCCTCGAGCGTCGCCGTGACGCGGTGGCGCATCGTCATCGCCAGCCAGCGGCCGCCGAGCAGAAAGCTGACGAACATCGTCAGCGAGTCGAAGTAGGCCTCGCGACCGAACACGCCACCGGGATCGAAGGTTGCGCCGGAACTGACGATGAAGGTGATGGCGATGCCGAGCGAGACCGGCAGGTCCATGCCGATGCGGCGCTGGCGCAGCCCCTCGAACGCATCGCGAAACAGCGGTGCCGCCGAGAACAGCACGACCGGCACGCTGAGCAGCCAGGCGGCCCAGAGCAGCAGCATGCGCAGGTCGGGCGTCAGCGTGCCGGGCCCCGCCACGTAGAGCGGCGCCTGGTACATCATCACCTGCATCATGCAGAACACGGCGACGAAGAGCCGCCAGAGAGAGCGCCGTTCCTCGGCCCGGCGCAGGGCGCGCGCCGGCGCTGCGGCGTCGGGCGCCGCGCCGTAGCCGGCCTTGCGCACCGCGACGAGCAGGCTCGACAGCGTCGTCGTCGAAGCGTCCCAGGTGACGGTGGCGCGCTGCGTGGCGTAGCTCACGCGCGCCTCGCGCACGCCGGGCTCGCGCGCCAGCGCCGTCTCGATGACACCGGCACAACCGGCGCACCACAGACCCGTCAGCTGCAAATGCGAGCGGCCGATGCGGCGACCATCGGCGGCGTTCGACCAGACGGTGAAACCGGCGTCGGGGTCGTCGGCGAGCGCGGCTTCGGCGTCGCCGGGCAGGCCTGGCGGCGTCGCGTCCGAGACCAGCGTGGCCCGCATCTGTCTAGGGCCTGTCAATGCTATGCGGCACGTTCGCCGAGCCGCTGCATCTCGGCCAGCCACTTGTCGCGCCGCCCGCCATCGGGCGAGGGCCCGGCAAAAGTGGCCGCCGGCCGATCGGGGTGGCCCTGAACGATGAGGATGCGCCGCACGGCCATGGAGATCGGGGTGGAAGTCCACTCCCATCATGGAGCGCGCTTGGCGCCGCGACCTTGATCTTCGACAAGATCGGCGAGGCACACGCGTCGGACAATGCGACGATGAAGATGCTGATCGCCGCCGACGGCAGCGCCTACACCAAGCGCATGCTTGCCTACCTCGGCGCGCACGACGAATGGCTGGGCAGCCGCCACGACTACACGGTCGTGCACTCCGTGCTCGCCGTGCCGCATCGCGCCGCCGCCTTCGTCGGCATGGACGTCGTCCGCAATTTCTACGAGGAAGATGCCGAATCGGTGTTCCGGCCGATTCGTGCCTTCTTCGAACAGCAGGGCATCGAGGCGAAATTCGTCCACACCATCGGCCACGCCGCCGAATCGATCGCCAAGCTGGCCGCCGAGGGCCGCTTCGACCTGATCGTGATGGGTTCGCGCGGCGACGGCGACCTGGCCAACCTCATCCTCGGCTCGGTTGCGACCAAGGTGCTGGCCAAGTCGGCGACGCCGGTCCTGCTGATCCGCTGAGCGCGGTCATGAGCGAGATCCGGGCCATCCTCCTGCATGCCGACGCGAGCGCCGGCAGCACGACGCGGCTCGAGTTCGCGCGCGAGCTCGCGACACGGCATGGCGCCGCCGTCACTGCGCTGTTCGGCGCGACCGTCGACACCGACCGCCTGTCGTCCGCCTACTCGGCCGGCGCCGTGCTCGGCTCAGGCGCAAGCGAGTGGGGCACGCTGGCACGCGACACGGCCCGGGCCGGCCTGCAGCAGCGCTGCCGCGGCGAAGGCGCCGAGGTCGCATGGTTCGACATCGTCGGCGACTCGATCACCCGTGGCTTCATCGCCGAGGCCGCCTATGCCGACCTGCTCGTCGTCGGCCAGCAATCGCCGGGCGAGCCGGCCGGCGGCGCGCCCGAAGGCTTCGTCGAATCGGTGATCCTCGACAGCGGCAAGCCGACCCTGGTCGTGCCGCGCGAGGTTCGCGCAGGCAGTCCCGGCGAGCGCGTCCTGATCGCCTGGAACGGATCGGCGCAGGCCGCTCGCGCCGTCACCGGTGCGCTGCGGCTGCTGCGGCACGCCCGCGTGGTCCATGTCGCCATCTGGTCGCGATATCCGGTAGCCGCGCCCTTCAGCGGCATCGACATCGTGTCGTTCCTGCACCGGCACGGCGTCGAGGCGGTGCTGCACTTGTCTCCGCCCTCATCGCACGTCGGCCAGGAGCTGGCGACGCTCGCCGAGACGCTGAACATCGACCTCGTCGTGATGGGCTGCTACGGGCACAGCCGCACCGCCGAGCGCGTGCTCGGCGGCGCCACCCGCTCGGTGCTCGCGACCTTGCCTGTGACCATGCTGATGGCGCACTGAGCGCCGGCCGGCTACTTCGGCTTGCCGGTCGGGAAGTAGGCCTTCTCGCTCTCGGCCATCATCTTCTGCGCCACGTCGGCCTTGCGCAGCACGACGTTGACGCGCTTGCCGAGACCCTTGACCAGCGTGCCCAGCTCGCTCAGCGTCGAGACGCTGCCGCCGAAGATCTTGTGCACCTCGGTGAGCGCCCAGGCCTCCATCTCCTGCTGCGGATCCTCGGCGCCGTTCAGCTCGACCTTGCCGCCGCGCAGGTCGACGAGGCCCTTCAGCTCGCCCTTGAC
>JANXXS010000303.1 GCA_025350505.1 Burkholderiales bacterium
TGCGCTCGCCATCGCCACGCCGAGCAAAAGGCGGGTGCCTCTGACCAGGCCGTGGCGGCGAGTGGTGAATTCGTCTTGCACGTCCATCGCGATCTCTCCTCTTCGAACGGGTCGTCGTGCCCGCATCTTTCCGTGTCAGAACGGGAACCACGCGACCAGGTACAACGTGTTGTTGTCTTTGGCGTTGCGTCCGAAGCCGTCGTAGTTCGTTCGCGAGCCGTTGAACTTCTGGTAGGCCGTGTACTGAAGCGACAGACGACGGTCGCGCCACGGCAGCCAGTTGAGCTCGACGATGACGGCCGAGCTGTCAGGGCGTCCGTTTGTCGACCCACAACGGCACCCACCTCGATGCACCGTACCACTTCCACTCGACGATGAACAAGGCGCTCGGCGGAAAAGAGAGGGCGATCGCGATCCATGAGGTACCGCTCGACTGGTGCTTCCAGCCGGGTGTGAAGCTGGACTTTCGGCACTTCGAAGACGGCTACGTCGTGACAGCTGCAGACGTCGAGGCGGAATTGAAGCGCATCGGACACACGCTCAGGCCTCTCGAGATCGTCGCCGTCAACACGCGCGCGGGTTCGCGCTACGGACAGCCCGACTACGTCTCGTCGGGCGCAGGCATGGGGTACGAAGCGACGATGTATCTCTTGGAGCGAGGCGTGCGCCTCACCGGCACCGATGCATGGAGCTGGGACGCGCCCTTCGTGCACACCGCGAAGAAGTACGGCGAGTCGAAGGACGCATCGTTGATCTGGGAGGGCCACAAGGCCGGCCGCGACATCGGTTACTGCCACATCGAGAAGCTGCACAACCTCGAGTCGCTCCCAGCCGACGGATTTTTCATCAGCTGCTTTCCGCACAAGATCCGCCGCGCTTCTGCGGGATGGACGCGCGCGGTCGCGATCTTCGACGACAAGCTCACGGCCGTGTGAGCGCGGTCGCTTGAAGAGGACACCCCCGTATGGAACTCAACCATACCCATGATGCCGGACGCCAAAGCTGGCTGGCTACGGCGAACGCGCCCGGCTGCGACTTTCCGATCCAGAACCTGCCGTTCGCCGTGTTTCGTCGAGTTGGCAGCGGCGAGGCCTATCGCGGCGGCGTCGCCATAGGCGATCAGGTGATCGACCTCAATGCCCTGAGCCGAGCGGGCATGCTCGGCGGACTCGGGGCGCAGGCCGCGAGCGCCTGCGCGCAGCCGGTCCTGAACGACTTCTTCGCGATGGGACCCGCTGCATGGCGCGAATTGCGCCATGCCCTGTTCGCCCTGTTGGAAAGCACCCGTTCGGCGACCGACGCAGATGAGCTGCGCAAATGCCTAGTGGCACAGGCCAGCGCGGAATACACGATTCCCGCTCGCATCGGCGATTACACGGACTTCTATACGTCTATACACCACGCGCTCAACGTCGGCCGACTGGTCCGCCCTGAAGATCCTCTGACTGCTAATTTCCAATGGGTCCCGACTGCATATCATGGCCGCGTCTCTAGCATCGGCGTCAGCGGGCAACGAGTTCGTCGGCCCATGGGCCAAAGCATGGCACCCGGGGCAACCAAACCGGTTTATGGGGCTTGCGCGCGGCTGGACTATGAAATCGAGCTCGGCGTCTTCGTCGGCCAGGGCAACGTGCAAGGCGAGCAGATCGCGGTGGACACTGCCGACGGGCACGTCTTCGGAATCTGCATGCTCAACGACTGGTCAGCACGCGATATCCAGTTTTGGGAAATGGCGCCGCTCGGACCGTTTCTGGGCAAGAACTTCGCGACGACGATTTCGCCGTGGATCGTTACGATGGAGGCATTGACACCGTATCGCCAAGCCTGGAGCCGAGGCGCCGACGAGCCCCAGCCTCTGGCCTACCTGGAGTCAAAGCAGGTCCGGGCCGAAGGGGCCTTGGACATCCAACTCGAAGTCTGGCTCGAGACCGCGCAACATCGTGCCCGTGGCGACGGTGCCGAGCGATTGAGCCACACCAGCTTCAAATATCAGTACTGGACTGTTGCTCAAATGGTGGCGCACCACACCGTGGGCGGCTGCAACTTGCAACCCGGAGACCTGCTGGGCAGCGGAACAATCTCCGGCCCAAGCAAGAGCGAAGCAGGCACCATCATCGAACTAGCCCGGATATTTCACCACTGTAGGGTCGGCAGCCTCGTGCCGAGGCGCGTTGTCATAGGTATCTGACCCCCTATGACAACCGAGGACTGCCGATGCCAAAGTGTACCGATGAGACCGTCGAATTCGGGCGGGTCGGCA
>JANXXS010000308.1 GCA_025350505.1 Burkholderiales bacterium
GTCTTGGCCTGCGCCGATTCCCGGTCGTAGATGATCATCTGCAGCTTGGCGCGTACCGCCGCGGCGTACGTGAGGCCGCGCTGCTGGCACTCCCGCGTGTCGAACGCGGGCTTGGCCATGTTGAATTCGATGAACTTCATCTCGACGTAACCGTTGTGCGAGACGATGGGGAACGCGGAGAGGAAGGCCGCTTGCAGCCCTTCGGGCTTGCGTTTTTGCGGATGGACGTCTTTCTGCAGGAAGGCGAAGTACGAGTCCTTCTGCATCGTCAGCAGATAGGGCACGTTGAGAACGCTCTCGCGCTTGCCGAAGCTTTTGCGGATGCGCTTCTTCTCGGTGTAGGAATAGGGAATTGCTTGCTGCGCCATGAACACTCCGTTCAGGAAGCCACATCCGGCCGGGGAATGGCTTCCGAAGGCGACTGTCTTTCGAGCCTTGCGCTCGAAGCTTGGTGGCAGGCCACTACCTGCCGCTGGCGGACAACCCCGGCATTGCACCGGAGCCCGACCAAACCCGTCCCTTGCAGTCGGATCAAGGGACTATTTTTCGAAATCACCTGGAAGAGCCCTCGATTGTCGGCGGAGGCTCTTTCAGGTGCTTTCGAAGGGCCATCGAGGCCGCTTCGGAAAACGCAAAAGGCCGGGAGCCGAAATCGGCGCCCAGCCTCCTGCCAAACAGCAATTACTTCAATTCCGCCTTGGCACCCGCGTCTTCCAGCTTCTTCTTGCCGGCTTCGGCATCCGCCTTGGCCATGGCTTCCTTGACGGGCTTCGGGGCGCCGTCGACCAGGTCCTTCGCTTCCTTCAGGCCCAGGCCCGTCAGCTCGCGAACCGCCTTGATAACCTGTACCTTGTTGGCGCCGATCTCGGTCAGCATGAGCGTGAACTCGGTCTGCTCTTCCGCCACCGGGGCAGCCGCGCCGCCGCCGCCGCCGGCGCCGCTCGGGGCGGCCATGGCCGCGGCCGAGACGCCGAACTTCGTTTCGATGGCCTTGACCAGGTCGTTGAGCTCCATCACCGACATGGTGTCGAGGGCGGAGATGAATGCGTCTTTGTCGAATGACATTTGAATTTCCAGTTCAGTCAGATGGTTGCAGTTGTTCCAGGATCAAGATCGCGTCAGGCGGCGGCCGGCGCGGCGTCGGCCGCGGGCGGCGCTTCGGCAGCGGGCGGCGCTTCGGCAGCGGGAGCCGCCTCGGCAGAGGTGCCGGCAGCGCGCTTCTCGGCCAGCATCGCCAGCACGCGGGCGAACCGCGAGATCGGCGACTGCATGAGCCCGAGCAGTTGCGACAGCAGCACTTCCTTCGACGGGATCGAGGCGAGCGATTGCACGCCTTTCGCGTCGAGCGCCTTGCCGGCATGGGCGCCGGCCTTGACGATCAGCTTGTCGTTCGTCTTGGCGAAGTCGGACAGGACCTTCGCCGCGGCGACCGCATCCTCGGAAAAACCGTAGATCAGCGGGCCGGCCATGCTGGCCGAGGCCACCTCGAATGGCGTTCCGGCGACGGCACGGCGAGCCAGCGAATTCTTCAGCACGTGAAGATAAACGCCTTTCTCGCGTGCGATCTTGCGCAACGCATCCAGGTGAGCCACGGTCATGCCACGGTACTCGGCCAGGGCAAGCGTCTGCGAGCGGGCCACCTGGGCCGCCACATCCGTCACCACCGTCGCTTTCTCGGTGCGATTGAGACTCAAGGTTTCTTCTCCTTCCACATGCGTTTCGCGCCGCATCCGGCTTCGAAACGCTTCGGTTCAGCGACCTTCCGAACTCGAAACAGAATTCCGTTTCGGCGGGACGCCATCTGCGCTGGCGATTAAGCAGTCCAGAAGAACTGCACCAGCGGTCTTCGATGGCCCGGGGCGCCCGGTTTCCCGAACGCCCCGGCCCACCATCTCACCGGGCCACCGCCTTGGCAGCGGCCCAAACTCCAGATCAGGCGGCTTGCGCGGCCTGTGCGTTGATCGACGCCAGGTCAACACGGGCGCCGACGCCCATCGTCGACGAGAGCGCGAGCTTTCTCAGATAGATGCCCTTGCTCGACGCCGGCTTCGACTTGTTGAGCGCCTCGATCAGGGCACGCAAGTTCGCGACCAGCTTGTCGTCGCTGAACGAGCGGCGGCCGATGGTGGCGTGGACGATGCCGGCTTTGTCGACGCGGAACTGCACCTGACCGGCCTTGGCGTTGCGGACGGCTTGCGCCACGTCGGGCGTGACCGTGCCGACCTTCGGGTTCGGCATCAGGCCGCGCGGACCCAGGATCTGGCCGAGCGTGCCCACCACGCGCATCGTGTCCGGCGAGGCAATGACCACGTCGAAGTCCATCTTGCCGGCCTTGATCTCGGCGGCCAGGTCTTCCATGCCGACGATGTCGGCGCCGGCGGCCCTGGCTTCTTCAGCCTTGGCGCCCTGGGCGAACACGGCGACACGCTTGGTCTTGCCGGTGCCGCTGGGCATCACGACCGCGCCGCGAACGACCTGGTCGGACTTCTTGGCGTCGATGCCGAGCTGCACGGCGACGTCGATCGACTCGTCGAACTTCGCGGTCGCGCATTCCTTGACGAGTGCAAGCGCGCTGTCGAGCGCGTAGAGCTTGGTGCTGTCGACCTTGCCGGCCGTCGCCTTCTCGCGCTTGGTCAGCTTGCCTTTGGTCTTGGTGTTGTCGGTGGCCATGATCAGACTGCTCCTTCGACCGTGATGCCCATCGAACGGGCCGTGCCGGCGATGGTGCGAACCGCCGCCTCGAGGTCGGCGCCGGTCAGGTCGCGTTGCTTGGCCTTGGCGATCTCTTCGACCTGGGCACGGGTCAGCTTGCCCACCTTGTCGAGGTGCGGCCGGGCCGAGCCCTTTTCCAGCTTGAGGATCTTCTTGATCAGCACCGAAGCCGGCGGCGTCTTGAGAATGAAGGTGAAGGACTTGTCCGCGTACGCGGTGATGACCACCGGCAGCACGAGGCCAGGCTCCATGCCTTGCGTCTGCGCGTTGAAGGCCTTGCAGAACTCCATGATGTTGAGTCCGCGCTGGCCGAGCGCCGGGCCGATCGGGGGCGACGGATTCGCCTTGCCGGCCGGGACTTGCAGCTTGATGTAGCCGACGACTTTCTTTGCCATGAATGGCTCCTTGTTTCGAGTTCAAGCGCCTTGCAGGAAAAACCTGTTCAGCTCCTCGTTCAGCCGCCCGGAAACGCAAACAGGCGGGAGACGCCGGGTGGCGCCCGTCTCCCGCCGATGAATCAGATTTTTTCGACCTGGGCGAAGTCGAGCTCGACCGGGGTCGCCCGGCCGAAGATCGTCACGGCGACGCGGACCTTCGACTTGTCGTAGTTGACGTCTTCCACCGAGCCGTTGAAGTCGGTGAACGGGCCTTCCTTGATGCGCACCGTCTCGCCCACTTCCCACTGTACCTTCGGACGGGGCTTCTCCACGCCTTCCTGCATCTGCGAGACGATCTTCATCACCTCGGCCTCCGAGATCGGCGAGGGGCGCGTCTTCGCGCCGCCGACGAAGCCCGTCACCTTGCTGGTGTGCTTGACCAGGTGCCAGGTGTCGTCGCCCATCTCCATCTCGACCAGCACGTAGCCGGGAAAGAAGCGCCGCTCGCTGACCGAACGCTTGCCGTTCTTCAGCTCGACCACTTCTTCCATCGGCACCAGGATGCGGCCGAACTTTTCCTTCATTTCCGAGCGGTCGATGCGCTCGCGGAGGTTGCGCTCGACGGCCTTTTCCATGCCGGAATAGGCGTGCACGACGTACCAGCGCCTGTTCCCCTTGGCGGCGAACGATTCCGGGGTCGCGAGCTCGTCTTTGCTTTCTGCGCTTGCTTCAGTCACTTGATGGGCTCCTTAGCGCTTCCAGCCGAGAACGAGGTCGTACAGCAGCCACTCGAGCGTCTTGTCGGTGAGCCACAGGAACAGCGCCATGACGACGACGAAGGCGAACACATAGCCCGTCATCTGCAGCGCTTCCTTGCGGGTCGGCCAGACGACCTTCTTCACTTCGCGAATCGAGTCCTTGCCATAGGCGATCAGCTGCTTGCCGGGCTCCGACGTGAAGAAGGTCGCCGCGGCGACGATCAAGAGCACGATCAGGGCGACGACGCGCAGCCACAGATCCTGCTGACCGAGCATGTAGAACGCAACGACCGCGCCCACGACGAGCGCCGCCGCGAGGGCGAGCTTCGCCTTGTCGGCAGCGGTCGATACCGTTTCGACGTTCGGGGATGTCTGTGTTGCCATGTGCTCTCTGATGCCGGACCGGCCTGCGCTTCAGGCCGTGTCGGCGGGAAATCTCAGGTCCTGCCTTTGGCAGGGGCGGAGGGCATCGAACCCCCAACCTCTGGTTTTGGAGACCAGCGCTCTGCCAATTGAGCTACGCCCCTGTCGTTGAATCTCACTCCAGGATTTTCGCGACGACGCCGGCGCCGACGGTCCGTCCGCCTTCGCGGATGGCGAAGCGCAGACCTTCTTCCATGGCGATCGGGTTGATCAGCTTGACGGTGATGCTGACGTTATCGCCCGGCATCACCATCTCCTTGTCC
>JANXXS010000350.1 GCA_025350505.1 Burkholderiales bacterium
CGACGACGGTGAAATTCACCGCCGCGCCGGCAAGAATCGTCTGCGACAGCGGCTGGGTCGTGAACGCCGGCGCGATCGGCGCCGCCAGCACGGTGAGCAACGCCGAGCTGCTGGTCACGCTGCCTGCACTGTTGCTCACGATCACGCGGTAGCGCTGCCCGCTCTGGGCGAGGATGGTGTTCGTCACCACCAGGCTCGGCGCGTTCGGGCCGCCGGCCACTGGGTTGAAGGTCACCCCGCCATCGGTGCTCAGCTGCCATTGATACGACGGCGTGGTGCCGCTGGCGGTGACGTTGAAAGTCGCCGTCGCGGGCGCCGTCACCGTCTGGTCGGCTGGCTGCGTGATGATCACGGGGGCAACGACGAGAGGCGTGACGGTGAGGCGCGCCGCGCTGCTCGTGACGCTGCCCAAGCTGTTGCTGACGACGACGCGATAGCGGGTGCCGCTCTGCGCCAGCGTCGTGGCGCCGGTGTTGTAGGCGGCGCTGGTCGCACCGGCGATGTCGGTGAAGGTGATGCCGTCCGGGCTGCCCGCCCATTGGTACGTCAAGGGCGCAGCGCCGTTGGCGCCGACGCTGAAGGTGGCGGCGCTGCCTTCGACCACGCTCTGGTCGGTCGGTTGGGTCAGGACGGTTGGAACGCTTTCAGGCGGCGGCGGCGCGTCGGCACTGCCACCGCAGGCGGCGAGCACGAGGCCGACGACAGTCAGCGCCGCTCGATGGATGACGACGCGAAGGGCCAGAGAGCAAGCCGGAACCTCGAGGATGTGCAAGGCCTTCATGAGTCGATCCGTTTCAGAAGGAGTACTGCGCGGCGATGCCGAGCATGTGCAGGGGCCCGCGGGTCGTATGCACCTTGAATCGGGTGACGTCGTAGTCCAGGCTCAGGCGCACCGATGGCGTGGCCGCGTAGCCAAGACCGAGGCCGAAGAGGGGCTGGGTCGTTGTCTTGCCGGCGCTTGCGAATGCGGGATTCGCGTAGTCGAAGCGGGTCCGCATCGCGGCGACGCCGGCGCGCCCGGCGAGGCTCCACGAAGGCGTGAAGTCCCATCGATAGCCGGCGCTGAGGCCAAGGCCGCTGACCTTGAAAGTGCCGCCGAATTCGGTGCCGAGCGGCGTCGTATCCCCGCCCTTGAAGTGGCCGGCGTCGAACCACACGATCTGCACGTCGACGGCCGGGCTGAGCTGATAGGCCGCGGAGAGCTTCCAGGCCGCGCTGCCGCGGTCGCAGGCAAACGAGGCGACGCAGTCGACACGGCCGCGGTCGGCGCCGGCGCCCAGCCCGAGGCTGAAGTCGGCGCCGAACGTCGTGCCGGTAGCAAGCAGCGCCGCGACGCCGAGCAGACATCGAACGCGACTGCTGCGGTGCGTGGCGCCTGCGCTGGAATTCAGACTGACTTGCGGCATGACAGCTCCCGGACAGAACCGAGGGCCGTTGCCATCCCGATATGGCCTCGATCCGCCTGTCCTGCTGTCTCTATCGCAATGCCGGGTCCGAACAGGACATCGGCGCACGGGCCGCCGGCCGCCGATTCACCCTCCGACTACTGGGCGAACGTGGTGACGACGCCCGCAGGTGTGATCTTGCGGATCGAATCGTTGTCGGTGTCGGCGACATAGACGTTGCCCGCGGCATCGACGGCGACATCACGCGGGTTCCTGAACCGGGCCGCACTGCCCGTGCCATCGCTGCTGCCAGGGCTGCCCGCCAAGCCGGCGAGGGTACTGACGACACCGGCAGGGGTGATCTTGCGCACCGTGTCATTGTTGAAGTCGGCGACGTAGACGTTGCCCGCAGCATCGACTGCGACACCCAGCGGGTTGCTGAACCGGGCCGCACTGCCCGTGCCGTCGTTGCTGCCCAGGAGGCCGGCCGAACCGGCCAGCGTACTGACGACAGCAGCCGGCGTGATCTTTCGGATCGTGTGGTTGCTGAAATCGGCGACGTAGACGTTGCCCGCGGCATCGAGCGCGACAGAGGTCGGGTTGAAGAATTGCGCCGAACTGCCGGTGCCATCGGTGCTGCCCGGGTTGCCCGCTGAACCCGCCAGGGTGGCGACGACACCGGCCGGCGTGATCTTGCGGATCGTGAAGTTGGAACTGTCGGCGACATAGAGGTTGCCCGCAGCATCGAGCGCGATGCCTTGCGGGCCAGCGAAACGAGCCGCACTGCCCGCACCGTCGACGCTACCCGCGTTGCCCGCCAGCCCCGCCAGCGTGCTGACCACACCGGCGGCCGTGATCTTGCGGACCGTGAAGTTGTTGGTGTCGCCGACATAGACGTTGCCTGCCGCATCGAGCGCGATATCGCGCGGGACAAAGAACCGAGCCGCACTGCCGATGCCGTCGGCGCTGCCGCTGCTGCCGGACAAACCGGCAAGGGTGGTGACGACACCCACCGACGTGATCTTGCGGATCGTGTGGTTCCCCGAGTCGGCGACATAGACGTTGCCTGCAGCGTCGACGGCGACGCCCGCCGGGCGATTGAAGCCCGCCGATGCGGGGGCTGTGACGGTGAGGATCGCGGCGTTGCTGGTCGCGGTACCCGAGGCATTCGTGAACACGGCGCGGAAGCGCTCGCCGCTATCGGCCAGGACGGTGGCGGGCGTGGTGAAGCTCGGATTCGTCGCGCCGACGATGTTGGTCCAGGTCAGGCCGGCATCGACACTTTGCTGCCACTGCACCGTCGGCGACGGCACACCGCTGGCGGCGGCCGTGAAGGTCGCGGTCGTCGGCGCCACCACGGTGACGTCGAGCGGCTGCAGCGTGATGATGGGCGCCACTCCCAGCGGATTCACGGTCAGCGTCGCGCCGTTGCTGGTGGCGTTCGGGTTCACGCCGTTGCTCGCGACGGCGCTGAAGACCGTACCGCCGCAGGCCAGGGGCACTGCCGTCAGCGTCAACGAGGCGGTGCCGGCGCCGGCCACGGTGGCGCCCGCGCACACGCCGCTCGCCTGCACACCGTCGACCAGATTGGCGCCGTTGATGCGCCATTGAATCGTCGGCGCCGGCGTGCCGGTGGCGACGACGGTGAAATTCACCGCCGCGCCGGCAAGAATCGTCTGCGACAGCGGCTGGGTCGTGAACGCCGGCGCGATCGGCGCCGCCAGCACGGTGA
>JANXXS010000352.1 GCA_025350505.1 Burkholderiales bacterium
CGACGACGGTGAAATTCACCGCCGCGCCGGCAAGAATCGTCTGCGACAGCGGCTGGGTCGTGAACGCCGGCGCGATCGGCGCCGCCAGCACGGTGAGCAACGCCGAGCTGCTGGTCACGCTGCCTGCACTGTTGCTCACGACCACGCGATAGCGCTGCCCGCTTTGCGACACCGTGGTGTTGGTGATCGCCAGGCTGGGCGCATCGGGCGCGCCCGCCACCGGGTTGAAGGTCACGCCGCCGTCGGTGCTCAGCTGCCATTGATACGACGGCGCGGTGCCCGAGACGGTGACATTGAAGGTCGCGGTCGCGGGCGCCGTCACGGTCTGGTCCGCCGGTTGCGTGATGATCGCGGGGGCGACGATGAGCGGCGTGACAGTCAGCTGCGCCGCGCTGCTCGTGACGCTGCCCAGGCTGTTGCTGACCACCACCCGATAGCGCGTGCCGCTTTGCGCCAGCGTCGTTGCGCCGGTGTTGTAGCTGGTGCCGGTAGCGCCGGGTATGTCGGTGAAGGTGATGCCGTCCGGGCTGCCCGCCCATTGGTACGCCAAGGGCGCGGCGCCGCTTGCAACGATGCTGAAGGTGGCGGAACTTCCTGCGACCACGCTCTGGTCGGCGGGTTGGGTCAGGACGGTCGGAACGCTCTCGGGCGGCGGCGGTGCGTCGGCGCTGCCGCCGCAGGCGGCCAGGACCAGGCAGGTGCCGGCCAGCGCGACGCGACGCATCGCGCCGAACAGTCCGGGAGAGGAGACCGGACGCTCGAGGGAGTGGAAGGCCTTCATGAGTCGATCCGTTTCAGAATGAGTACTGCGCCGCTGCGCCGAGCATCTGCAACGGCCCGCGGGTCGTGTGCACCTTGAAGCGTGTGACGTCGTAGTCCAGGCTCAGGCGCACGGCCGGCGTGACGGCATAGGCGAGGCCGAGGCCGAGCAGCGGTTGAGCCGTCGTCTTGCTGGCGCTTCCGAAGGCCGTGTTCGCGTAGTCGAAGCGCGTGCGCATTGCCGCCAGCCCGGCCCGACCGACAAGGCTCCACGAGGGCGCGAGCTCCCACCGATAGCCACCCGTCAGGCCGAAGCCGCTGACCTTGAAAGTGCCGCCGAACTCGGTGCCGAGGGGAGTCGTGTCGCCGCCCTTGAAGTGGCCCGCGTCGAACCAGACGGCCTGAACGTCCACCGCCGGGCTGAGCTGGTAGCCGGCAAATAGCTTGCCGCCCGCGCTGCTTCGATCGCAGGGAAACGAGGCGACGCAATCGACGCGGCCCTGGGCGGCGTAGCCACCGACGCCGACGCTGAAGTCGGCGCTGCACGCAGCATCGGCCACAAGCAGCGCTGCTGCGCCGAGCAGGCCGCGAGCGCGGCCGCGAAGAAGCGCCTTTGTGGGCACGAAGGAATTCAGGCTGACTCTCGGCATGGCCACTCCCATGAACCCGGGGACGGTGGTGCCATCCCGAAGGTCCTGCTTTTCTCGAACGTCCTATTGCTCGGCACTGTCCTGCGTCACCAGCAATGGATCGGCGACGATCGCCCTGACGTGCCCGTTCGCACCGAGCAGCTCCACGGTCACGGCGACGGCGCAGGTCTGCGCATTCGAGGACGGGCGCTGCACCGCCGGCAGCAGGCGGACCACGGGATGCACTGACAGCGGGCTGCTCGTGCTCGACACCTCGTCGCCGATCAGGTCGAGCCGGGTCGACTGCGCTTGTCGCAGCAGCACGACCACGCCCGGCCCGAGGCTGCGACCCCCGCCGTCCAGAAAGCCGAGCGAGACCCGGCACGGGCCCGGCGGCACGTCGGCATTGCTGAGCGACACGGCCTTGATGACCCGCGCATTGACACGCAGCGTCTGGCCCGGGTTGAGGCTGATCGAGCCGATCCGCGCCGGTGGATCGGGCTGTGGGTTGAAGGCCAGCGCAGGCAGGGCAATCGCGCAGGACAGCGCCGATATCGCGGCGACAGAGGCGGTTCTCATCCAGGACTCCTTCGATGCAGCGAACGCGAGGTGCGCCCCTCGTCATGGCCTCGCGTTTGATCGGCGAGCCACGAGATCGACGGGGGGTCGGCGTGCTGTTCGCCGCTTCCTGACTTCCTTATCGCAACGCCGGCCCTGGACAGGACACGGCCTGCGAAAAGGATTTCGAGCCTCAGGGCAGCAGCGGAAGCGTAGGCGGCAGGTGCACGCCCGCCTCGTCGGCGAGCGCCTGATGCGTCGCCCGTTCCAGTGCGGCCGCGGGCACGGCTTGGCCTTCGGCGCGCATGACAGCGGCGCGGACCAGCTCGGCGGCAAGTAGCGTGACGTGCCGGGGAGGCAACTGGCCTTTCAACAGCGCAAGACCGTCTTCGAGGCGGCCGCGTGCCGCGACAGGCTGCTGCGAGGCAGCAAGGGCCAGTGCTTCACTGAGCAGGGCCTGACCGGCCAGGTTTCTGCTCGGCACCGAACTCCTCTGGCGCCAGATCGCTCCCGCCGCGGACGCCGCATCGGCCGCTTGCAAGGGCTGACCGGTGATGCGCATGGCACTCGACAAATACAGCAGTGTGGCCGCGGCCCGACCGTCGCGAACGCCGTCGAGGCGGTCTTCTTCGGCCAGTCCGTACAACGAGCGCAGCGCCTCCTGATGGCGACCCGCGAACATCTCTGCCAGAGCCAGCCGGCGCCGCACGCCGCGCCGCTCCGCGGGAGTAAGAGTGGATCCAGCGTCGGCGATGCGCACCGACTCGCGTGCCGCGGCCTGGGCTTCCGCGACTCGCCCCACCATGAGCAACGAAATGACCCGGAACGACAGATCGAGGGCCGTCTCTCCGTCGGTCGGACCGTAAAACGCTGCGGAACGCCTGGCGTTGTCTTCGCCGAGGGCCACGGCGGCTGGATAGTCTCCCGAGTCGGCGTGCACTTGGAACAGATTGCGCTGGACCCGGATCGTGTCCGAGTTGTGCGGGCCCTCGAGACGCTCGAAATCGGATCGGGCGCCCTCGAGAAGACGCCGCGCGTCGGACCATTGACCGGCGAGCAGCAGCGTGTAGCCCAGGTTGCCGCGGGCCGCCGCGACAGACGTGCCGCGATCAGGGCCTTGCAGATCGAGCAGCGGTTCGATCGCGCGGCTCATGGCCACCCCTTCGCGCAAACGACCTGCGGAAACATGGAAACGAGAGAGCGAGACCTCGGCTTCTATGACCGGCCAGGCACGAGCGCCGTAGTGCGTCTGGATGCGTGGCAGGACCTCGGTGAGGATGGCGGTTGCTTCGTCCAGTCGGCGCAGATTGGCCAGCGCGTTGGCCACGACCACCGGCAGGTTGAACCAGGCATCCGGCTGCGCCGCCGCGAAGGGCGCCAGTACCAGTTGCGCTTGGCGCAGGTTCGTCAGCGCCGGTTCGTAGCGGCCATGCCGGGCCTGCGTGTCGCCCAGTACATACAACGCCAGACCCGACTCGACGCTGCGTTCTCCGTACAGCTTCGCCGTCTCGGCGACCTGCGCCTGGGCCAGGGGCAAGGCGGTTTCTTCGTCGCCGAGGGCAAGGTAGATGTCGATCAAGGCGCCGCGCACCGCCGCGCTGGATTCAGGCTCGTGGGCCAGGCGCGAAGACAACTCGCGCTTGCCGCGCTCGAGCAAGTCACGCGCTGTCAGCTCGCGGCCCTGGGCACGCGCCGGCCCGGCCTCGTTGAAGAGATCGATGAGGAAGCCCTGCACTGCGCGGACCCGTTCGGCCTCCCGCCGGGCGCGCCCTGCTTCGGCCTCGGCACGACGTGCTTGGGCGCGCGCCACGTCCGCTTGCCAGAGCGCTACGCTGGTGCCTGCGCCCATGGCCAGCAGGACCAGCGCTCCGGCTGCGCTCGCCATGCGATGTCGTTGCAACCACTTCCACGAGCGATAGCCGGTACTGTCCGGATGGGCGAGGACAGGCTGCCCATCCAGCCAGCGCTGCAGGTCCTGCGCCATCGACTCGGCGCTGTCGTAGCGCTCGGCCGCACTCTTGCGCAACGCCATCAGAACGATCGCGTCAAGCTCGCCGCGCAAGCGCTTCCGCAGTGCAGGCAGCGTAACGCCGCTGTTCACCGCCGCCTGCGACGTGGCCGCCCTGCTGGGCGCCGGAGGATCGGCGAGAAGAATCGCCTCCTCGAGAGCCGCCCGCCCTGCGTGTGCCGGCTGGTACGGGCTCGCCCCGGCAAGCAGCTCGTAAAGCACCACGCCCAGCGAATACACGTCCGACGCCGTGGTGGTGGGCTTGCGCTCGATCTGCTCGGG
>JANXXS010000368.1 GCA_025350505.1 Burkholderiales bacterium
GGCGCCGACGCGCCGCCCTTACGACTTGCTTGTCCATGATGTGCATTACCGCCTTGATGCACACCATCGCAGGCGCGCTCGATCAGCAGATCGTGCTCATCTGACCAGCGACGGGCAACAGGGCCTTGAGGCCACGCTTACTGCGCCCGTAGCAGTCGGTCGTCGATTCAAAGACCGGTCGCTCGCGCCGCCAGAGCGATCTTCGAAGTCCGCAAGCGCTCGACTTCGGCCTCCAGGGCAGCAATACGCTCATCGCGAGTCCGGATCGCGGCGTCCACATCGGCCGCCTCGAAACGCTGCGGAATGTGCTGCGGGCAATTCACGTCCCATGCGGTGACGGTGAACAATACGACCTGCTCCGGCCTCGCGCGATAGCCCTCCGACATCAGGCGGCGAAGCAGCGCGTCGTCGCCTTCCACCACGCGCGCCGTGCCCCAAACCTTGATGCGGCGACGGTGCGCATAGTCGATCAGGAACAAGTGCGCCTTCGGGTTCTCTTCGAGGTTGCCCTGGGTGATGTACTGGCGGTTGCCTGCGAAGTCCACGAAAGCGATCGTGTGCTCGTCCAGCACCCGCAGGAAGCCGACCGGGCCGCCGCGGTGCTGAATGTACGGCTGACCGTCCGCATTCGCGGTCGCCAGGAAGACGCTGGTCTGGGCTTCGATCTCGGCCTTCAGGTCGGCGGTGATGAACGACTCCCAGGAGCCGCCCGCTTCCACGCGTGCATAGGCAGCGCGCGAGCCCTTGCGCGACTGGATCGCCTTCACCGTGGCGGTGAAGGCCACGTCGCTGGCATAGGCGTGGTTGCCGGCCACGATCACAGCCCCAGCTCGGTGAGACCTGCATGATCATCCGGTCGTCGGCCTGCCGGCCAGCCGTACAGGCGTTCCGCCTCCCTGATCGGCAGGTCGTTGATGCTGGCGATGCGCGTGTGCATCACGCCTTCGCCATCGAATGCCCAGTTCTCGTTGCCATAGCTGCGGAACCACTGTCCGTCCACGTCGTGCCACTCGTAGGCGAAGCGCACCGCGATGCGGTCCTCCCGAAACGCCCACAGTTCCTTGATGAGTCGGTACTCAAGTTCGCGCTGCCATTTCTGCGTGAGGAAGGCCTCGATCTCGGAACGACCCTGCAGGAAGGTCGTGCGATTGCGCCAGCGGCTGTCGGGCGAATAGGCCAGTGCCACGCGCGCCGGGTCGCGGCCGTTCCAGGCATCCTCGGCCATGCGGACTTTCTGGATGGCGGTCTCAAGCGTGAACGGCGGCAGCGGTGGACGGGACATGGCAGTGGCTCATGACAGGATTGCAATGGCCCACAGAGTCGGCGCGTCATGCGCGCTGCCCCGTGGGATGGTCTGACCACTCAGGCAGCGAGGGCCTGCGCGACGGGGAAGTCGATCTCGGTCTGCGCCACCGAGTTGACGTAGTTGGTCCAAGTGTTCAGCGCCACGTGCTGGACGATCTCGACGATCTGCGCGTCGTCGTAGCCCGCCATCCGCACCGCTTGCACGTCGGCGTCGGACACATGCCCGCGCTCGCGAATCACCTTGGCGGCGAAGCGCACAGCCGCGTCGGCCTTCGGGTCGAGCGAGCCGCCGTGACGATTGGCCGCGATCTCGGCGTCGCTCAGCTTCGCCAGGTTCTTGCCCATGTAGCTGTGGGCCGACAGGCAGTAGCCGCAGTCGTTGATTTGGGCCACCGCCAGCGCGATGCGCTCGCGGGTCTGGGCCGGGAGGCTGCCCTTGGCCAGCGCGCCTGACATGCCCAGGTAGCCCTCCAGCGCGGCAGGGCTGCTAGCGACCAGGCGGAACAGGTTCGGCACGCTGCCGATCTGCTTGTTCACCGCTTCGAGAAGCGGGCGGGCCGATGCGGGGGCGGCGTCGATGCTGGCGGGGATGGTTAGGCGACACATGATGTGGACTCCAGGGGTGTTGGTGGGGCCGGTGAATGCCGGTGGCGAGAATGTAGATATTCCCGTCTGCGCCAACTAGTCGACATTGCTGGAATTGTGATGAGAGTGAACCAAACCGTGGGAGGCCGAATCATGCAGCCTGGCGTGCGTGCGGCGAGTTCGCGCATGACATGTTTGCCAAAGCGGCAATCCGTTGCGCCGAGAGTTCGCCGTTGAGATCGGCAACTCTGACCTGCGCCAGGCAGTGCGCGCCCTCGTCGGTCCATCG
>JANXXS010000249.1 GCA_025350505.1 Burkholderiales bacterium
ACTGACTGCTGGTGCAGGTGGTGGCGCAAGATCTCGCCGGAGCGGGGATCGGTCGACCTCGACGCCGCGGCGAACACCCACTGCCAGCCCCAGGCGGTGGGCGCCGCCAGGTACTTGGTCGCCAGCGCGTCCGGCATCCAGACGGCACCGAACCCCTCCGCAGCGTCGGCCTGGTGCTGCGCTCGCCGCCGGCTCAAGTGTTCCTGCAGCGGCAAGAGGAGGTTCTCCGGCAGGACGGTCACACGGTCCTTGCCGCCCTTGCCGTCGCGCACGATGATCTCGCGACGCTCGAATTCGACGTCTTTGACGCGCAGCCTCAGGCCCTCCATCAGCCGCATGCCGGTGCCGTAGAGGAGAGTCGCGACCAGGCCCTGTACGCCGCTCAACTGGTGCAGGAGCTGGCGCACCTCCGTAGGCGTGAGGACCACGGGAAGCTTTCTGGGCGTCTGCGCCGTGGTGACTTCATCCAGCCACGGTAGCTGAACGTCCAGGACCTCCTTGTAGAGAAAAAGCAGCGCCGAGCGTGCCTGGGTCTGTGTTGACGCCGAGACGTGTCGCTCGGTCGCCAGGTGGCTCAGGAAGTCGGTCACCTCGCCGGCACCGAGCTCCTGCGGGTGGCGCTTGCCGTGAAAGAGGATGAACCGCCGGCTCCAGTCGACATAGGCCTGCTCGGTCCGGTATGAGTAATGACGCAGCCGGATGGTCTCGCGAAGGCGGTCAAGGAGGCGTGGCCGGGTCTTCTCCGGCTCGGGCGCCGTAGCCCGGTGGGCTGGACGGAGTCGGCCGGAGGTGCCACGATTGGAGGCATTCGGGCCGGAAGGGTCGGACAACTTCATGCACAGATTTTTAGGCCGCTATGCAGCGCTTCGTTAACCCTGATTGGGGCGTGCTAAAGGGGGTTCTTCATAGGCGAGCGGGCCGTGTATCCGCGGCCGACCGCTTGCGCGTTAGGCTGCACTCGAGCGTTTCGCCCATGCAGCCCAATGGACGTTAGGCCCCATGGCCGGAGTCGATCGTGTTCATGCTCTCATCGCGTCTGCACCCACCAAGCCCTTATGCCGCAGCCGGGCGCCAAGACAAGAGAAGCTACTTACCCATCATGCAGTTTGCGAATGTTCACCGGCACCGGTAAAGTGGGCGGTACATCGTAGATCATCGTAGGCGCCTTAACTATCTACACACGGAAGGAAGACAACATGGTTGCTCAAATGTTCGCCGCCATAAGGCGTGGAAAGCTTAAGCCCGGCATGTCCGGCGAATTTGCAGAGCGCGTCAAATCTGGTGCCTTGCCGGTCATGAAGGGAATGGAGGGATTCAAAGCGTATTACCTAGTAATCGGCGCGGACGAAACGGTCATGGCCGTGTCGCTGTTTACGAATAGGGCCGTCGCTGAAAGCTCAACCCAGAAGTTGCTCCCCTGGATCAAAGAGAATTTGGGTCCGTTACTGGCATCGCCGACGGAGGCGATTGATGGCGAAGTGGTAATAAGCGAGGTGGTGTAACGGCGAAGACAAAGCACTAAGACAGCGCACATTGCACTGAATGGCGCGCGTGGAGCCTAACCCCTCCATCGAGCGGACGTTCCAAAGGCCGCTTTGCGCCCTTTGGCCCGCCGCTCATGTCGAACGTTAGGCCCCACGAATGCCGCTTTACGCCTTACTCATTGAACACGAAGGCAAGAGTTTCAGCACCCAGGTCGAGGGCGCCTCGGCACAAGCCGCGATACAGAGCTTCTTCTCGCACCCGATAGCGAAGTCAATGTCCCCCGTGCTTGGGCCCCAAGACATCATCTACATCACGCCGATGACCGATCTGGTCAATATGTGGGCTGTGTGTGCCGGCAAGGTAGGTCGGTACGTGAGCGTCACGGTTGTCAAAACAGCTGGGCAACAGGAGGCCTGATGGCATCGTCGCTAATTGCAAGCATGTCGCCGGGGTGCGTGTTTGACCGCGGCGCTCGGTCTAGTAGCCTTAGAAACGCGGCGCCTAACCCTCCATCGAGCGGACGTTCCAAAGGCCGCTCCGCGCCCTTTGG
>JANXXS010000390.1 GCA_025350505.1 Burkholderiales bacterium
GAGCGCTCGATGCGCGTGCTCGATGGCGCCGTCATGGTCTACGACTCGGTCGGCGGGGTGCAGCCGCAGTCCGAGACCGTTTGGCGCCAGGCCAACAAGTACAAGGTGCCGCGCCTCGCGTTCGTCAACAAGATGGACCGCGTCGGCGCCGACTTCCTGCGCGTGCGCCAGATGATGATCGACCGCCTGAAGGCCAATCCGGTCGTGATCACCCTGCCGATCGGCGCCGAGGACAGCTTCAAGGGCGTGGTCGACCTCGTCAAGATGAAGGCGATCTACTGGGACGAAGCGTCCCAGGGCATGAAGTTCAACTACGAGGCGATCCCTGCGGAGCTGCAAGCTGAGTCCGAGAAGTGGCGCGAGAAGATGGTCGAGGCTGCGGCCGAGGCCAACGAAGAGCTGATGAACAAGTACCTCGAATCGGGCGAGCTGAGCGAGGACGAGATCACTGCCGGTATCCGCCAGCGCACGATCGCCGGCGAGATCCATCCGATGCTTTGCGGCAGCGCCTTCAAGAACAAGGGCGTGCAGCGCATGCTCGACGCCGTCATCGATTTCATGCCTTCGCCGGTCGACATCCCGCCGGTGCCTGGCACCGACGACGACGACAAGCCCGTCGTGCGCCGCCGCGCCGACGACGAGAAGTTCTCGGCCCTGGCGTTCAAGCTGATGACCGACCCCTACGTCGGCCAGCTCACCTTCGTGCGCGTCTATTCGGGCATCCTGAAGTCGGGCGACTCGGTCTACAACCCGATCCGCGGCAAGAAAGAGCGCATCGGCCGGATCCTGCAGATGCACGCCAATCAGCGTGAAGAGATCAAGGAAATCCTGGCCGGCGACATCGCTGCCTGCGTCGGCCTGCGCGACGTGACGACGGGCGAAACCCTGTGCGATCCGAGCGCGATCATCACGCTCGAGAAGATGGTCTTCCCCGAGCCGGTGATCTCGCAGGCCGTCGAGCCCAAGACCAAGGCCGACCAGGAAAAGATGGGCATCGCCCTCGGTCGCCTGGCGCAGGAAGATCCGTCCTTCCGCGTCAAGACCGACGAGGAATCGGGCCAGACCATCATTTCCGGCATGGGCGAGCTGCACCTGGAAATCATCGTCGACCGGATGAGGCGCGAGTTCGGCGTCGAGGCCAACGTCGGCAAGCCGCAGGTCGCCTATCGCGAGACGATCCGCAAGAAGATCACCGACGTCGAAGGCAAGTTCGTTCGCCAGTCGGGCGGCAAGGGTCAGTACGGCCACGTCGTCTTCACGGTCGAGCCGCAGGAGCCCGGCAAGGGCTTCGAGTTCGTCGACGCGATCAAGGGCGGCGTCGTGCCGCGCGAGTTCATCCCCGCCGTGAAGAAGGGTGTGGAAGAGTCGCTGCCGGCCGGCGTGCTGGCGGGCTATCCGGTCGTCGACGTCAAGGTCACGCTGACCTTCGGCTCGTACCACGAGGTCGACTCGAACGAGAACGCGTTCAAGATGGCGGCGTCGTTCGGCTTCAAGGACGGCTGCCGCAAGGCCTCGCCGGTGATCCTCGAGCCGATGATGGCGGTCGAGGTCGAGACGCCGGAAGACTTCGCCGGCAACGTGATGGGCGACCTCTCGTCCAGGCGGGGCATGGTCCAGGGCATGGACGACATGACTGGTGGCGGCAAGATCATCAAGGCCGAGGTGCCGCTCTCGGAGATGTTCGGCTACTCGACGACGCTGCGCTCGATGTCGCAAGGCCGGGCCACGTATTCGATGGAATTCAAGCACTACAGCGAGGCGCCGAAAAACGTCGCCGACGCAATCATCACTTCGCGGGGCAGCGTGACGGCCGGCCGCGCGACGTAAGCAAGTCGAAAGTTTTCGAAGGGTCTTCGACGTTTCTCCGTGTGTTGCCCGTGGCACGCGAATCGAGTGAACGACGGAAACCTTAAACAGCACACGGGCCATCGTTCTTTATCGGAGTTCTAAATGGCAAAGAGCAAATTCGAGCGGACCAAGCCGCACGTGAACGTGGGCACGATTGGCCACGTGGACCACGGCAAGACGACGTTGACGGCGGCGATCACGACCGTGCTGAGCAAGCTGTTCGGGGGCGAGGCCAAGGCGTAC
>JANXXS010000252.1 GCA_025350505.1 Burkholderiales bacterium
CCTTGGTACTCCATGCACGAGAGGATGCCCGAATCCCGTTCGAGCAAGGGCGGCTCGTCGCGAGTGCGATCCGGGGGGCCGAGTTCGTGTCTCTTGAGAGCCGAAATCACATCCTGCTGGACCACCAGCCTGCGTGGAAGCAGTTCTTCGATGAGGTCGACGGATTCCTGCGTCGACACGGCGGTGCCGACTCCGAGGCGGCTTCGAACCTGAGCGGACTGACACCGAGCGAAGTACGCGTGCTAGATCTGGTTGCCGCCGGGTTGAATAATTCGCAGATCGCGACGAAGCTTGGCATTCAACCGAAGACCGTTCGCAATCACATCAACCACATCTTCGACAAGCTGGACCTGCCGGATCGGTCGCGCGCCATTGTCATGGCCCGGGAAGCGGGCCTCGGGTCGTCCAGCGCGACCACGAGAATGCTCTAGCCTGTCGGCTCCTGCCAGTCCTCTAATGTGAGAGTTCGCACCGCGACTCTGCATGGAAGTCGGCTATCCGGAGTCGAATCGGAATCCGTGGCCGGCCGCTTCGGGTCGAAAGCAGTCCGCATGGTTCTTAGAAGTGCCGCTCTCAGCGAACCGCCTAGCCCCCGCCTTCTTCCGGGAGCGTGCGTTGCAAGCCGCGAATGCGCTGCCAGAGCTGCGCCTTGCTCACCTTCACGATGCCGAGCGCCTCCATGCAGTCGTCGAGGCGGTGTGCCCGCTCGCGCAGCGCATTCACGGCCTGCCCGAGCGAGCGACGGACGGCGGCACCGTAGGCGCCCTCAGCCTTCACGCAGGCAGCCTTCAGCAACGCTCGGCTCGCCTGCTGCATGGCAAGGTCGACGAGGTCGCGGCTGAAGACCGCGTCGTCTGCCCACCGGTCGGCGTTGGCCAGCAGCTTCTCCGCCGCGAGGTCGAGCGCAGAAAGGCTCGCGAGTCCGCAGATCTTGTCTTCATCGCCGGGCAGGGCCAGCTCGATCCGGCCCTCGAGCACGATCTCGAACTTGATGGTGGCGCCGCCGCTCCGCAACTGCGTGCGAATGCCGTACTGATCGGCACGCACCTCTCTGGCGAGCTCCACCTGCATCCCGTCCCGGACAAGTGGCTTCAGGCCCTGCGCACCGCCGAGCATCTCGCGCAGGTCGCGATAGCCGGCAAGGTCGGACACGAGGAAGTCGATGTCGACCGACTCGCGGTACTCGCCGTATCGCAGTGCCATGGCGGTGCCTCCGCCGAAGTAGCAATGGCGTGGAGCGAGCATCTCGGGGTCCAGTGATTGCAGGACGAGAGCGACGCTGCGATGGTGCTCCCGTTCAAACAAGAAGCTTGCCTCCGCCAAAGTTGGAAGAGAGCGCACGGATCAAGGCTGCTTCCTCTTCCGTAAGGCCCGCGACGTCGACATGCCGCCAGTTGCGTTCGTACAGCGCGAGCGCATCCTTGGGTGGCAAGTCGTCGACACCCTTCAACTGCCAGGCGAGCTTTTGCAGTCGCGGGTATCGGTCAAGGCGTATCCGGGCCGGGAGCTCTACCGACGGCGGCAGGGCCGATGGGTCGACCAGCGCGAACGCGAGGCCCACCGCATTGGCCAGCGCGAGCCAGCTCGACATGGCTACGCTCGGCTCGCCGCGCTCGATGCGATGCAGCGTGACGCGCGAGAGACCGGCGGCCTCTGCGGCAGCCACGGCAGACACTTTTTGCTGTCGGCGTGCTTGACGAATGCGAGCTCCCAAACGAGCCAGGTCGTGGCTGTCACGGTTCGAGATTTTGAGGGCTGTGGCCGGCATATGAATCTCATAATATACAAAGTCATGTGAATGTCAACCATGAGATCCACTTTTCTCATAGTGTCCAGCACCTCGGCTGTCCTGTAGCCTCGCCTTTGAATCCCATCGCCACGCGCCGCCATGACCGACCTCTCCCTCGCCCGTCACATCGGCGCCGTCCTCGGCAACGCTGCCGACGACCTCGACCCGGCCGAGACCGCCGAGTGGTGCGAGGCGCTCGATGCACTCATCGCGGCGCACGGTGAGTCGCGCGCCCGCTTCCTCTTCGACGCCCTGCTCGCGCATGCGCGGCGGCGCGGCGTGCACTGGCTGCCTTCGATGGTCACGCCCTACGTCAACAGCATTCCGCTCGAGGCGCAGTCACCCTTTCCCGGCGATCTGGCGATGGAGCAGCGCCTCGCCGCCCTGATGCGCTGGAACGCGCTGGCGATGGTGATGCGCGCCAACCGCGTCGAGAGCGGCGGCTCGTCCGAGCTGGGCGGCCACATCGCCAGCTACGCGTCGGCGGCCGACCTGTTCGAGGTCGGCTTCAACCACTTCTTCCGTGCGCGCGACGACGCGTCCAGCCAGCTCGGCGACCTCGTCTTCTTCCAGCCGCACTCGGCGCCGGGCGTCTACGCGCGCGCCTTTCTCGAAGGGCGGCTCAGCGCCGAAGACCTCGCGCACTATCGCCAGGAGCTGGTCGCGCCGGCGCACGGCGCGCGCGGGCTCACGTCGTATCCGCATCCGATGCTGATGCCCGACTTCTGGCAGTTCCCCACCGGCTCGATGGGCATCGGGCCGATCAACGCGATCTACCAGGCGCGGTTCATGCGCTACCTCGGGCATCGCGGCCTGCTACCGGCCGACAGCGGCGCCGCGCAACGGCGCGTCTGGGGCTTCTTCGGCGACGGCGAGATGGACGAGCCGGAGTCGATCGCGGCGCTCTCGCTCGCGGCGCGCGAGAAGCTCGACAACTGCACCTTCGTCATCAACTGCAACCTGCAGCGCCTCGACGGGCCGGTGCGCGGCAACGGCCGCATCGTCGACGAGCTCGAGTCGCTGTTCGCCGGTGCCGGCTGGCACGTGGTCAAGTGCCTGTGGTCGAGCGACTGGGACGTGCTCTTCGCGCGCGACCATGGCCACGCCCTGATGCGCGCCTTCGCGCAGACCGTCGACGGCCAGTTCCAGACGCTCTCGGCCAAAGACGGCGCCTTCAACCGCGAGGTCTTCTTCGGCCAGAACCCGGAGCTGAAGGCGCTCGTCGCCGACCTGCGCGACGAGGACATCGATCGCCTGCGCCGCGGCGGCCACGACGCCGTCAAGATCCACGCCGCATTCGCCGCCGCCGCCGCGCACGAGGGCCAGCCGACCGTCGTGCTCGCCAAGACGATGAAGGGCTATGCGATGGGCGAGGCGGCACAGGGCCGCATGACGACGCACCAGGCGAAGAAGCTCGACAGCGCCGGCCTGCGCGCCTTTCGCGACCGCTTCGCGCTGCCGATGAGCGACGCCGAGTGCGAGGCGCTCGCCTTCTGCAAGCCGGCCGACGACAGCGCCGAGATCCGCTATCTGCAAAGCCGCCGTCGCGCCCTGGGTGGCCCGTTGCCGGCCCGGCGCAGCGATTGCGCGCCGCTGGCAGTGCCCTCGCTCGAAGCCACCGCCGCCTTCGCGCTGCACGCCGAAGGCAAGGAGATGAGCACGACGATGGCTTTCGTGCGCATCCTCGGCAACCTGATGAAAGACGACGCGCTCGGCGCGCGTGTCGTGCCGATCGTCGCCGACGAGGCACGCACCTTCGGCATGGCCAGCCTGTTCCGCACCGTCGGCATCTACGCGCCGTTCGGCCAGCTCTACCAGCCCGAGGACTCGGGCTCGATGCTCTACTACCGCGAGGACAAGAGCGG
This sequence comes from Burkholderiales bacterium, assembly GCA_025350505.1. Classification (GTDB taxonomy): domain Bacteria; phylum Pseudomonadota; class Gammaproteobacteria; order Burkholderiales; family Burkholderiaceae_C; genus Schlegelella_A. Next base: position 3,655 of record JANXXS010000252.1, read on the forward strand.
CCAGATCCTCGAAGAAGGCATCACCGAGGCCGGCGCGCTCTCGTCGTGGACGGCCGCCGCCACGTCGTACTCGACGCATGGCCTGGCGATGCTGCCGTTCTACATCTACTACTCGATGTTCGGGTTCCAGCGCGTCGGCGACCTGATCTGGGCCGCCGCCGATCAACGCGCGCGCGGCTTCCTCGTCGGCGCGACCGCCGGCCGCACCACGCTATCGGGCGAGGGCCTGCAGCACCAGGACGGCACCAGCCACCTCGTCGCCGCGACGGTGCCCAACTGCAAGGCGTACGACCCGGCCTTCGCAGGCGAGCTCGCGGTCATCGTCGACCACGGCATGCGCGAGATGCTGGTGGAGCAGAAGGACGTCTTCTACTACGTCACGGCGATGAACGAGAACGTCGCCCAGCCTTCCCTGCCGGCCGAGGCGCACGAAGGCGTGCTGCGCGGCATGTACCGCTTTCGCGCCTCGTCGCGCGAGGGCGCGCGGCGCGTGCAACTGCTCGCCTCGGGCGCGATCTTCGGCGAGGCGATCAAGGCCGCGAACCTGCTCGAGGCCGAGCACGGCGTCGCCGCCGACCTGTGGAGCGTCACCAGCTTCAGCGAGCTGGCGAGGAACGGCGTCGCCGCCGAGACGGCATGGCGGCATGGCACGACGAGCGTCATGCGCAGCTACGTCGGCGAGCAGCTGGCGCCGACGCGCGGCCCGATCGTCATCGCCACCGACTACGTGCGTGCCGTGCCGGAGCAGATCCGCGCCTTTTTGCCGCCGGGCCGGCGCTGCGTCACGCTCGGCACCGACGGCTTCGGCCGCAGCGACACGCGCGCCGCGCTGCGGGCCCACTTCGAGGTCGATGCGGCGGCGATCGTCGCCGCCGCGCTGCGATCGTTGGGCTGAGAAAAAGGCGAGCCGGCGGCGACTTTCGATTTCGCTGTTTCAGGCCGCTAGAGCTGGAAGGCCAGCCAGAGCAGCAGGCCTTCCGAGAGATCGCGCAGGAGGCCCGGCTCCTTCGGCTCGAAGCGAACCGCGCCGGCCCGCTCCTTCTCGATCCATTCGGCGAAGCGGCGCACGTCGGCCGGCTCGTAGAAGGCGACCATCAGCTCGTAGTTGAGAAAGAGGCTGCGCAGGTCGAGGTTGGCCGAGCCGGCAAGCGCGAGCTGGTCGTCGATGACGATCGCCTTGGCGTGCTGCATCCACGGCTCGAACCAGATGCAGCCGCCGGCGGCGGCCAGGTCGCGCAGCGGCCGGTGCCGGGCGACGTCGGCGAGGCGATGGTTGGAGCGGCGCGGCACAACGAGGTCGACGCGCACGCCGCGCCGTGCCGCCAGCGTCAGCGCCATCAGCAGCGTCGCGTCGGGAATGAAATACGGCGTCACGGCGAGGATGCGGCGGCGCGCCATGAAGCAGCCCGAGAGCAGCAGCGACTGCACCGTGTCGTCGACCTGCTCCGGCCCGCTCGGCACCAGCTGCGCGAGCGGCGCCTCGGCGGCGGCGATGGTGTGCGGCGTCGGCGGGCACGGCGCGACGAGCGCGGTGCGTGTCGCATACGCCCAGTCCTTCTCGAACTGCTCGCAGGCACGCGCCGCGAGTTCGCCGCGCAGGTCGAAGCTGAGGTCGTGCCAGGCATGGTTGCGCAGCGACTCGCCGTCACGCTTGGCCGGATCGCCTTCGAAATATTCGGCAGCGAGGTTTCGACCGCCGCACCAGAAGCGATCGGCGTCGGCAACGACCATCTTGCGGTGGTTGCGCAGGTTGGCGCGGCCGCGCAGGATCGATCGGAACGGCGGCACGAACTTGACCACCTCGACGCCGGAGCCGCGCAAGGCCTTCAGGTCGAGCTTGCCGCCCAGCCAGGCGCCGATGCCGTCGACGAGCAGGCGCACCTTCACGCCCTGCTCGGCGCGGGCGCGAAGGGCCGCGGCCATCTCGTCGCCGAGGCCGTCACGGGCGAGGATGAAGGTGCAGATGTCGAGCGAGGTTCGCGCGCCGGCGATCAATTCCAGCAGGACGGCGCGCGCCTCGCGGCCGTCGGCGTGCACGCGCAGCGCCCCGTAAGTCGCCGCCGGCGCCAGGCCCATGGCGCGGCCGAGTCGTCGCGCCCAGAGCGACGCCGCCTCGGCTTCGTCGGCGGCGCTCTCGACCAGCGGCAAGGCCGGCGGTGGCGCGTCGCGCATGCGGAGCTTGCGGCTGCCGAACATCAGGTAGAGCGGAATCGCGACGTAGGGCAGCAGCGCCAGCGCGACCACCCAGGCGATCGCGGCCGGCGGGTCGCGGCGCTGCGGCAAGGCGCGCGCCACGGCGACGTAGACGATCAGGCCGAACGCGACGACGAGGCCGTGGACGGTCAGCAGGTAGCGCGAGAGGAAGATGTCGAGCGTCATGCGGTCCCGTCACCCTGAGCGAAGCGAAGGGTCTCGCGCGGCGCAGGATCCTTCGCTCCGCTCAGGATGACATACGCGGCGGCCGATGGCCGCCCATGTCACTTCTTGCGGTACTTTCGCAGGGCGGCGATCTGCGCGGCCACCGCCACCAGTTCGCTCTGCGCCATCGCCAGGTCGATGTCGCTCTTGGCGTTCTTCATCGCCTCTTCGGCCGCCTGCTTGGCCTCGTGGGCCTTGGCCTCGTCCAGGTCCTTGCCGCGGATCGCGGTGTCGGCGAGCACCGTCACCGAGCCGGGCTGGATCTCGAGGATGCCGCCGGCGACGAAAATGAACTCTTCCTGGTCGTTGTCGGCGCGGATGACGCGCACCGCGCCGGGCTTGATGCGCGTGATCAGCGGCGTGTGGCGCGGGTAGATGCCGAGCTCGCCCATCTCGCCCGGCAGGGCGACGAACTTCGCCTCGCCGGAGAAGATCTGCTCTTCGGCGGAGACGACGTCGACTTGAAGCGTGGCCATTCCTGTTCCTCTTTATCCGATCAACCGGCCGGGCGCCGGGCCGTTCCCAAGCTCGGCCGCGCCCCCTCGGGGGGCAGCGAGCGAAGCGAGCGTGGGGGCCTCATGTCACTTGATCGTCTTGGCTTTTTCGAAGGCTTCGTCGATGCCGCCGACCATGTAGAAGGCCTGCTCCGGCAGCGAATCGCATTCGCCGTTGACGATCATCTTGAAGCCGCGGATCGTCTCCTTCAGCGTCACATATTTGCCCGGCGAGCCCGTGAACACCTCGGCCACCGCGAACGGTTGCGACAGGAAGCGCTGGATCTTGCGCGCGCGGGCGACGGCGAGCTTGTCTTCCGGCGCCAGCTCGTCCATGCCGAGAATGGCGATGATGTCGCGCAGCTCCTTGTAGCGCTGCAGCGTGCCCTGGACGGCGCGCGCCGTCTCGTAGTGCTCGGCGCCGACGACGTTCGGGTCGAGCTGACGCGAGGTCGAGTCGAGCGGATCGACCGCGGGATAGATGCCGAGCGAGGCGAGGTCGCGCGACAACACGACGGTCGAGTCGAGGTGGGCGAAGGTCGTCGCCGGCGACGGGTCGGTCAGGTCGTCGGCGGGCACGTAGACGGCCTGGATCGAGGTGATCGAGCCGACCTTGGTCGAGGTGATGCGCTCCTGCAGACGGCCCATCTCTTCGGCCAGCGTCGGCTGGTAACCCACCGCCGAAGGCATGCGGCCAAGCAGCGCCGAGACCTCGGTGCCGGCCAGCGTGTAGCGATAGATGTTGTCGACGAAGAAGAGCACGTCCTTGCCTTCGTCGCGGAACGACTCGGCGATCGTCAGGCCGGTCAGCGCGACGCGCAGGCGATTGCCCGGCGGCTCGTTCATCTGTCCGTAGACCATCGCGACCTTCGACTCGCCGAGGTTCTCCAGATTCACGACGCCCGAGTCGGCCATCTCGTGATAGAAGTCGTTGCCTTCGCGGGTGCGCTCGCCGACGCCGGCGAACACCGAGAGGCCCGAGTGCGCCTTGGCGATGTTGTTGATCAGCTCCATCATGTTCACGGTCTTGCCGACGCCGGCGCCGCCGAACAGGCCGACCTTGCCGCCCTTGGCGAACGGGCAGATCAAGTCGATCACCTTGATGCCGGTTTCGAGCAGCTCCTGCGATGGCGAGAGCTCGTCGTAGGCCGGGGGCTTGCGGTGGATCGAGGCGGTGAGCGCCTGGTCGACCGGGCCGCGCTCGTCGATCGGGTTGCCGAGCACGTCCATGATGCGGCCGAGCGTCGCCGGGCCGACCGGCACCGAGATGCCCTTGCCGGTGTTGTTGATGACCATGCCGCGGCGCAGGCCGTCGGAGGCGCCGAGGGCGATGGTGCGCACGACGCCGTCGCCGAGCTGCTGCTGCACCTCGAGCGTGAGGGCCGAGCCTTCCATCTTCAGCGCGTCGTAGACCTTGGGCATCTTGTCGCGCGGAAACTCCACGTCGACGACGGCGCCGATGCACTGGACGATCTTGCCCTGCGTGGCGCTGGCGGTTTGCATGTCAGCCATGGTTTGGTTCTTCCTTCATTCGAATTGCTTCAAACCGTTCATCGGAGCCGCTAGACAGCGGCGGCACCGGCAACGATTTCTGAGAGTTCCTTCGTGATCGCGGCCTGGCGCGTCTTGTTGTAGACGAGCTTGAGCTCGGCGATCACGTTGCCGGCGTTGTCGGTGGCCGACTTCATCGCCACCATGCGCGCCGATTGTTCGGAGGCCATGTTCTCGGCCGTCGCCTGGTAGACGAGCGCCTCGACGTAGCGCACGAGCAGCTCGTCGATCACGACCTTGGCATCGGGCTCGTAGATGTAGTCCCAG
>JANXXS010000411.1 GCA_025350505.1 Burkholderiales bacterium
CTCGAACTCACGGACACGGCGCGCGAGGTGCTGCGCGGCGAGGTGCAGATGCTGCTGCGCCAACCGAGCGACGCGCCGAAGCGCGGAAGAGGTGAAAGAGGCGGCAAGGTCACCCGCGCCGCGCGCAGCAAGGACAAGCCGCCGCCGCTGTCGCTCGATGACGAAGGCCTCGCGCGATTCGAGGCGCTGAAGGCCTGGCGCGCCGAAGTCGCACGCGAACACAACCTGCCGGCCTACATCGTGTTCCACGACGCCACGCTGGCCGAGATGGCGCAGGCCGCGCCCGACTCGCTCGACGCCCTCGGGCACATCAGCGGCGTGGGCGCGAAGAAGCTCGAGGCCTACGGGCGAGAAATCCTGCGGGTGCTTGCGCAATGAGAAGAACACCTCGCACCCTTGAATCAACCGAGAGTCTGTGATGCCCGTCACTCGAAACAAACTGGACCCGGCGAAGCTCAACCCAAATGCCTCGTTGCCCTTTGAGTTGCGGCTCGAGGACTTTCGACTGGCCACCCAGGACGTGTACGACTTTTTCTTCGATGTGAACGTCAGTCTGGTCGCGAAGGGCCTCGATCGACTAGGAGCCTGTCGGGCTTTCCCAGCTACCCCAAGCGGGCGCCAGCTTGGACAATTGCGGCAGTTCAAACAGACACCCACCGCATGAGCCGCTTCATCGCAGTAGATCGAGACACCGCCTATCTGCTGCCGCCGTCGGTGGACGAATGGCTACCGCAGGATCACCTGGCCCGTTTTGTCGTGGAGGTGATCGATCAGTTGGACCTGAGTGAGTTGGTTCGGCAATACGCGGGACGCGGCAGCGATGCCTACCACCCGGCGATGCTGCTGGGTTTGTTGGTCTACGGCTATGCAACCGGCGTGCACTCCAGCCGCAAGATCGAGCGGGCCTGCCACGACTCGTTGGCGTTTCGCTTCATCGCCGCCAACACCCAGCCCGACCACGACAGCATCGCCACCTTCCGGCGGCGCTTTCTGGCGCAGATCGAGGCGCTGTTCGTGCAGGTGCTGGTGCTGGCGCACGAGATGAAGTGCCTGAAGCTGGGCAACATCTCACTGGACGGCACCAAGATTGCGGCCAATGCGAGCAAGCACAAGGCGCTGTCCTGGGAGCACGCCAACAAGATCGAGGCGCAGTTGCGCGAAGAAGTGCAGTTGCTGTTGAAGCTGGCCGAAGAAAGCGACAGCCGCCCCGTCAATGACGGGCTGGACGTGCCGGCGGAGATCGCGCGACGCGAGAAGCGCCTGGCCGGCATAGCCCAAGCCAAGACCAAGATCGAGGAGCGTGCGCGCGAGCGGCACGCCGTTGAGCAGCAGGAGTACGAGGCCAAGTGTGCCAAGCGCGAGGCCCAGCGTGAGGCAGGCAAGAAGCCGCGCGGGCCTGATCCGCAAGCACCGTCGAGCGAGCCCAAGCCAGGCGACCAAGTCAACCTCACTGACGAAGAGTCGCGCATCATGCCCACCTCGCGCGGGGGCTTCGAGCAAAGCTACAACGCCCAGGCCGCGGTCGATACAGACACGATGCTGGTGATTGCACCGCACGTCACGCAGGCAACCAACGACAAGCGCGAAATCGCACCGACACTGGATAAGGTTCAGGCCCTTCCAGAGGTGCTCGGGCAGGTTGAAGCACTGCTGGGCGACACGGGGTACTTCAGCGCGGCCAACGTCAGTGCCTGCGAAGCACAGGGAATCGATCCCATGCTGTCGATGAAGCGCGAATCGCACCATATTCCGGTGCTTCAGCGCTTCGCCCCGGATGCGCCGGTACCTGAAACCGACGATCCGGTGGTCAAGATGGCCCACCGGCTGGCGACGAAAAAAGGGCGAGCACTGTATGGACTTCGCAAGCAGACGGTGGAGCCAGTGTTCGGGATCATCAAGCGCGTGATGGGCTGGAGCCAAATGAGCATGCGCGGGCTGGACAAGGCGCGCGGCGAGTGGTCGCTGGTGACGATGGCCTGGAATATCAAGCGCCTGCATGTGCTGCGGGCGGCGTAAAAGGCAAGACCCATGCCCCCACGACCCTGGCAGAACAGTCCGGCAACGAGTGATGGGCGACCCGCAAGACGCTCAGGTGCATCGCGGCGGTCGAAGCCGCCTCGAAGCGCCGCGAAGGCGGGCCCATCGTCAGCCGCGCGGATCCGCGCGGCTCAAGTCCGACAGGCTCCTAGGGCGTGGGCGAAGAAGCTCAACCACTCAGATCCCGTCTGGTACGAATATCGCTCTGCGCTGGAGTACGAAGACGACCCGACAGAAACGCCCGAAGGGTTGATGGTTGTCTGCCAGTGGAAGCGCAAGGACGGCGTGAAGCCGGAGACGTGGAACTTCGGGCTGTTCTATGGAGGCGGCCGCATCTATGCCATTGACTCCAACGCGCTGCAGAGGCACAAGAACATAGTCGGACTGGGGCGACCATACTTTCGCAAGGTCGTTCACGGCATTCACGAGCATCGTTGGTCAGAAGACGGCCAGGGTTATGCAGAGCCGTTTACCCTGGAGTCGATCAACGGCCCGGCAATCTGGAAAGCGTTCGTGGCGCGCGCAAGCATATCTGACCCCGGATTTGTACATCCTGATAAGGCGATCAACGACGGCCAGCAGGAGTTCGACATATGAACTGCCAGTCTCTCCTCTCAAACATCGGATTCGAGTGCATGAGCCTCGACGCCGAAACGCTGCGCATTTGGTCGCCCTTTTCGTACGGTACTGACGGCGAGCTGATCGGCGTTTACGTCGAGAAGCGTGGCAACAGTTACTACGTGACGGACAACGCCGAGGCGCTGATGCATGCATCTGCCATGGGCGTGAAGCTCTCGGACAAACGCGTCGACGCGGTGCGGCGGGCGACCGTGGGCGACGTTCATATTTCGCGTGGTGGCGTCATCTCGGCGACGGTCGAAGACGCCCGAGTGCATGAAGGTGTGGTGGCGGTGCTCAACGCAGCGTTGGCCGTTGGACACTTCGAAACGGCATGGGCGCCGCGCATTCGGTCCGAGTCGTTCTCCAAGATGGTTGGAGACATCCTCGAAGCTGAGCTAGGCGAGCGCCTGCTGCGGGACACTAGTGTCACAGGAGCGAGCGGCCATCAGGTTGAGTTGCCGTTCGCAATCCAAGGCAAGGCAGAACTAATCTACATCCAGCCGGTCGCGGCTGACGACGAGCACGTTAACTGGACGAACGTCTATTCAGGCTTCGGCAAGATGACTGACCTAAAGAATGCGGGCGCTGAGAGTGGCGCGCGCGTTGTGGTCATTGAGGATGCGCCTGCCGATACAGAGATGCCCAAGGCGATCACGCTGCTCG
>JANXXS010000016.1 GCA_025350505.1 Burkholderiales bacterium
CTGAAGCCGTCGATGTCGACGCACAGCGTCTGCTTGAAGTCCGGCTCCCTGGGCATGGCGCCTTGCACCGTCAGCACCTTCTGGCCAGCACGCGGGCCGAAGGCGATGCGGTAAGTACACGCCGCGGCCTGCAGCGGCCTGAGCGTGCGGGCCTCGTCCGAATCACCGTCGTTGTCGGCCATATAGGTCGAACCCTCCTCTTCGACCAACACCCCCCGGCTCGGGCGAGGCGCAAGGCGTTGGCGTTCATCGCGGTCTCCGATGGATCGAGGAGACCGCTAGTGGAGCATCGGGCCGCGTAACGCAGGGCTAGCGTTGGCCCTGATACGGCCGGCGCCAGTTCGCCACCGGATTCCAGTCCGGCCCGAAGCCGTCGGATAGAGGGAGCCGCCCTAGCTCTCCGACACTGCCCCCATCGCCGCGACAAAAAGACGCGCCGCTATCATTTCCGGATGCCTCGCTGCCACACCACGGGTTCAGCAGCTGCGGAGAGCCGCGGCCGGGAGCGGGACGCAGGTTTGCCGCGACCGGGTCCATCGCGCCGGCGGTTCGCAGGGGTGCTTTCAGCCCTTCTCCTCTGGCCCCTCGCCGCGAGCCGGGCGGCCATCGCCCGGACACCCGGTGAAGTCGATATCGGGCAACCATTGCGCGATGCCACCTTGCTGGGCCTCAACGGACCGTCTCGCGCGCTCGCCGACTTTCGCGGAAAGCCGCTGATCATCAATGTCTGGGCGAGCTGGTGCGGGCCGTGCAGGCAGGAGATGGCGTCGCTGGAGCGGCTGGCCTGGCAAGAGCACATCCCCTTCAGCATCATCGGCATCTCGACCGACGACGATCCGGACAAGGCCAGGCAACTGCTCAAGGAGCGCAACGCGACCATCAGCCATTTCATCGACCGCAGGCTGCAGCTGGAGAACATGCTGGGCGCCTCGCGCCTGCCCCTGACCGTGCTGGTCGACGCCGACGGCCGGGTCGTCGACAAGCTCTACGGAGCCAAGCAATGGGACGGCCGCGAAGCCCTGGCGTTGATCGCCCAAGCATTTCGGGGCGGGCGGCCCTCCCGCAAGCCGGCCGGGACCTAGCGCCTCAGGCGGCCTCGTCCCCGTAGAGCGCCGCCGACTCCGAATCGGGCATCGCCATGCGGCGAAGCATCGGCTCGTCGAGCGGCATCGTCGGATCGGCGATGCGGGCCCGGTCGCGCCCCTCGGCCTTGGCCTGGTAGAGCGCCAGGTCGGCCCAGCGCAGCAGCTGGTCGGGTCGCCTCGACATTGTCGAGTCGGCAATGCCGAAGCTGACGGTGAAGCGCGGCGTCTTGCCGCCGTACAAGGTCTGCGCCAGGCGGGCGCGCAGGCGGTCGATCTGCTCGTCGGCGGCCTTGGCGTCGGCGCCGGACAGCACGAACATGAACTCCTCGCCGCCCCAGCGGCCGGCCAGGTCGGACTCGCGCAATGAATGGCGCAGCACCTCCGAGAAGATGCGCAGCGCGGCGTCGCCGGCGACGTGCCCGAAGCTGTCGTTGAGGCGCTTGAAGTTGTCGAGGTCGCACATCACGACCGCGAACTCCTGCTCGCCGCGGGCCACGCCGCGCAGCCGCTGCTCGATCGTGCGCCGGTTCGGCAAGCCGGTGAGGCCGTCGGTACTGGCCTGGATCTGGCTGCGCTCGAACGCCCGCACCGTGCCGATGCGCATGCCGACCTGGGCGCCCAGCGTGCCGAGCTGCTGCGTGTGCCCGGCCGAGAGCGGCGCATCGATCGGCGCCGTCGCGTGCAGCACGCCGACGGCGCGCCCCATGAAGGCCAGCGGCACGCATACCGCCGAGGTCGGCCCGCACGGGCGGCCGCGCAGGTGGCGGCAGGCGCTCAGCGCCTCGCTGTTCTCGAAGGTCACGAGCGAGCCGCGCCGTACCGCCACGCAGTCGAACGGCGAGCCGACGCCGCAGCCCGGCGCACCGACCAGCGGATGCTCGGCAAGGCGTTCCATGTGGGCGCGGCTCGAATCGGACACGAGCAGCTCGATCGGCCGGTCAGACACCAGGTCGCCCATCGCCTGGGCCGTTACCAAGGCGACCTGCTGCTCGCTGTCGGCCATGTCGAGCGCCTCGGCGAGCTGACGCTCGAACGCGGCGCGGCCGGCCTCGCTGCGCATCGCGGCGATCATCTGGCTCAGGCTGTCGGCCATCTTGTCGATGGCCTGGCCCAAAAAGGCGAGCTCGTCGCCGCCGGGCCGGCCGACGCGCCTTTCCAGGTCGCCATCGGCGATAGCCTGCGCCACCTCGGCCAGATGGCGAATGTGGCGTCGGATCAGGAAGGTGAGCAGGGCCACGATGGCGCTGGCGGCGGCGATGGTCAGGCCGCAAGCCCAGAGCAGCGAGTTGCGCGACTCGGCCGCCTCGGCGGTGGCCTGCACTTGAGCCTTGTGCAGCAGGTCGCCCAGGCTTTCTCCCAGGTCGTCGAGCTCGTGCCGCAAGGTCTTGTAGCGGCTGTCGACGGCCACCAGGCCGGCGATCGCCGCGTTGCGGTCGACTGCCGCAGCCTGCACCACCTTGTGCGCTTCGATGGCGTAGAGCCGGGCCTCGTCGGAGACCTTGAGGATGCGCTCGCGCATTGCCTCCGGCAAGGACAGCTGGGCCAGCCTCTGCAATGTTTCGTAGTAGGTCGTGCCGTCGTCGCGGATGCGCTGGCGCGCCTCGAACTGGTCGAGACCGGGTACCTGGCCCACCAGCAGCGAGGCCTGTACGCCGGCGCGCAAGGAGTCGTGCATGAGGTCGACCTGCTTGCTCAGGTGCAATGCCTCGGCCAACTCCGCCTGCCGCGCCTGCGCCGCCTGCTGCGTCTGCGAGGCCTGCCACGCCTGCACCGCCAGGCTGATCATGACGGCCGCAACCAACGCGTTCAGCAGCAGCAGGGTGCTCCGAAGTCCTATCCTGAAACGCGGGCGCTCCCATCGCATCATGGGAACTTCGGCCGGGTGCGCGCCAACTTGAGGCGGCCACGCCCCGAACCGATGCCGCCGGGGCGGTGGACCGTGCGATAAGCCCGGCGCCTCGATCGCTACCTCGCCGCCACCGCCCCCATCACGGCGTCGGGCAACCCGGTCGCGATCTTCGGCATCAGGCAGATCAACACCACCGCCAGGAACATCAGCCCGACGAAGGGAATCACGCCGCGGATGATCTGGCCGAGCGAAATATCGGGCGCGATGTTCTTGATGACGAAGAGGTTGAGCCCCACCGGCGGGTGAATGAGCCCCGCTTCCATGACGATCGTCATGAGGATGCCGAACCAGATCAGGTCGAAGCCCGCAGCCTTGAGCGGCGGCAGGATGATGGGCGCCGTCATGAGGATGATGCTCACCGGCGGCAGGAAGAAGCCGAGCACGACCACGAGCGCCAGGATCGCCGCAAGCAGCAGCCACTTCGAGAGCGCCAGCGCGACGATCCACTGCGCCAGCGACTGGCTGATGTGCAGGTAGCTCATCACGTACGAGAACAAGAGGCTCATGCCGATGATGAACATCAGCATCGTCGACTCCTTGATCGTCGCGCTAAGGATGGGCGTCAGGTCCTTGACCCGCCAGACGCCGTACACCACGGCGATCAGCACCAGCGCGAGCAGCGCGCCCAGGCCGGCCGTTTCCGAGGGCGTGGCGAAGCCGCCGTAGAGGGCGGCCATCACGCCGATCAGAGGATAGGTTTTTCAAACGCCCTTTTTCCTTCCCCACGGCACCCCGAACACGGCAGAACAGGGTCTGAACACAGCGCCCCGACGCGCTTGAATCTGTCTTTGGATGCAGGCTGAGATCTGTGGGGCGTTGACAGCCCAG
>JANXXS010000033.1 GCA_025350505.1 Burkholderiales bacterium
CAGCGCGTCATAGGAGCGCTCGCAGGCAGTGCCTGCGATGCCGCGCTCTTCGGCGATTGAAGCAAGCTGTCCCGCAGCCGCGTCAATCCGGCGCTGCACGTCGGCAAGCAGAGCTCCGGGGTCTTGGGCTGGCGCGCTACCTGCGGCAGCGGCGGGATCCGCGGCGGCGGGACAGCTTGCTTCAATCGCCGAAGAGCGCGGCATCGCAGGCACTGCCTGCGAGCGCTCCTATGACGCGCTGACAGCCGACAAACCCATCGAGTCCGAACGGGGAGACGACGCGCCATGAGACAGCACGCTTTGCCGCTGGCGGCCTTCGCGGTCGCCACCCTCGCGCTCGCCATCGCAGCATGCGCGGCGCAGCCCCTGCCAGCGCCGGCTGCCGTCAAGGCCGAGATGATGGCGCGGCCGATCTGCGAAGACGGCAGGATCGTCGGGATGCTCGTCGCCACGTCGACCGGCATGGCGGCGCGCCTGACGTGGGAAGAGGACCCCTGCGGGGGCGGAATCTAGGCGCTCAGCCTGTTCGACCTGCACCACCGCTTCCGGCGGCCGTGAGCGGCCCTATTTCCGGTCGCGCTCCGCCTCATCCGGCATCCTGATGTCGCCCGCACCGCCGGCGTAGTGCCGCAGCTCCTTCGATGCGAGGTCCGGCGTTGCGTCGGGGAAGCGCCCCTTGGCCGTGAGGTACGCTGCGCGGGCGGCCTCAGGGGTGGCGAAGATGCCGATATGCAACTGCCTGATATGCCGGTGATACGGGAGGTGCGCATAGCCCGGTAGTCTATCCCTTGAACTACGCCGGGTGCGGGGACGCGCTGCGGGGAAGCTCTTGCCGCTGCACCTATGATGCGCCCATCCGGACACATTCCGGCTCACGGAGCGGTGCTACCGCGGTGCGACGGGGAGTGATACGGTGGCAAGCGTCACGCAGGTCAACGGCAAGTGGCGGGCTCTGATCCGCCGCAAGGGTCACAAGAGCCAGTGTAAGACCTTCAGGACGAAGGCCCAGGCCGACATCTGGGCACGCCAGCGCGAGGAGGAGATCGCCAAGGGGTCGGGCAGCGCCTACGGCGACCTGACGCTCGGCGAGGTGCTCAAGGCCTACCGCCGGCTCCGCGACGAGTCGAGGCCGATCGCCGACACCTCGAACGAGCACTACATGCTGAAGGCGCTCGAGCGCGGGCTGGGCGAACTCCGGGTCGCCGAGGTGACGCCGGATCACCTGGTGGCCTACGCCGCCATGCGCCGGGAGGAAGGGGCCGGCCCGTACACGATCAACATGGACGTGTCGAAGCTCGGTACGGCGCTGCGCTACGGCGGCGCCAAGCTCAAGCTGGCGCTGCCCGATGTCGTCGGCTCGGCCCGGCCGACCCTGACCTATCTGCGGCTGATCGGCGGCGGCGGGAAGCGCGAGCGCCGGCCGACCGAGGACGAGCTGCGCCGCGTGCTCGGCTGGCTGGAAACGAAAGGACGCCACTATGCCGAGGCGGCAGCGTTCGCCGCGTGCAGCGCCATGCGCCGCGGCGAGGTGTGCGGCCTGAAGTGCTCGGACATTGACCCGGCGACGCACATCGCCCTGGTGCTGCGCAAGCATCCGCGCAAGGGCCAAGTGCTCGAGAAGGTGCCGCTGCTCGGCGAAGCGTGGGAGATCGCCAAGCGCCAGCCGGCGAAGGGGAACGATCGGCTGTTCCCGATCGAGGCAGCGACGCTCTCGAAATACTTCACCGAGGCCTGCCGAGCGCTGGCGATCCCGGATCTGCACTTCCACGACCTGCGCCACGACGGCACATCGAAACTCTTCGAGGCCGGCTATGGCATTCAGGAGGTCGCGCTGGTCACCGGGCACAAGTCCTGGAACATGCTGCGCCGCTACACGCAGCTGCGGCCGGAAGACCTCACGCGGCCAAAGCCCGGCAAGCGTCTAGGTGCTCGGCCACGTCGCGGTAGTCTGCGAACCGCTTCCCAGAGTCGAGATAAGTCTTGACGGCGAGGGTGCCGGCGCTGACCTGGTTGTAGATCGCGCCCTTCGACAGGCCGAGGACTTCGGCGAGCTGGTCGACGTTCAGCCGCGGCCCGTAGCGCTCGAAGACGAAGGCTTGCGTGACGAGGCTCATGGTTCGATCGTCGGCCACACGAGGGGCGCGAAACGCAGGCCCAGCTCGGCCGCCTCGATCTCCTGCCGGCGCGCGGTTTCAGCGGTTGAGCGGCGCGCCTCGGTCGTGGCATATTCGTTCTCGATCATCGCGAGGCAAAACGGCAACATGGACGCCAGCCGCAACGGATGGCCGCCGGTTGACCGGATCAGGTCCTCGGCGGTTTCCAGCGCCGTCGGCTTGTGCGGGAATTGCAGGACAGTCATGGCAGGGGCGCGGTCAGCACGAGGAAGGCTCGGGTATCGCAGACTAGGCTGTGCTTTCGACTGTCCAGGTCGTCCATGAACGCCTTGAACAGCGCATCGTCGTTTACGATGGCCGGCGTCATCCCGGCGGCCTTGATGGCGTAGTCAAGCCAGCGTTGCAGCAAT
>JANXXS010000039.1 GCA_025350505.1 Burkholderiales bacterium
CAGCGCGTAGTACTCGCCCTCGGCGCTCGCGCGCAACGCCAGCACCGGGCCGACGAAGGCCTCGATGATGCGCGGCAGGGTGCGCGGGTCGGCGGGGTCGTTGCGCACCGCGCGCAGGCCGGCGAGCCGCGCCTCGATCGAATGGTGCCAGCGCGCGAAGATCGCATGGAAGAGCTCGTGCTTGGGGCCGAAGTAGTAACCCACGAGGGCGAGGGGCACTGCGGCCTCATCGGCGATCTGGCGGATCGTCACGGCGTGATAGCCGTGCTGCGCGAACAGCTTCTCGGCCGCCAGCAGGATCGCCTGGCGACGGTCGGGGCGCACCGCATGAGACACGGCCGCATGGCTGCGCCGGGCGGGCGAGCGGACGGTGGAAGCGCGCCGTGGAAGAGATGCCATGGCAGCATTGAACAGATGTACAAACATCTTGTACACACGTACAAACCCTGGCCCGAAGCACACCGGCGAGTCCGGGCAATACCGTGGCGTCCCGAGGCGATCTCGCGCCGCGCCGGCCGCGTTAGAGTCGCGGCCACCGCCGTCCGGAGTCCCTTGCCATGAACGCCGCCACGATCGCCGCCGAGGGCCGGATCGGCATTCCTGCGGACACGCGCGCCCGCCACGACAAGAGCTTCTTCGGCCACCCCGCCGGCCTCGGCTGGCTCTCGTTCTGCGAGCTGTGGGAGCGCTTCTCGTTCTACGGCATGCAGGCGCTGCTGGTGCTCTATCTCTCCAACTACCTGTTCCTGCCGCAGAACATCGGCAAGGTCGCCGGCATCGATGCGTTGCGCGCCTTCATCGAGCAGGCCACCGGGCCGCGCTCGCCGCAGCAGCTCGCGTCTGCGGTGTTCGGGCTGTACGCCGGGCTGGTCTACCTGACGCCGCTGTTCGGCGGCCTGCTCGCCGATCGGGTGCTCGGCCGCACGAAGACGGTCGTGATCGGCGCCAGCCTGATGGCGCTCGGCCACTTCCTGATGGCCTTCGAGGCGAGCTTTCTCGTCGCGTTGGCCTGCCTGCTGGTCGGTGTCGGCTGCTTCAAGGGCAACGTCGCGGCGCAGGTCGGTGACCTCTACGCACCCGGCGACAAGCGGCGCGCCAGCGCGTTCCAGATCTTCCTGCTCGCGGTGCAGATCGCGGTCATCCTCGCGCCCATCGTCTGCGGCACGCTCGGCGAAAAGGTCGCCTGGCACTGGGGCTTCGGTGCCGCCGGCGTCGGCATGCTGATCGGCCTGGTGGTCTACCTCGCCGGCCGGCGCTGGCTGCCGCCCGAGCCGGCGCTCGGCGCCGCCGCAAGAAAGGCGGCCGGGCCGCCCGCCAGGCTGACCCGCGCCGAGATGGCGCGCCTGGCGCTGCTCGTGGGGCTGATCCCGGTGTTGATGCTCTCGATCGTCGGCAACCAGCAGTTCGCCAACGCCTACCCGCTGTGGTCGCAAAAGAACATGGACCTGGTGCTGTTCGGCTGGCAGGTGCCCGTCACCTGGCTGCAGGCCGTCGACGCCGTCATGAGCACGGCGACGATGGTCGGCTCGATCGCCTTCTGGCGCTGGTGGGCAGCGCGGCGGCGCGAGCCCGACGAGCTGATGAAGATGGGGCTGGGCTCGCTGCTCGCCGCCGGCGGGCCGGCCCTGATCGTCATCGCCGCCGCGCTCACCGAGACCACGCACGAGAAGGTCAGCTTCGCCTGGACGCTCGGCTACACCTTCGTCAACGATCTCGGCTTCGCCAATATCCTGCCCGTGGGTCTGGCGCTCTATTCACGCGTTGCGCCGAGGCGGCTCGAGGGGCTGGTGATCGGCATCTACTACCTGCACCTGTTCATCGGCAACACCTTCGTCGGCTGGCTCGCGGGCTTTCTCGAGACCCTTCCCGGTCGCGAGTTCTGGGCCCTGCACGCGGCGCTCGTGGCGGGCGCGGGCTTGCTGCTGCTGGGGTGTCGGGTCGCGTTCGGAGAGTTGCTCGCGCCTGACGACGCCACGCCCGAGACGCCGGCTCGCGGAGGGGTCGCCGGGGAAGTTCGTTGACAAGTTCTTACAGGTCTCGGGCGCGGCCGCATCGAGGCGCCGGGGCGCGCGCGGAGCGTGCAGAAAGTTGGAACTCCCCTGCAACTGGCCTGATATTCCTCGTCTGAGTCCAGGGATGCGAGCCGACAATGCCCAGCTGCTGAAACTACGGAGGGCGCATGCAGCGAATCGATGATGGGCGCTGGTTTCGGCGCGCGCGCCGGAGCCCGCTCGCGCTTCGCTGGCGCGGCGCAGCCGCGGCGGCCCTGACCGCCGGCCTGCTGCAGGCCGGCCCGTGCGCGGCGCAGACGCCTGCCGTCTCGCCCCATCATCTGCGCGTCGTCGGCGGACTGGCCGGCGTGAACCAGTACACGCGCTATGAGGAACCCTTCTGGACCCGCGAGCTGGCTCGCCTGAGCGGCGGCCGCGCCACCGCCGAGATCGTGCCGTTCGACCGGGCCGGCATCCGTGGCCAGGAGATGCTGCGACTGGTGCAGCTCGGCGTCGTGCCGTTCGGAACGGCGATCCTCAACCTCAGCGCGGTCGACGATGCGGAGCTGGCGATGCCCGACCTGGCCGGGCTGAACCCGGACATGGCCGCCTTGCGACGCAGCGTCGGCGCCTTTCGTCCGCACCTCAAGAAGCTGCTGCACGATCGCTACGGGAGCGAGCTGCTCGCGCTCTATGCCTATCCGGCGCAGGTCACCTTCTGCGCCAGGCCGGTCGCCAGCCTGGCCGATCTGAGCGGACGCAGGATTCGCACTTCCAGTGCGACGCAGTCGGACTGGGTCGTCGCGCTCGGCGCCGTACCGGTGCAGACCGCCTTCGCCGAAGTCGTCGCCAGCCTGCGCAGAGGCAGCATCGATTGCGCCATCACCGGCACGATGTCCGGCAACGCGATCGGACTGCACGAGGTCACCACCCACATCCAGACCACGGCGGTCAACTGGGGCGTCGCCGCCTTCGTCGCCAACGGCGCCGCCTGGGCCGCCTTGCCGAAGGATATTCAAGACCTGCTGCAACATGAATTGCCGAAGCTGGAGCAGGCGATCTGGACCGACGCCGAGACCGAAACCCGTGGCGGCATCGCCTGCAACGTCGGCGCCGCAAGCTGCGTCGGCGGTCGCAAGGGCCGCATGATCGAAGTTCGTCCCAGCGCCGAGGATGCGGTCAGGGGCCGCGAGATTCTGGTCAAAAATGTGCTTCCCGCCTGGCTCAAGCGCTGCGGACCGCAGTGCGCCCAGCCGTGGCAGCTGACCGTCGGTCGGGCCACCGGCGTCGAGCTTCGCTGAGCCCGCTGCCGGATCCGACGCGAAAGATTGCGCCGCCTTCATGCCGAGCACCTCGCCTCGAATCCGCTCCACTCTCGCCATCTGGGGCGCGGTGTCGGCGCTGGTGATCGCGGCGGCCGCCTCGGCCGCCTGGCTGATCGTGCGCACGCAGCACGACGCGATCGTCGAGACCGAGAGCCGCGTCGCCCGCTTCGTCAGCGGGGCCGAGGCGGCACTCAATCGCACGATGATCGAGACCGACCTGCTGCTTGCCGACATGCGCGACCTGCTCGCCCCCGGCGGCGCGTTCGAGGTCGACGCGGCCGAGCACGTGTTGCGCAGCGAGATCAAGCGCAACCTCGAGTATCGAGACCTCGTGGTCATCGATGGCGACGGCCACGTGCTCGCGGCCGCGCGCGAATCCACGGTGCGCCTGGGCTTGCCGCTGTCGGCGCGATTCGTCCACGACACGCTGGGCCAGGTTTCGCCGACGTTGGCGATCAGCGCGCCGGCGGTCAACATCGCCACCTCCGAACGCGCGATCTACTTCGCCCGCGCCGTGAGTCTCGGGCCGGAGCGGCGCGTGCTCGCGGTTGCCGAGGTGCCGGTGTCGATCATCACCACGATCCTCGCCCAGTCGGTGCAGATCCCCGGACTGGTCGTGACGCTGGAGCGCGACGATGGGCAGCTGCTGGCCAGCGTGCCGGCCAGCACCGCCCCGCTTGGCGAGCGGCTCGCGCAACCCTTGTCCGCAGCCGCCCTCGACGGCACGCCCATTCACGCGCCCGGTCGGCTCGACGGCGCGGACTCGATCCTGTCGGTTCGGCCTTTGCTGTACCGGTCGCTGCGCATTTCGGCCGGCATACGGCGCGAGACGGCACTGGCCGACTGGCGCCAGGACCGCAACGGCATCGCCATCGTCACCGCGCTCTTCATCGCCATGATCATCGCCGCGGGTTGCGCCACGCATTGGCAGATCGGCCGGCTCGCCCGCGCCCGGCTCGACCTCGCCCGGGCCAAGGACAACATGGACCGCGCCCTCGCGTCGATGGCCGACGGCTTCCTGCTGTGCGACGCCCTGGACCGCGTCGTCGCCTGGAACGCGCGCTACCTCGAGATGTTTCCCTGGCTGCGCCCGGTGATCGACTTCGGCGTTCCGTTCGGGCGCCTCGTCGAAGCCGGTGCAGAGGCCACCGTCGCCGACCCGACCGAGCGCGGCGCGTGGCGCGAGACGCGGACTGCGAACCACCGCAGCGGCGATGGCATGTTCGAGCTGGAACTGCAGGACGGCATGGTGATCCACGTCATCGAGCGTCGCACGCCCGATGGCGGCGTCGTCAGCGTCATGCGCGACATGACACTGGCCGAACGCGAGCTGACGCGCGCCAAGGCCGCCGCCGAGGCGTCGAACCGCGCCAAGTCGCAGTTCCTGGCGGCGATGAGCCACGAGATCCGCACGCCACTCAACGGCGTGCTCGGCATGAACAGCCTGCTTCTCAAGACCCAGCTCAGCGACGAGCAGCGCAGCTATGCGCGCACGATCCGCAGCTCCGGCAGGGCGCTGCTCGCACTGATCAACGACATCCTCGACCTGTCCCGGGTCGAGGCCGAGCGGCTCGAGCTGGTGAACGCGGAATTCGATCCTCGCCGCCTGGTCGAGGACATGGCGGCTTCGGCGGCGCCGCGTGCGCACGAGAAAGGCCTGGCGTTCAGCGTGCACTTCCAGCGCGACCTGCCGGTGGTGCTTCTCGGCGACGAAGGGCGGCTGCGCCAGGTGCTCCTGAACCTGATCGGCAACGCCGTCAAGTTCACGGAAAAGGGCTCGGTCAGCGTCGACGTCGCCAGTCGCCCGCTGGAGGACGACCGGGTGGAGTTCGTCGCCTCCGTGCGCGACACCGGCATCGGCATCGCCGCGGAGGCGCTGTCGTCACTGTTCGAGCGTTTCAGGCAGGCCGACAGCGGCATCGCCCGCCGCTACGGCGGCAGCGGGCTGGGGCTGGCGATCAGTCGCGGCCTCATCGACCTGATGGGCGGACGCATCGACGTCGAGACCGAGCTCGGGCGGGGCAGCACCTTCCGCGTCACCGTGGCACTGCAGCGCGGCCACTCACCGAGGCTCGCCAGCGCCGACACGAGCTTCGACGCCGGCACCGACATCCTCGCCGGCGGGCTGCATGTCCTGGTGGCGGAGGACAACGAGGTCAACCAGCACGTCGTCCGCGCCATGCTGGCGAACCTCGGCCACAGCTGCGAAGTGGCCTGCGACGGCCTGGAGGTCGTCGCCATGGTCACGGCCGGCCATTTCGACCTCGTTCTCATGGACATCCAGATGCCCAACCTCGACGGCATGGCCGCGACGCGCCGGATCCGCGCGCTCGGCGGCGGCGTGGCGCACATCCCGATCATCGCCCTGACCGCGAACGCCATGGTCGAGGACCGCGAGGCCTACATCGAGGCCGGCATGAACGACCACGTGTCCAAGCCGATCGAGCTGAAAGAGCTCGCCGAGGCCATCGCCCGCGCGCTCGCACTCGAGGGGCAGACCTGACGCCGGTTCAGGACCGGAGCAACTCGTTGATGCTCGTCTTGGCGCGGCTTTGCGCGTCGACCTTCTTGACGATGATCGCGCAGGCGGTGCTGTAGCTGCCGTCGGGGGCCGGCAAGGTGCCGGCGATCACCACCGACCCGGCCGGAATGCGCCCATAGCTGATCACGCGGGTCTCGCGGTCGAGGATCTTCGTGCTCTGGCCGAGATGCACGCCCATGGCGATGACCGAGTTCTCTTCGACGATCACGCCCTCGACGACCGACGAGTGCGCGCCGATGAAGCAGTTGTCCTCGACGATGCTCGGCGCCGCCTGCACCGGCTCGAGCACGCCGCCGATGCACACGCCGACGCTCAGATGCACGCGCTTGCCGATCTGCGCGCACGAGCCGACGTTGACCCAGCCGTCGACCATCGTGCCCTGGTCGACGTAGGCGCCGATGTTGATGAAGCTGGGCATGACGACGACGTCGCGGGCCAGGTAGGCGCCGTGGCGCACCATCGCCGGCGGCACCGTGCGCACGCCGCTGGCGCGCATGTCGACCTCGTCGAAGCCGGCGAACTTGGAGTCGACCTTGTCGAAGTAGGAGGTCCCGCCGACCTGCAGCAGCCGGCTGTCGGTCAGCCTGAACGACAGCAGCACCGCCTGCTTGATCCACTGGTTGACCGTCCACCGGCCGACGCCGTGGCGCTCGGCGACGCGCAGCCGCCCGGTGTCGAGCGCATCGATGACGAATTCGACGACCTCGCGCACGATCGCCGGATGCACCGCATCCGGCCCGGCCAGCCAGGCGCGCTCGATCACTGCCGACAGCTCGCGGATCGTCGCGTCGTCGATGCCGACGCCGCCGGAGCTGAATGCGGGTTGTGGGAGATGGGCCGGTGCTCTGCTCATGGGGATGCGAATTCCAGGGTTGGGATCGGCTGTGCGCGGTTGACGGGGGCTCGGTCAGCGCCGGCTCGTGGCAAGGCCCCGGACGGCAGCGGGGCTGCTGCGCAGCGCCGTGGCGCGCACGCCCGCGCCGACGATCAGGAGCATGCCGAGCGCTGCGGTCCAGGTGACCTGCTCGTCGAACAGGAGCACGCCGAAGACGAACGAGAAGCCGATGCCCAGGTACTGGAGGCTGGCATTGACCAGCGTGCGCCCGTGCACGTAGGCGCGCGTCAGCATCAGCTGCGCCACCGTCGCCAGCACGCCGACGGCCAGCAAGGCGCCGATGCCGCTCCAGGTGTGCCTGTGCCAGCCGGTCAAGCTGCTCAAGGCGGCGCCGCCGACGATGCCGCCGATCGAAAAGTAGAAGACGATGCGGCTCTCCGGCTCGCCCGCGCGGCCCAGCGCCGCGACCTGCAGGTAGCCCGCCGCCGAGACCATGCCCGAGAGCAGGCCGGCGAGGCCGTTCCACCACTGATCGTGCTCGATGGTCGGCCGCAGCACCAGCACGACTCCCGCGAAGCCGACCGCCGCGACGAGCACGAGTCCCAGCTCCGCGGGCTGGCGCCGCCACACCGCGGCGCCCCCGAGCAGGAACAGGCCCAGCCACAACGAGGACGTGTAGTTCAGCGTCATGGCGGTGGCCAGCGGCAGCTCGCCGATGGCGTAGAACCAGAGGCACAAGGCAGCCACGCCGCTGAAGCTGCGCAGGAAATGCTGCGCCGGCACCGTTGTGCGCAGGGAGTCGCCGCGCCAGCGGCTCATCGCGCCGATCATGAGGGCACCGACCACGCCGCGATACATCACGATCTCGCCGCTGCCGTAGTGATCGAATGCAAGCCTCACGCAAACGCCCATGGTCGCGAACAACAGCGAGGCGACGACGATGAGCCAGGACGGCGACATTCAGGGGCGAGCGGTTGGCAGATTCTGCATGGCGGCGGTGTCGAACCATCCTACCGCGCGCGCATGACCCCTCCTGCCGCTCGGTGTCGCGCGGCGCCAAGTTCTCACTATCTGGGCAGCCGCGTCGTGTGGCCGGGCCGTTCAACGTGCCGCCGGCGCGGCGATGGCGCGGTCGACCACCGCCTGCGCTTCCTCGAGGATCCGCTGCAGGTGCTCGGCGCTGGTGAGGCTCTCGGCGTAGATCTTGTAGATCTCCTCGGTGCCCGACGGCCGCGCCGCGAACCAGCCGCTCTTCGCGATCACCTTGATGCCGCCGATCGGCGCGTCGTTGCCGGGCGCCTTCGCCAGGACGCGCTCGATCGGCTCGCCGGCGAGATCGCTCGCCCCAAGCTGCGCCGGCGCGAGCGCGGCCAGCCGCTGCTTCTGCGCGGGACTCGCGGCAGCGTCGACCCGATCGGTGAACATGCGGCCCAGCGCGCCGGCCAGCTCCTCGTAGGCGCGGCCCGGATCGCGGCCGGTGCGCGCCGTGATCTCGGCTGCAAGCAGAGCCGGCACGATGCCGTCCTTGTCGGTGGTCCAGACGCTGCTGTCGCGACGCAGAAAGGAGGCGCCCGCGCTCTCCTCGCCGGCGAAGCCGAGCGAGCCTTCGAGCAGGCCGGCGGCGAACCACTTGAAGCCGACCGGCACTTCGTAGAGCGGGCGGCCGAGGCGGCCCGCGACGCGATCGATCAGGCTCGTGCTCACCACCGTCTTGCCGACGGCGGCAGGCGCCGGCCACCGCGGCCGGTGCGCGAAGAGGTAGTCGATGGCCGTGGCGAGGTAGGCGTTCGGCGCGAGCAGGCCGCCGCCCGGCGTGACGATGCCGTGCCGGTCGTGGTCGGTGTCGCAGGCGAAGGCGACGTCGAAGCGGTCCTTGACGGCCAGCAGCCGCTGCATCGCGTACGGCGACGACGGATCCATGCGGATCCGGCCGTCCCGGTCGAGCGTCATGAAGCGAAAGGTCGGGTCGACCTCGTCGCTGACGATGGTCAGGTCGAGCCCGTAGTGCTCGGCGATGCGGGCCCAGTAGTGCACGCCGGCGCCGCCGAGCGGATCGACGCCCATGCGCACCCTGGCGTCGCGCACCGCGACGAGGTCGACGACGTTGCCGAGGTCGGCGACGTAGCGGCCGAGGTAGTCGTGCCGGTGTGTCGTCGCCGCGCGCAGCGCCTCGGCCGCGCCGACGCGGCGCACGCCGGCGAGCTTGCGTTCGAGGTAGCCGTTGGCTGCGCGCTCGATGCCCGCGGTGATGTCGGTGCCGGCCGGGCCGCCGTTCGGCGGGTTGTACTTGAAGCCGCCGTCTTCTGGCGGGTTGTGCGAAGGCGTGACGACGATGCCGTCGGCGAGCCCGCTGGTGCGGCCGCGGTTGTGGGTGAGGATGGCGTGCGAGATGGCCGGCGTCGGCGTGTACTCGTCGCCGGCGGCGAGCATCACATCGACGCCGTTCGCCGCCAGCACCTCGAGCGCGCTCCAGGCCGCCGGCTTCGACAGCGCATGGGGGTCGATGCCGAGAAAGAGCGGTCCGTCGATGCCGGCGGCGCGCCGGTGCTCGCAGAGGGCCTGGCTGATCGCCAGCACGTGCCATTCGTTGAACGAGGTGGCAAACGACGAGCCGCGGTGACCCGAGGTGCCGAAAGCGACGCGCTGCGCGGCCACGGAGGGATCGGGCACCCGCTCGAAGTAGGCGGCGACGAGCCGATCGACGTCGACCAGCGCCGAGTCGGCTGGCGGCTTGCCGGCGAGCGGGTCGATGCGGATGGCCACGGTCGGTCGGTCAGGAGGCGACGCCGGCTGCCGCGAGCTGCGCGGTCTTGTCGGCGAGGCCGGAGAGCAGGGCGCGCCACGACGTCGCGAAGGCTTCGCCGCCTTTCTTCTGCAGTCGCGCCGCGACCTCGGCGACGTCGACGCCCTGGCGCTCGATTGCGTGGCCGCGCTTTTGCAGGCGCCGCACCATGTTCGCGCCCATGCGGCCGAGGCCGATCATTGCGAGTTGCACGTGTCGTTCCTGAAACTGCGGCTCGAGCCGCCGATCGAGCATCTTGCGCGACAAGTCGCACCTTCGCCCGAGTTGTCGACCCGGCGCGTCGCGCTCACACTATGCGCGTGAACGATTCCTTCGCCGATGGAGATGTCATGGCCATTCAATTCTTGCTCGTCACCTTTCCCGAGCAGCGCGCGGTGCTGGCCGACGGCGTAGGCGTCGGCTTCACCAACCACATCCTGATGCTGCCGAGCGACGAATATCAGATCACGCTCGACGGTGGCGCCTGCGTGCCGGCCAGTCAGGATGTCGTGCTCACGGGGACCTCCATGGTCAAGCCCATGGTGGTCGCGTTCGTGCCGTCCGCCGCCGCCGCGCCGGCGACCAGATCGGCGGCGGCCCCGGCAGCGAAGAAGAAGAAGAACAAGAATGCGTAGCCTGCTCCCGGCTCTGGCGGTCCTGCTGCTGGCACAGGGCTGTGCGACGACGCGCTTCGAGAACGCGCCGCTCGAAGCGGGCCGTACGAATGTGGAGCGCCGCGCCGTCGACGTTTCGCACCCCGACCGGCCATTGATCCTGGTGGCCCTCTCCGGCGGCGGCTCCCGCGCCGCGGCGCTCGGCTGGGTCGTCCTGCGCGAACTGCAGAAGTACCGCTATACGTCCAGCGACGGCGCGCCGCGCGCGCTGATCGACGACATCGCGGTCGTCTCTTCCGTCTCCGGCGGCAGCGTCATTGCGGCGCAGTTCGCGCTCTACGGGGCCGCTGGCCTGGACCGCTTCGAGCCCGAATTCCTGGCCCTCGACAACACCCGAACGCTCGGCGCCGAAGCCCTCAATCCGCTGCACTGGGTGACTTCCGCCCTCGGCGGAACCTCCCGCAGCGACCTGGTCGAGGAACTGCTCGACCGCGAGCTGTTCGGGCAGAAGACCTTCGCGGAGCTGAACCAGCCCGGCAAGCCCTACCTCATCCTGAACAGCACGGACATGGCTTCCGGCGAGGTGTTCGCTTTCACGCCGAAACGCTTCGACGACATCTGCGCCGACCTCGACGCGCAATCGATCGCCTCGGGCGTCGCCGCCTCCGCGGCCGTGCCGGTGATCTTCACGCCGATCGCCTTGCGCAACTACTCGGCCGAACGCTGCGCCCGCGTGGCGGTGCCGAGCTGGGTGTCGAACCGGCTCAAGGGCGCCTATGCGCCCTACGTCAACGTCGATGCCTTCAGGCTGGCCCGCTACGCCAACGATCTGCGCCATGGCCCGGACAGCTTTCGCCGGATCGACTACCTCTACCTGCTCGATGGCGGCCTGGCCGACAACCTGGCCATCCATGGCTTGCTCGAAGCCCTGTCTTCGCCCTACGCGGCACCCATCGTCGCGCCCGCCGGCGCGCCGGGAGGAGCGGGCGGCACGGTTCTGCAAGCGATCAACAGCGGCCGCGTGCGCAAGGTGGCCGTGATCGTCGTCAACGCGCGTGCCGACCCGGCCGGCAAGATCTCCCAGAGCGCGAGCCGTCCGGGCATCCTCGGCATGATCGGTGCCGTCGCGTCGCTGCCCATCGACTCGGCGAGCGGCAGCGTCAACGCCCAGCTCGATTCCCTGTTGTCGCAGTTCAACGCCGCCGGAGGTGGCGCGCCGCCCGGCGTCGCCGGCGAGCCGCAGTTCGCAGGGCTGAAGGTCTACGCCATCGAGATCGACTTCGACCAGTTGCGCCCCGGTGATCCGGCGCAACGCGCACTGCGCGACCAGGCCAAGGAGATACCGACGCTGTGGACGATCACCGGGCCGCACCTCGGCGTGATCGAACGGGCCGGCACGACGCTGTTGCACCAGCACCCGTGCTTTCAGCGTCTGCTGAGCGACCTTGCGATACCGGCCGAATTCGTCGACCTGACGTTTGCAAGGACGGGGTGTCGGCAGGCGGCCGATCAGTAGGCGGTTCTTATGCGACCGGGCATCGCAGCGGGCCTTGCGATCGCCTGATCCGGCCAGCAACCGCGCTCGACCGAGAGCCGCTTTCGCGCGGCGTATTCTTTTTCTAGGCCGCGCTCCTGAGGGTTTCCAGGTGCGCCAGGGTTTGCTTCTTGCCGACAGTCTTCAGGGCGGCAATCATCGGCCGGTACTTCCCGTTCGGGCGGGCCTTGCCGCTTTCCCAGTTGTAGATCGACTGCGATGAGGCTCCTATCAAGAGTCCGAGGTCGGCCGCAGACAGGCCGAGCCGCTTCCGGTGTGCGGTAAGGCCCTTGGCGCTGAAGCGCGTTGCCTCGGGGATCGACTCGTCATTCACGGCGACTGCTGCAGAAGGACGGGCGTTCTTGTCGACGCTGCGAAGGCGGCGCTCCATTTCCGTAGCGCGCCGCTTCAGCGCAGCGATCTCGGCCCGATAGGCAGCGGAGGCCTTCTTCAGGGCCGCGGTTTCGCGGCGAACTTCCTTGCGTGCGACGCGGGAAATTTCCTCTTTAAGGATCGATGCAACATTGGGCATGGGCGGACTTTGGATGGGAAGAGGAGGTCTGCAATGTTAGTTCGTCGGGCGCGCGACCTCCCGCCGTCGCAAAACCGCCAGGAAATGGCTGCTGCGGGGACAAGGGAGGCTTGGCGCGTGGTCGCGCCCGCAGGCCCCCGGCTCGCCTCGCCGCTTCGCGATCAGTTCTGATCGGCGATCAGCGCCGAGCGCACCCCGAGGATCGCGTCCTTGAGCTTGGCGGCGGCGAGTTCGCGGCACTGGTCGCGGGTGGCCGAGGGCTGGGTGCCGAAGGCAGTCGCCGAACGCTGTGGCTTGAAGACCAGCCGGCTGCCCATGACGCGCGGCACCATCACCGCGCGGGCGGTGACGACGCAGGCCCCCTCGTGCGTGAAGCCGCCCTGGACCTGGCTGACGAAGCCCCACTTGGAGACCGGGTAGAGCCTGCCCGCATTGGTCACGCGCAACCCGTTATCGCGACGCACCACATTACCTACCGTTCGCGCGTCTGCGACGACCTCAAGACCCGCTACGCGACCACGCTCTCGGCGAGCTGCCAAGCCGTTGCTTGAACGCACGCGAG
>JANXXS010000070.1 GCA_025350505.1 Burkholderiales bacterium
GACCGGGTTGTCGATCTTGCCGAAGCTCTTCATGAGATTGGCCAACGCGAGGTTGCGAAAGCCCGTCGCTGCCTCGGATGCGGCGACCTCGTCGTCGAAGAAGATCGCTTCGCCGGCCAGGCCCGAGAGCATCTCGAGCAGTCCCGGTTTGGCGCCCGCGCCGAGCGTGCTGACGAGCCGGTCGGCGACGGCGATGGCGCCGGCATTGATGAAGGGATTGCGCGGCACGCCCTGCTCGCTTTCGAGCTGCAGCAGCGAGTTGAACGGGTTGCCCGAAGGCTCGCGATGGATGCGTTCCCACAAGGCGTCGCCGAGCAGGCGCATGCCGAGGGTCAGGGTAAACAGCTTGGAGACGCTCTGGATCGAGAACGGCACGGCGCTGTCGCCGCAGGCCGCCTCGACGCCGTCGCAGGTGCGCAGGGCCATGCCGAACCGGGCGATCGGCACCCGCGCCAGCGCCGGGATGTAGCTGGCGACCTTGCCTTCCTTGCCGAGCTGTGGGCGCAGGTCGGCATCGATGCCGTCGAGGAGGGCTTGAAAGTCCATGGTGTGGGCAGGCGGCGCACCTGAGCGTCGATCGCCAATGCCGATGATGCGCCACCTCCTCGGTGTCGAACGGTCAGTGCGTTCCTTCGGCGATCTTCGTCGCCGGCGCGGCCGAGGCAGCGCCGGTCGGGGCGATGCCCAGGCTGCGTGCCGCGGCCGAGAAGGTGTCGCGCAACCAGCGTTGCGCCATGTCGCGCTCGTGGCGGCGATGCCAGAGCAGGCCGACCTCGATCGTCGGCAACGGGCCGGGAAAGCGGCGCACTGCCAGGCCTTCGGCCAGGCCGCTCGCGGCGACGAAGCTGCGCGGCAGCACCGTGAGCAGGTCCGAATCGTGAACGACGCGAGCCGCGGTCGAGAACTGGTTGACGGTGAGCACGACGCGACGCTCGCGGCCCTCGCGCGCCAGCGCCTCGTCGACGAAGCCGCGCGGTCGGCCGGCGAAGTTGACGCGAACGTGACGTGCGGCGCAGTAGTCGTCGAGCGTGAGCTCCGCCGCGCCGGCCAGGGTGTGCTGGCTCCGCATGACGCAGACGTACTCGCAGCGATAGAGCGGGTCGAGCACGAGCATGCCGCGCGCGCCTTCGGCGGCCAGCGCCGACGCGACTTCGGGAAAGAAGCCGACCGCGACATCGGCGGCGCCGTGCTCGAGCTGCGCGCGCGGGTCGCGCGACGACAGCGGCAGCACGCGGACGTCGGCGCGCGCCTGCTCGCGAGCGAGCGAGGCGACGAAGGCCGGCATCAGCACCGTCGCGGTGGCGTCGGCCATCGCCATCGTAAAGCTGCGCTCGTCGCGGGTCGGATCGAAACCCTGCGGATCGAGCGCGTTGCTGAGCCGGTCGAGGGCGGCGCGTACGTCGGGCCAGACGGCGTCGGCCTGGGCCGTCGGCAGGACGCCGCTCGGCACGGTGACGAAGAGCTCGTCGCCGAGCGCTTCGCGCAGACGGCGCAGCGCGTTGCTGACCGCGGGTTGCGTCATCGCCAGCTGCGCCGCCGCGCGCGTGACGTTGCGCTCGACCATGACGGCGGCGAACACGCGCAGCAGGTTGAGGTCGAGGGTGCGGAAGTTCATCGCTCGTACCCGGCGGCAGCGGCACTTTGTCGCGCGGCATTCACGCTCGTGATGGGCCGGTTCGGAATCGCAATTTCCATCAGACTAGGGAAAACCCTAGTCTACCGGGGTCGCGCTCTTCTTGCGCGCGACGTCCACAGGAGAAGCCCATGTCCGTGCAAAAGGTCAATGTCCTCGTCCCGCCGCTGCGCGACATGTCGCCTGGAGCCGCCTGGCTGGTGACCGCCGCATCGTGGCTGTTCGTCGCCGTCGAGCGCATCGGCAGCCGCCTGGCAGCGAGCCTCGAGGCATCGCGTGCGCGTCAGGCCGCGGACCGCGCCGCTCGCTACGACGCGCGCTCGCGCATGGAGTTGATGGCGCTGGCGCGGCGCTATGAGTCGACGCAGCCCGAGTTCGCCAAGGACCTCTACGCCGCGGCGCGCAGCGACCGACAGATCTGAGGCGCGGCGGGCCACGGCCCGCGCGTGCCGCCGATGCGAGGCGCCCGTGCGGGGGCGTCTCGCTATACTTCGTCTCGAAGCGCTGATTTGTCCCGGCTTGCGGGCGCTCTATAAATTCGGCTAAAGACAGGACGCAGCAACCCGGTGTCCCGCTTTGGCGGCGCCGGGTTTTTTCTTGTCTTGCGAGCTGCGCCTCATGCCTTCCATCGGCGACGTCCTGCCGAAATCGATGCACTTCGACGAGCCGCTGGCGCTCGCCAGCGGCGCCGTGCTGCGCGACTACACGCTCGCCTACGAAACCTACGGCACGCTCAATGCGGCGCGCAGCAACGCCGTGCTCGTCTGCCACGCGCTGAACGCCTCGCACCATGTCGCCGGCACCTACGCGGGGCAGGACAAGAGCGAAGGCTGGTGGGACAACCTGATCGGCCCCGGCAAGCCGCTCGACACCGATCGCTTCTTCGTCATCGGCGTCAACAACCCGGGCTCGTGCTTCGGCTCGACCGGGCCGACCAGCCCGAATCCCGATCCGGCGGCGAACGGCCGCACCTACGGCAGCGACTTTCCGGTCATCACGGTCGAGGACTGGGTCGATGCACAGGCGCGCCTGGTCAGCGCGCTCGGCGTCACGACGCTCGCCGCGGTGATCGGCGGCAGTCTCGGCGGCATGCAGGCGCTCGACTGGTCGTTGCGCTATCCGGCGCGGCTGCGCCAGTGCATCGCCATCGCCACCGCGCCCAACCTCTCGGCGCAGAACATCGCCTTTAACGAGGTGGCGCGGCGCGCCATCGTCACCGACCCAGAGTTCTTCGAGGGCCACTACGCCGATCACGGCGCGATCCCGCGCCGCGGCCTGCGCGTGGCCAGGATGATCGGCCACATCACCTATCTCTCCGACGACGCGATGGAGGCCAAGTTCGGGCGCGACCTGCAAAGGGCCGCGCTCGGCTACTCGACGCAGGACATCGAGTTCCAGATCGAGGCCTACCTGCGCCACCAGGGCGACAAGTTCAGCGAGTACTTCGACGCCAACACCTATCTGCTGATCACGCGCGCCCTCGACTACTTCGACCCGGCGCGCGTGCACGGCGGCGACCTGACCGCGACCTTCGCGCCGGCGCGTTGCCGCTTCCAGCTCGTCAGCTTCACCACCGACTGGCGCTTCGCACCGGCGCGCTCGCGCGAGATCGTCAAGGCGCTGGTCGACAACAAGCTCGACGTCAGCTATGCCGAGATCGCGGCGCCGCACGGGCACGATGCCTTCCTGCTCGACGATCCGCGCTATCACGGCGTGTTGCGCGCCTGCTTCGATCGCCTCGCGAAAGAGCTCGCATGAGCGACCGCAAGGACATCGAGCTGATCGCGGCGCTGGTGCCGAACGGCGCTCGTGTGCTCGACCTCGGCTGCGGCGACGGCGAGCTGCTGTCGCTGCTGCAACGCGAGCGCGGCTGCCGCGGCTACGGCATCGAGATCGACGACAAGAATGTGCTGGCCTGCCACCAGCGCGGCGTCAACGTCATCCAGCTCAACCTCGAAGAGGGCCTGTCGCTGTTCGAGGACCAGAGCTTCGACGTCGTGCTCCAGCTCGACACGCTGCAGCACCTGAGGAACACCGAGCGCATGCTGCGCGAGACGGCGCGCGTCGGCCGGGTCGGCATCGTCAGCTTTCCGAACTTTGCACATTGGCCGAACCGCCTGCACGTCGCCGCCGGCCGCATGCCGGTGACGCGGGTGCTGCCCTACCAGTGGTACGACACGCCGAACATCCGCGTCGGCACGTACGCCGACTTCGAGGTGCTGGCGAAGAAGGACGGCCTGGCGATCCTCGATGCCTTCGGCATTCAGGCGGGCAAGGCGGTGCGCAGCTGGCCCAACCTGCTGGCCAGCGTCGCCGTCTTCAAGTTCCAGCGCGCCTGAGCGCAGGCGCGCTTCGCGGGCATGTGCTCGATCAGCACCGAGTCGCCGAACTCGTGCGTGCGGTAGGCGCCGGCCTCGAGTGCGGCATCGATGCGGGCCAGCGTCTGGTCGTCGACGAAGGCGCGCAGCAGCTCGTGGTGGCTCGAGCCCGGCTCGTGCGTGCCGCTGACGAGCGCATCGACGATGCAGAGCCGGCTCGTCGGGCCGAGCCGGTTGTTCGCGAGGCCGTCACCGGGGGCGAGGCCGCCGGGCCGCGAGGCCGCGTGTTCGAGCGCGCGCGTGACCGTCGTGCCGAGGGCAACGACGCGGCCGCCGTGCTCACGCGTGGCTTGCATCGCCGCCACGGTCGATGCCGGCAAGTGATAGGGCTCGTCGAAGGGCAGGCGGGCGTCGAGCGCCGCGTCGCCGGTCGATGACAGGCCGGCAGCATGCGTCAAGGTCGCGAAGCCGATGCCGCGCGCCTGCAAGGCGTCGAGCAGATGCCAGTCGATGGCGAAGCCGGCCGACGGCGGCTCGAAGGCGACGGGCAGCGCGGCGACGCGCGTCCACACGTCCCAGAGCGACAGCTGCTCGGCGACGTGTGCGTACTGCACCGGCCGGCCGTGCCGGGCGATGCCGGCCCAGATCGCGTCGGCGCTGCCGCTGAAGCGGATCTCGACGAGGCGCGGATGGCCGAGCGTGCGCCGCACCTCGGCGTCGAGCGGGCCGAGGGCGAGCCGGTCGCCGGGAAGAAGCGGCGGCGGCAAGGGTCGGTCTTCGGTGCGCGTGCGGTAGTCGCCGGCGCCGAAGACGATCGCGCTGAAGACCCGCACGTCATCGACGGCGAGCGAGCCGCGGCCGGCCAGGCGCAGCTCGATCGGCGCGCCGCTGGCGACATGACGACCGGTCAGGCTGGCGGGCAAGGTCGCCGCGTCGTTGGCGATCACGAGGTCACCCGGCACGAGCAATTCGGCGAGCCGGCCGCGCGGGTGGTGGGCGATGCGACCGGCCGCGTCGACCGCGAGCAGGCGCGCGTCGAGCGGACGCTGCACCGGATGCGCGGCGGCTTTCATGCGCTGCTCCCGGTGGCGACGGCGACGCGCTCGCGGTCGATCCGCTCGACGATCTCGCGTGCCGCGTCGCGTGGCCGCTTGAGCGTGGCCGGGTCGGCTTCGGGCAGGGCGGCGGCGTGCATCGGCGTGTCCATGTCGCCCGGGTCGATGGCGACGACGGCAACGCCGTGCGGCCGCAGCTCTTCGTCCCAGATGCGGCTCATGTGCGCGAGCGCCGCCTTGCTCGCGCCATACGCGCCCCAGCCGGCGTAGGGCGACACGCCAGCGTCGCTCGTGACGTTGACGACCATGGATCGCGAGCCTTGCGCCCCGTTCTCTCGCGCCGAGGCCGAGAGCAGGCCGAGCAGGGCTTTGGTCAAGCGAAACGGGCCGAGCACGTTGGTGGCGAGCGCGGCTTCGAAGTCCTCGCACTCGGTGTCGGCAAGCAGGGCGAGCGGCACCGGGCCGAGCGTCGATGCGTTGTGGATCAGCACGTCGAGGCCGCCGAGCGCGGCACCGACCTGCAAGGCGATCGCGTGCGTGTCTTCCTTCTTCGACACGTCGCCGACGACGCCGTGGCTGCCTGCGATGCGGCGCGCCGTGGCCGCGACCTTGTCGGCGTGACGCGCGACGAAGGCGACCTTGTCGCCGCGTGCTGCAAAGGC
>JANXXS010000108.1 GCA_025350505.1 Burkholderiales bacterium
GCCGCATCCGTGCGTGCCGGTGCAGGCGACCGATCCGCTCTACATTCTCTATACGTCGGGCACGACCGGCTATCCCAAGGGCGTGGTGCGCGACACCGGCGGCTATTGCGTGGCGCTCGCCTGGTCGATGAAGAATCTCTACGGCGTGAAGCCGGGCGAGGTCTATTGGTGCGCCTCCGACATCGGCTGGGTCGTCGGCCACAGCTACATCGTCTACGGCCCGCTCATCGCCGGCATGGCGACCATCATGTACGAGGGCCTGCCCATCAGGCCCGACGCCGGCATCTGGTGGAGCCTGGTCGAGAAGTACAAGGTCACCGCCATGTTCAGCGCGCCCACGGCCATCCGCGTGCTGCGAAAGCAGGACCCGTCGCAGTTGAGCCGATACGACCTGTCGTCGCTGCGGGCGCTGTTCCTCGCCGGCGAGCCGCTCGACGAGCCGACCGCGAGCTGGATCGGCGAGGCGATCGGCAAGCCGATCATCGACAACTACTGGCAGACCGAAAGCGGCTGGCCGATCCTGACCATCGCCAACGGCATCGAGCAGGCGCCGAGCAAGCTCGGCAGTCCCGGCGTGCCGATGTACGGCTACGACGTGAAGATCGTCGACGAGGCGACCGGCCTGGACATCGTCACGCCTGACACCAAGGGCGTCGTCGTCATCGAAGGTCCGACGCCGCCCGGATTCATGCAGACGGTCTGGCGCGACGACGCGCGCTTCGTCGAGACCTACTGGAAGAGCATCGCCGGCCGGATGGTCTACAACACCTTCGACTGGGGCATCCGCGACGCCGACGGCTACTTCTTCATCCTCGGCCGCACCGACGACGTCATCAACGTCGCCGGGCATCGCCTGGGCACGCGCGAGATCGAGGAGAGCATCTCGAGCCATCCGAGCGTCGCCGAGGTCGCCGTCGTCGGCGTCGCCGACGCGCTGAAGGGGCAGGTGGCGATGGCTTTTGTCGTCGTCCGCGACGCCGAACCGCTCGACGACGCCGGCGCGCGGCTGAAGCTCGAAGGCGACATCATGAGGACGGTCGACACCCAGCTCGGCGCGCTCGCCCGGCCGTCGCGGGTCTTCTTCGTCAACGCCTTGCCGAAGACGCGCTCCGGCAAGCTGCTGCGCCGCGCCATCCAGGCGATCTGCGAGCACCGCGATCCGGGCGACCTGACGACGATCGAGGACCCGGCCGCCCTGCGAGGCTTGCGCGACGTCGTCGGCGCCGCCTGATCCCGGAAATCCGCAGTTCGTCGCACGGTGCCTTGATCGCGGCGACGCCGCCGGTAGCATCGCGCCTCTTCGTCCACGCGACGCCATCTCTTACGTCACATGTTCCTCAAAGCGTTCCAGCCACGTCGTCTGCTGTGGGTCTTCGTCGCACTGGCGACCGGCGTTGCAGTCGCGCAAACGAAGCCGCGCATCGACAAGGCCGCCGACCTGCCGCGCTTCAGTTACAAGATCGACGGCAAGGTCGAAGACCTGGTGCGCTCGCCCGAGCGCTTCGCCCCGTTCGCCGCCGCCGTCCGCCGCGACACCGAAAGCGTGCTCGCCGGCTACGACACCGCCGACGGGGCGACGCGGCGCGGCCTGATCAACCTGCTCGCCACGCTCGACTACCTCGACGGCCGCTACGACAGTGCCATGACCCGCGTGGCCGAGTTCCGCGCCCTGCAGGACAAGCCGTCTGACAAGCTGATCGCCGGCCTGCGGCTGCAAGCCATGGCTGCCGCGGCGAAGAGCAGCGGGCCGTCGGGCGACGCCTATCGGCGGGCCGTCGCCGAGACGATCCAGCGCGAGCTCGCGCCGCTGCCCTACGCCGTCATCGAGAACGACATCAAGGGCGCCAAGGCCAACGCCGAGCTGATCGGCGAGGCGCTGGTCCTCGGCCAGGTGCGCGAGGTGATGCAGCCGATCGTCGACCGGAGCGGCTCGCTCAGCTCCGACTTCGCGCCCGGCGTCGCCAGCGCCCGCTTCGCGCTGACCGCCTTTCTGCCGCTGAAGCAGACGCTGGTCGACACCTACGGCAGCTACCTCGCCGCGCACCAGGCGCAGAAGGCCGACATCTGGGCCGCGCGCGACGTGACCCTGCAGCCGGCGCAGACGCGCGGCCCGGTCGCCATCGGCGTGTGGGACAGCGGCGTCGAGACGAGCCTCTATTCGAGCCAGCTGGTGCGCGAGAAAGGGCAGCCCGCGGTCATCGCCTTCG
The DNA here is from genome assembly GCA_025350505.1 of Burkholderiales bacterium. Lineage (GTDB taxonomy): Bacteria > Pseudomonadota > Gammaproteobacteria > Burkholderiales > Burkholderiaceae_C > Schlegelella_A. The sequence continues at coordinate 2,208 of JANXXS010000108.1, forward strand.
ACAAGTACAGCCGTCCCACCACCGGCGAACTGATGCCGTTGCCGGCGGCGCAGCAAGGCCGCGTCGCCGAGATGATGTCGCGCACCAAGGGCTTCTCGGACCTGCGGTCGAACATCGACAGCAAGGAAGCGAGCGAGGTCAAGCGCTACCTGTCGGGGCTGACGCCCGACCAGTACAAGCCGGCCGTCGAGGAACTCGGCATGGCCGGCGACTATTCGCACGGCACGCACGTCGCCGGCATCTCGCTGGCCGGCAACCCAGCGGCCCGCCTCGTCGTCGGCCGCATCGAGTTCGGCTATACGCTGAAGCCCGATCCCTGCCCGAGCCGCGAGCTGGCCGAACGCGATGCCGCAGCATCGCAGGCTTACGTCGACTTCTTCAAGCGCGAGCACGTGCGTGTTGTCAACATGAGCTGGGGCGGTAGCGTCGGCGACTTCGAGTCCGACCTCGAGAAGTGCGGCATCGGCAAGACCGCCGACGAACGCAAGGCGTTGGCGCGCCAGTACTTCGAGATCCAGACGAGCTCCCTGACCAGGGCCTTCAGCAGTGCGCCCGAGATCCTGTTCGTGACGGCAGCGGGCAACAGCAACAACGACGCCAGCTTCATCGAGTCCGTGCCTAGCGGCATCACGCTGCCCAACCTGATCACGGTCGGTGCCGTCGACAGCGCCGGCGAAGAGGCGTCGTTCACCAGCTACGGCCCGACCGTCAAGGTGCACGCCAACGGCTACCAGGTGGAGAGCTATCTGCCGGGCGGCAGCCGGGTGCCGCTCTCGGGCACGTCGATGGCGTCGCCGCAGGTCGCCAACCTGGCCGGCAAGCTGCTCGCGGTGAACCCGAAGCTCACGCCCACCGAGCTGATCCGCATCATCGTCGACACCGCCGACCGTTCGGCCGACGGCAGGCGCAACCTTGTCAATCCGAAGAAGGCGATCGCCGCGGCCACCGCGGCCTGACCGCCGCCGCGCTCAGAGCACTTCGGAAGCGAAGTCGGCGAGCCGCGAGCGCTCGCCGCGTGCGAGAGTGACGTGGCCCGAGTGGGCCCATCCCTTGAACCGGTCGACCGCGTAGGTCAGGCCCGACGAGCCCTCGGTGAGGTAGGGCGTGTCGATCTGCGCCAGGTTGCCGAGGCAGACGATCTTGGTGCCGGGGCCGGCGCGCGTGATCAGCGTCTTCATCTGCTTGGGCGTCAGGTTTTGCGCCTCGTCGATGATGACGAACTTGTTCAGAAAGGTACGGCCGCGCATGAAGTTCAGGCTCTTGATCTTGATCTTCGAGCGGACCAGGTCGTTGGTCGCGGCACGGCCCCATTCGCCGGCGCCGCTGTCGGTCTTGGAAAGCACCTCGAGGTTGTCGTCGAGGGCGCCCATCCACGGGCCCATCTTCTCTTCCTCGGTGCCGGGCAGGAAGCCGATGTCCTCGCCGACCGGCACGGTGACGCGGGTGACGATGATCTCGGTGTAGCGGCGGTCGTCCATCACCTGGGCCAGGCCCGAGGCCAGCGACATCAGGGTCTTGCCCGAGCCGGCGGTGCCGGTCAGGGTGATGAAGTCGCAGTCCGGGTCCATGAGCAGGTTGAAGGCGAAGTTCTGGTCGCGGTTTCGCGCCATCACGCCCCAGACCGAGTTCTTCTGGTGCGTGTAGTCCTTCAGCGTGCGCAGGACCGCGGTCTTGCCGGTGATCTCGATCACCTTGGCGTAGAGCGACGCG
>JANXXS010000124.1 GCA_025350505.1 Burkholderiales bacterium
CAACCCCAAGCTCGACGGCTTCGAGGCCTCGTGCTTCGACGGCCACTACATCACCGGCGACGTCAGCGCCGACGAGTTCGCGGCCATGGCGGCGCAGCGCGGCGCCCAGGGCGACGAGGAAGACGCGAGCAACGACGACCGTTCGCGCCTGGCGTTGCAAAGCGCGGCAGAGACCGCCTGATGAGCGAAGGAAAGATTCCCCGCGTGAAGCTGCCGCCCGAGACGCGGCTCGACACGCTGGCTGTGCGTGAGGGCCTGCCACCGAGCGCCTGGGGCGAGAACTCGGAGGCGCTCTTTCTCACCAGCAGCTTCGTGCAGCCCGACGCAGCGACGGCGGCGGCGCGCTTTGCCAACGAGGAAGAGGCCTTCATCTACTCGCGCTTCACCAACCCGACGGTGACGATGATGGAGCGCCGGCTGGCCGCGATGGAAGGCACCAGCGCGTGCATCGCCACCTCGTCGGGCATGAGCGCGATCCTGCTCCTCGGCATGGGGCTGCTCAAGGCCGGCGACCATGTCATCTGCTCGCAGAGCGTGTTCGGCTCGACCGTGATGCTGTTCGGCCGCGAGTTCGGCAAGTTCGGCGTCGAGACCAGCTTCGTCTCGCAGACCGACGTGGCGGCATGGCAGGCGGCGGTGAAGCCGAACACGAAGCTTCTCTTCGCCGAATCGCCGACCAACCCGCTGACCGAGGTCTGCGACATCCGCGCCCTCTCGGCCATCGCGCGAGATGCCGGCGCCTGGCTGGCCGTCGACAACTGCTTCTGCACGCCGGCGCTGCAGCGGCCGGTCGAGTACGGCGCCGACCTCGTCATCCACTCGGGCACCAAGTACCTCGACGGGCAGGGCCGGGTCATCGCCGGCGCGATCTGCGCCAGCGAGCAGATCGTGAACGAGAAGTTCGTGCCGGTGATGCGCAGCGCCGGCATGACGCTTTCGCCCTTCAACGCCTGGGTGGTGCTGAAAGGACTGGAGACGCTCTCGATCCGCATGCAGGCGCAAAGCGAAAGGGCGCTTGCGCTGGCGCACTGGCTCGAGGCGCAGCCCGGCGTCGAGCGCGTCTTCTACCCGGGCCTGGCCTCGCACCCGCAGCACGCGCTGGCGATGGCGCAGCAACGCAACAGCGGCGGCGCCGTCGTCTCATTCATCGTTGGCGCGAAGAAGGGCGATGCCGCGGCGGCGCGCAAGAACGCATTCCACGTCATCGACTCGACCGAGATTCTTTCCATCACCGCCAACCTCGGCGACACCAAGACGACGATCACGCATCCGGCCAGCACCTCGCACGGTCGATTGAGCGAAGACCAGCGCCAGGCGGCCGGCATCGTGCAGGGCATGGTGCGCGTGGCGGTCGGGCTCGACGACGTCGAAGACATCAAGGCCGACCTGTTGCGCGGCCTCGGCAGCCCGTGATCGGCAGCTCGCACGTGCCGGCGGTGCAGGGTCGCGTGCGCACGCGCATCGCGCCTTCGCCGACCGGGTTTCTGCACCTCGGCACGGCGCGCACGGCGCTGTTCTCGTGGGCCTTCGCGCGCCACTACGGCGGCAGCTTCGTGCTGCGCATCGAAGACACCGACGTCGCCCGCTCGAACGAGGAGTCGGTGGCGCAGATTCTCGAATCGATGCGCTGGTTGGGTCTTGATCACGACGAAGGGCCGATCTACCAGATGCAGCGGCTGGACCGCTACCGTGAGGTCACGGATCGCATGCTCGCCGAGGGCAAGGCCTACCACTGCTACGCCACGCCCGAAGAGCTCGAGGCGATGCGCGAGGCGCAGCGTGCGCGCGGCGAAAAGCCCCTCTACGACGGCCGATGGCGCCCCGAGCCGGGCAAGACCTTGCCACCCGTGCCGGAAGGTGTTGCGCCGGCGATCCGCTTTCGCAATCCAGCCGATGGCGTGGTCACCTGGGACGACCTCGTCAAGGGGCCGATCTCGATCTCCAACCACGAGATCGACGACCTCGTCATCGTTCGCGCCGATGGCGTGCCGACCTACAACTTCGCGGTCGTCGTCGACGACTGGGACATGCGGATCAGCCATGTCTTTCGCGGCGACGAGCACGTCAACAACACGCCGTGGCAGATCAACCTCTTTCACTCGCTCGGCGCGCCGTTGCCGGTGTTCGCGCACGTGCCGGTGATCCTGGGCGACGACGGGCAAAAGCTCTCCAAGCGCAAGGGCGCGGTCAGCGTCACCGCGTATGAGGAAGAGGGCTTTTTGCCCGAGGCCATTCTCAACTACCTGGCGCGACTGGGCTGGAGCCACGGCGACGAGGAGCTGTTCAGCCGCGAACAGATGGTCGCCTGGTTCGACGGCAGCCATCTGGCCAAGCACCCGGCGCAATGGGACGCCGCCAAGCTCGCCTGGGTCAATGCGCACTACCTGAAGGCGCTGCCGGACGATGCGCTCTCGTTGCTTGTCAAGGCGCAGCTCGCACGTCGAGGCATCGCCGCGCCCGACGACGAATGGCTGGGCCGCGCCTGCGCCTTGTTCAAGGACCGTTGCAACACCGGCTCCGAGTTGGCAGGCTGGCTGGCGATGTTCTTCACGCCGGTGTCGCCGAGCATGGAAGACATGAGGCAGCACGTCGCCGACGCCGTGCGCCCGGCGCTGACGACGCTTGCGGGCAAGCTGGAAGGCGCGGAGTGGACTGCGCCCGGCATCGCCGCCGCCGTGAAGGAAACGCTGGTCGCGCACGGTCTGAAGATGGGCCAGTTCGCGCCGGCGGTGCGCGTCGTCGTCTGCGGCCGGGCCCAGACGCCGTCGCTCGACGTCGTGCTCGCACTCTTCCCACGCCGGGCGGTGCGGGAGCGGCTGATGGCGGTCGGCCCGGCCTCGCTATAATCTTGGGTTTTCCTGACGAATCGATGGGGGTATAGCTCAGCTGGGAGAGCGCTTGCATGGCATGCAAGAGGTCAGCGGTTCGATCCCGCTTACCTCCACCAAAGAGTCGACGTGAGTCCCCTTCGTCTAGAGGCCTAGGACACCACCCTTTCACGGTGATTACAGGGGTTCGAA
>JANXXS010000144.1 GCA_025350505.1 Burkholderiales bacterium
ACGTCCCTGCGCAGAACGCCTGACTTTCCCGAGACTGCTTCCATCCGGCGGCGATTGCTTCGTCGGCGATCTTGACCGATGGAGGCACATGCCATGAGACCCGCACCGTTACGGCCGCAACACGTACCCGCAGCCACACCCACCACCGCCCAGCAGCCGGCGCGTTACCTGACCAACAACGAAGCCGCCGAATTCCTGCGGCTGTCGCCGCGCACACTGGAAAAGCAGCGCGTCATCGGCGGCGGGCCGCGCTTTCGCAAGTTTGGCCGGCGCGTGATGTACGCCGTCATCGACCTCGAAACCTGGGCCGATGCGCGCAGCTTTGAGATGACGTCCGACCCCGAATACGCTGAACAACACAGCGCGCACCGTCCCGGCGTGCGGTGATCGGCGATGGGCACCGTCACTGATGGACATCGGGCACGACCCGCAGCGCGAGCAGCTCGAACTATTCCATGCCTTCTCCGGCGAGCTGCCGGCGCGCGATGCGCAGGACCTGATGGCCTACCCGTTCTTTTCGCTGGCCAAGAGCAAGCGCACAGTGCCGATCGACTTCCGCACCAGCAGCGTGACCGTGCGGGTCGAGGGCACGGCCGAGCATGGCCTGGCGACGATATGGGATGCCGACATCCTGATCTGGGCCGCCAGCCAGATCGTCGAGGCGCGCGATGCGGGGATTCGTTCGTCGCGGCTGATGGCCGCTACACCCTACGAGATCCTGCGCTTCATCGGCCGCGGCACGTCGCTGCGCGACTACCAGCGCCTCAAGGCTGCGCTGGATCGCTTGCAGTCCACCAGCATAGCCACATCCATTCGCCAACCCAATGCGCGGCGGCTGCATCGCTTCTCGTGGATCAACGAATGGAAGGAACGCGCGGACGGCCAAGGCCGGCCGCTGGGCATCGAGATGATCCTGCCGGACTGGTTCTATGCCGGTGTGTTCGAAGAGAGCCTGGTGCTGACCATCGACGCCAACTACTTCCGCCTGACCGGCGGTATCGAGCGCTGGCTGTATCGACTGGTACGCAAGCACGGTGGCTGGCAGCGCGAAGGCTGGCGCTTCGATTTCCCGCACTTGCACCGCAAGTCCGGGAGTCTGGCGCGCTTCACCGACTTCGCCTACGACCTGCGTTGCATCGTGGCGCGGCAACCCTTGCCGGGTTAGAGTAGGCGGTGGTATCCGCCGTCCATGAGCGTCTGCCCGCGCCGGATCAAGCGGCGGACCTGGGCGCGCAAATCGCCGTCGTCGTGCCAGCGCTCGGTAACGGCGGCGTTGCCGAACAGCACTTCGGCCACGCCGCGCTGCGAGGCGCCGGCCAGCGTGCCGTCGAGCGCCTGCAGGGTGCGCATGTGGAGCATTGGCGTGCAACCTGGTCGGCTTGTGGCGATGGCAGTGCGGTACACCTTTGCGGCGTCGAGCAACGCCAGCTCGGCTTCGATTGCGCGCCAGCGCTCGCGGAGCTTGCAACCGGCACGGACGGCATAGACGTAAGCCATGCCGTCTTCCAGTGCGGGAGGTATCGCCATGCGCAGCATGCGATTGACGAGCTGAGTGGTCAGCACCAGGCGCTTACCGTCGTGCATCAGGTGTTTGCGGCCGGGGAGGCGCCAGAGCTGGAACAGCAGCGCATCGGCCGTGGGATCGGCATCGGGATAGACTTGGACTACCGAGGATGGATCAGGGGACCAGTCGGGGTATGCGTCGCGTGCATCGCGCGCGGGGTCTTCCAGCAGGCGCAAGCCCCAGCGAAGCGCCTCGTGCTGCGGATGGCGCCGGTGGCGTTGCCAGGCGCGCTGGTATTCCGGGTTGCGCCGCAGGTATTCCCACGCCAGAGCGGGGCCGTCGAGATGCAGGACGTACAGGTATGCAGCACTGGGATGCCAGTGAACCGCGCTCGACTCTGCCATGGCGCAAACTCCTCTCGGATAGAAGGAAATCAATCGCCATGGGGGATACGGCGGGCAAGACCACTTCGGTCTTCGACCGCTATGAATCAACAAGGTTTGCAACTGATGAGGTTAAGGGCAACTCCCCTCATCAGCGTGCAACATTCGGTAAGTTGGCCGAAAACATTGCGGCATTGCAATGGCATGACCCGCCAGCGACGGGCCAACGCGGGTCGATCAATCGTTGATCGACCCGTCAGCCTGGGCCAGCCGGGCGTATTCGGAGAGTCGCCGCTTTGGCATGAAATGCAAATCGCGTACAACGGCCAGGTTCTGCGGCCCGCGAATGCCTTCCAGGACGGACAACCGCACATGGC
>JANXXS010000146.1 GCA_025350505.1 Burkholderiales bacterium
ACGCCGAAGGCGAGCATCTCGTCCATCAGCGCGTTCATGAAGCCCTTGCCGTGGTTCATGCGCAGCAGCGAGTAGCCGAACATGCCCGGCGTGATCGTCTGCGGCCCGACGCCCTGCTTGGCCGCCCAGGTCTGCGGCGTCTCGAGAAAGTTGAACCACTCGAACTCCATGCCGCTCATCACCGAAAAGCCCATCTTCTCGGCGCGCTTGAGCACACGCTTCAGCGTCTGGCGCGGGCAGATCGGCGACGGCGTGTGGTCGGCGTTGACGAACTCGCCGAGGAAGAACGGCACGTTTCCGTCCCAGGGCACGGTGCGCTGGGTCGAGAGGTCGAGGCGCGCCAGCGCGTCGGGAAAGCCGTGCTGCCAGCCGGTGTGCTTGGCGTTGTCGTAGGTCTGGTCGGCCATGTCCCAGCCGAACACGACGTCGCAGAAGCCGAAGCCGCCGCCCGGCGAAGGCTCGGCGGCGCCGAGGAACTTGTCGATGTGCAGGTACTTGCCGCGCAGCACGCCGTCGATGTCGCTGACCGCGACCTTGACCTTGTTGCTGCCGCTCTGGCGTACCGCGGTGAGGGCGGGATGCTCGGGGGTGGGCGTCGTCATGGCGCATTCTCGCGCGGGATGTCTTCCTGAGCGAAGCGAAGGATCCCGGTGCGCGGACGAGATCCTTCGCTGGCGCTCAGGATGACAGGGCAGGCGTGCCGTGGGCGATGCCCATCTCGCGCATCGCGTCGGCGACGGCGGCGACGGCCTCGCGCATGACCTCGGGCCCGATCGCGCCGATGCAGCCGACGCGAAAGGTCTCGAGCTCGGTGAGCTTGCCCGGATAGAGGATGAAGCCGCGCGCCCGCACCGCCTCGTAGAACGGCCGAAACGAGTACTTCGGATCGGCCGGCGCGTGGAAGGTGACGATGATCGGCGCCTGGATCGCCGGGTCGAGAAACGGCTCGAAGCCGAGCGCCTTCATGCCGCCGACCAGCGCCTTGTAGTTGGCGGTGTAGCGGGCCAGACGCGCCGGCTGCCCGCCCTGCTCGACGAATTGGTGCATCGCCTCGGCCAGCGCCGCGACGACGTGGGTCGGCGGCGTGAAGCGCCACTGCCCGGTCTTTTCCATGTAGACGTGCTGGTCGTGCAGGTCCATCGCCAGCGAGTGCGAGTTGCCGGCGGCCCCGTCGATGACGTCGTTGCGGATGAAGACGAAGCCCATGCCCGGCACGCCTTCCAGGCATTTGCCGCTGGCCGCGACCAGCGCGTCGAACTTCACTTCGCGGGCATCGATCGGCAGCGCCGCGAAGGAACTCATGGCGTCGACGATCAGTCCCTTGCCATGCTTCGCGCAGACGTCGGCGACGGCTTGCAGCGGGTTGGCCACGCCGGTGCCGGTCTCGCAGTGGATGAAGCCGACGTGGCTGATCGAGGCATCGGCCTTCAGCGCGGCCTCGAGCGCCTGCACCGACACCGGCGCGTCTTCGGCGTGCGGCAGGATCGTCGTCTGGCGGCCCATCAGCGTCGCCAGCTTGCCGAGCCGCTTGCAGTAGGCGCCGTTGTCGAGCACCAGCACGTGGCCGCTCTTCGGCACGATCGTCGCCACCGCCGCCTCGACCGAGAAGGTGCCGCTGCCCTGCAGCGGCACGACGACGTGCGTGCCCTCGCCGTGGACGATTGCCAGCAGCTTCGCGCGCAATTCGGCCGTGAGGGCGATGAAGCTCGAGTCCCACGAGCCCCAGTCGCGCAGCATCGCCTGCTTGGTGCGCTCGGTGGTCGTCAGCGGCCCGGGGGTGAGGAGGATGGCGTCGCGTGGCATCGGTCGATTCTGCTGGTGTGATTCGTCGAAATATCCGCCGGTTCAAGCCAGTGCCGGACGTCGCCACGCCTGCGTGCGCCGGCCGATCCAGGCGCCAGCCGCCATGAAGAGCAGCGTCACGATCGTCGAGGCAAGCGTGATGAGGATGCAGCAGGCCGCAGCGGCCCCTGCTTCGCCCGCCTCGTCGAGGCGCAGGATGGCGATCGCCGCGGTCTTGGTATCGGGCGAGTAGAGGAAGACGACGGCCGAGATCGTCGTCATCGCATTGACGAAGAAGTAGCGCGCGATGTCGACCAGCGTCGGCGTGCAGATCGGCAGCGTGACGCGGCGAAAGGTGGTGAAGAACGGCACCTTGAGCGAGGCGCTCACCGCCTCGAACTCGGCGTCGAGCGACTTCAGCGCCGTCACCGCGGTGAGATGACCGGTGGTGTAGAAGTGGACGATGGTGCAGACGATGAGCAGCGTCATCGTCTGGTACAGGCCGCCGAGCGGATTGCCCGGCGCGTTGAAGAAGAAGATGTAGCCGAGGCCGAGCACCAGGCCGGGCACCGCCATCGGCAGCATCGAGAGCATGCGCACGATCGGGCGCAGCGCCTCCATGCCGCGCGTCTTCTCGAGCATGTAGGCGCCGATGAAGACGACGATGGTGCCGAAGAATGCCGTCCCCGCGGCCAGCTCGAAGCTGTTGACGAACGCGGGCCCGACCTCGCCGTCGACCAGGCCGAGCGTGTAGTGCTTGAGCGTCGGCGCCAGGTTGTACGGCCAGTAGGTGGCCAGCGAGGCGAAGATCGCCATGCCGAGCATCGCCAGCATCAGCGCGCCGACGACGCCCACGTAGCCGAGCATCAGCGCGTCGAAGCCGCGCGACGGCGGCGGCGCATACGGAATGGCGCGCGCCGAGAGCATCGCCATTTGCTTGCGCTGCACCAGCCAGTCGATGCCGAAGGTGAGCACCGCCGGCGTCAGCAGCAGCAGGCCGACGACGGCGCCGCGCTGGAAGTCCTGCTGGCCGATGACGAGCTTGAAGACGTCGGTGGCGAGCATGTTGAAGTCGCCGCCGATCACCTTCGGGATGCCGAAGTCGGTCATGACGAGGGTGAAGCAGACCAGC
>JANXXS010000150.1 GCA_025350505.1 Burkholderiales bacterium
ATCGTTGGACGGCGCCGGCCTGACATCTTGCCGGCCCATCGGCGAGCGTCAAGATGCCGCCGCCGGACGCTTACGACCCTCCTTCGCGCGACACCGATGCAGCGCGAGACCAGCGTATTCGTTCTGTCAGCGGTAAACCGACGGTGAGCAGGCCGCCAATGGACGGACGGCCCGGCTGCGATTGCCTCGAGACGCGACTGCGCACAACGCGCACTGGAGACGCCAACCTACGAGCGCAGGACAGGCGCACCAAGGCCCGCCTCGGCCACATCGCAGCGTGTACAAGCTGCCTCGCCAACTGGGGCCCAACGTTCGACATGAGCGGTGGACCAAAGGGCGCGCAGCGGCCTTTGGGACGTCCGCTCGATGGAGGGGTTAGGCGACTTGGAACTCAGCGAAGAAGGGATGATTGATTTCATACGTGGTGACCGGCCGAAGGCCAAGCTCCAAGTTTTCGAGCATGTCTATCAATCTTTCGCCGTCGATCAACTCAATGGGCGGTACACCGTCACGCGACGCTTCGCGCCGTGCTTCCGCCGTAAATGTGCCAGTTGTCAGGATGATGCCCTTGTCGGCGCGACCCGCCATCGCACCCCGAAAGTCTCGAACATGAGACGGCGACACGGACTTCGCATACCGCTTGCATTGAAAGAGGACCTTAAACGAAACCAACTGATTGACTTGAAGCGTTCCGTGCCCGTCGATTCCACCGTCATTGCTCTGCCCGGTGACAACGACTTGCGTAAAGCCAGCTTCTCGAAGCAGCCGCTGCGCAAGGCGCTCGAAGCCTGAGGGGGGAAGCGCGAGTAGGAGCTCCAACGCTTCGACGCGGTAGTCCTTGGAGGGTGTTCCGCTTCCTTCGGCTACTTTCTCTGCAACGGGCTCATCGTTGGCGTTCTTGGCACGGCGTTGTTCATCGAATACCTTGACCCAGCGAGAAAAGATCTCGCCCGCTTCGTCGAGGGTGAGGTGCGTTTTGCGGCCGCTCTCGGTCAGGCTCCAGACTCCTCGCTTCGACGAATCAAGCAAGCCCTCGCGTACGAGGTAGAAACGAGCCCAGGCAATATTCGTGCGGTAACGAAGGCCGCCGGAAGGCAGCAATTCGTTTTGCTCTTCGTCCGGTAGGCCCATGTCTTGAGCGACTTGTTCCGCGACTTCATCCGGAGTCCCTGATCCGCCCAGATTGCGTAAGGCATCAAGCAGCGGCCCGAAATACCGGAGGAACTTAGTGCCTTCGAGTGATCTCTTCTTCGCCATGACTGGGTGGTCTCGAAGTTGCCTAACGTTCGACATGAGCGGCGGCGCAAAGGGCGCGCAGCGGCCTTTGGGACGTCCGCTCGATGGAGGGGTTGGGCGCCTGCTTCACGAAGCCTACTTGGACGCCACGGCCAAAACCGCCCTCGGATTTGTACTCGCGATTGCGAGCAAGGTGCGTGCTGCGCCGCTGGGTTGCTTGCGGCCTTGCTCCCAGCCCTGGAGCGTGCGAACGGATACGCCCAGCAGGACGGCGAACTGCGACTGGGACAGGCCTGTCTTCTTGCGAGCCTCGATAACGGGCGACGACACGATTGAAACCTGGCCAGCCTTCATTTCGCGCACCGATTGCAGCAACTCGGCCGCCAGATCCCGCTTGGACTCGAAGGCGGCGAGCTCGACCTTGCTGAGTGGCTTAGTTTTCGAGGGCACGACGAATCTCCTTGAGCTTTGGACCTGTGAGGTTGTCTGTCTTGGCTTTGGCGTAAAGCGTGAGCAGGACAACCTCCCCTTCGGCATTGCGAGTGAAGTAAATGACTCTTACCCCGCCAGACTTGCCTGAGCCAGCACGGCTCCAGCGTACTTTGCGGATGCCGCCTGACTCCGGCACTACGTCTCCGGCGGTCGGATGCTGAGCGATGAAGGAAGCGAACTCTGCGCGTTGCTCCTCAGTCCAGTACAGCGGCCACTGACGTTGAAAGAGCAACGTTTCAACGACGGTGAGCATGCACGACTATACGCCTTAGGCGCATAGAGCGCAACAAGACAGCGAAGGGGCCCAACGTTCGACATGAGCGGCGGGCCAAAGGGCGCGAAGCGGCCTTTGGAACGTCCGCTCGATGGAGGGGTTAGACGACACTCTTATCGCCCGAGGACTTTTCACCGGACTCGGAGGTTCCCATACGCCAAAGGCCGACTGCTTGGCGGATGAAGCGAGAAAGCATGAACAACGCGACGAGCGACACTGCCCACAAGAACGCAAGGCCCGCCGCGCCACTAGGCCTTGAAATGGTGTCCCACAGGAATATCGTGAGCGCCATAGCATGACCGCAGACCATAGCAGCAAGAACGAATAGGCCGGCAAGGCCCATCGCGATGCGCGGCCTGGACGGCGCTGATCGTGGGGTTTGAAAGAGAACGTTAGATAGGTTCATTGCGACGATGGACTACTTTCGTAGTGGACAGTAAACGGGCAACGCCAATACCGAGGTGCCTTGCTCTCGGACGCGAGACCAGGCAAGGCGAAATGCACGGCACGGCAAGCTCGAAAGGAGGTGGCCCTAGCCATGAGACTTCTGCGCGAGTGGTGTTGTCTAACGTTCGACATGAGCGGTGGCGGCCAGACAGCGAAGCTGGCTGGACGACGTCCGCTCGATGGAGGGGTTAGACCACATTCGGGCGTGCTCGCAGAACTAGGCAGGCTTTGCTCAGGACCGAAGTATCTTCGCTCCAGCCGCTGCGAAGCAACGCTGCGCCGACCAACGAATAGACCGGGCTCATGCAGACAACGGCGTTTGCCATGGTGGGGTCTGGCAACGATGCAAGAAGAGCCTCAGCACCGGCCTGGGCGTCCCGCTTGTGAGTGCTGAACTTGGAGTTGCCACTAACAAAGGCCTCCCAAAGAAAGATACCCGAGTTGGCGGCGACGAACTCCGACCATACGAGGTGGGCCGAAGCAGGCTCCTGCAACAGGAGGCGAACCTGCTCCAACACCCATGCCACCTGAACGAGGCCCGTTGTGAGTGCGCCGCATCCGGCGCCCGCGCTCCACGCCCGGCTGCCTTCGCCAGGGCGAGCTGATGTGAGCTGCATTTCGCTCGCAGCAAGCGGCGCGAATAGCGGGCACTCGAACCCCAGTGCCACAGGCACACGATCATTTAGCAAACGTGCGACGTGAGTGACGAGGGTGGACGGGCGGTCGCCAGACTCCCCGGCCGACGACCACCATCCGAAGTTCCCCTTGGCGGCCGACCCTATGTCTGCGCAGACGGTGGCGAGAGGGGACATCGAGAATGGGGCCTAACGTTGGAGATGAGCGGCGGGCTAAAGCGTGCGCAGCACGCTTTAGAACGTCCGCTCGATCGACGGGTTGGGCCACAGCCAAGCGGGGAAGAATGCTGCGCGCATTTGCCGATGGTAGCCAGACATGGCCGCGCCGCAAGAGCTGTTCCGACGCGACGCGGCTCACGCTCGCTGGCGAGGCACCGACCCGAGCACCATCTAGGGGTTCCACCAACGTCCAAAGATGAGTCAAATCGACCCAAAATGCGGCCGGTTCTCATAGGTAAACTGCCGGTGCGCAGATTTCAGGAAGTCTCCAGAGTTCCGTTGTGCTTGCAGCCAGAAATCCGGGTCCAAACCCGGGCACAATCCGGGATACTGGGCTGAAAACCCGGGCACAAATGCTGACCGATGCCGACTGCAGACATGCCACCTGTCCTGATGGTCTGAAACGCTTGCGTTTGAGCGATGCGGCCGGCCTGTATCTTGAGGTTTCGCCTGGTGGTTCCAAGCGATGGTTCTGGCGCTACTACCCGGACGGCAAGGAGAAGCGGCTCGCCCTCGGCGCGTATCCGCATACGTCATTGAAGGCCGTGCGGGAGGCGCGAGACGACGCTCGCAAGCTGCATCGGTCCGGCACCGATCCGGTGCAAAAACGTCGTGCCGAGAAGATCCAGAAGGTCACGGCGAGCGACGCGACATTCGAGGCGGTCGCTCGCGACCTGCATGCGACGATGAAGAGCGACTGGAGCGAGGTCCACGCGAAACACTGGCTGCGCGCCATGGAGAAGGACCTGTTTCCATGGCTCGGCTCGCTGGCGCTGCCGGAGGTAACGGCGCCGATCCTTCTGCACGCGTTGAGGAGGATCGAGGCGCGCGGCGCGATCAACACCGCCCACGACGCGCGTGAATTCAGCGGCCAGGTGTTCATGTACGGCATCGCCACCTGCCGGTGCGAGCGCAATGTGGCCGCCGATCTGCGCGGCGCGCTAAAGCCGCTCGCCGTCAAGCACATGGGTGCACTGACCGAACCGAAAAAGGTCGGCGACCTGCTTCGCGCAATCGCCGGATATCAGGGCCAGCCGATCACGCGCGCCGCGCTGCAGCTGGCGTCGATGCACAGACGCTCCAACAGGCGTGTATCTTCCGGCCGATGAGACCACCGAGACTGTGGTCTCAGGTTCGGCCGGGTCGTCGTCTTTGCGAGATTCGTATTCGGCGCTCGATAGATCGCTTGTGATGTGCCTAGCAATCCTGCGAAATGGAGCGAGACGTGAAGGTCACAGGCATCGAGGTCTTCGCGATTCGTATGACATCGGTAGGACTCGTTTCCGTTGGCGCCGTGCCGCAATTCTTGCCGGGTGCTTTGTTAGTCACTTGAATCTCCATACCCCGAGCGCTATAGAGGGGAAGCATGGAGATGGAGTAGCCCGTCGAACTGCGGCGACCCATCGAAGCCACGAGGACTACCTCCCTTGAGAAATTGACGGCGGGGAGGGGCGGCGCGGCACTCTGCGAAGCATGCGCGGCGATCCAAAATGCCTTCCAGCTCGATTCATCCGCAATGATCGCCTGCTCTGGAGTCGGAAGACCAAAGCCCGGGCGTGCTTCGAAACGCCAGTACGGAATAGACCGGCCCGGCACTGGGATGTCAGCCTGTTGCGCCAGCGCACCGCTCAGCAAGGGTGCCAACAAGCAAACGGTCGTTCCGCGACGGCAAAGCCGCGCTGCGGCTGAGCTGAGCGATAAGCATCTCATGCGCATAGCGCCGGGTTCTGTTGACAGTTCGGTGGCGGAGGCGGATGCGAGCGCCCGCTGGTCACGGTAACCGTGGCCGATCCGCTCTTTCCGCCAGCGGACGCCGAGATTGTGGCACTCCCGGGTCCAACTCCGACGACATTGCCGTTGCCGTCCACGGTAGCAATCGAAGGATTCGAAGACGACCAGGTGACCGTCACCTGTTTCGCGTCCCCCAGCGCGTCCTTCACCGTGGCGGCCAGCGCAGCCGAGGAGCCCGCCGTGATCGACGCCGTGTCCGGTGCGACTGCTACCGATCCGACGGTGAGTCCGAGCGCCGCGTCCAGCTGAATTCGAGGCCTGCTGATCTGATTTCGAGGGTCAGTCACCGACACGCCGGTCTGTGTCAGTTTGCCCACGCTCGCGGCTCCGTTGTCCGCCGTGAACGCATTCGTTCCTCGCAAAACAGCGATGGCGCCAGCGACATGAGGAGCAGCTTGAGATGTTCCGGTGACGCTCGTCGAATTGATGGTGATCCCTACACCTGGCGCGAGGAGCGCAATCTTGCTGCTCGTGTTCGAGAAGCACGGGACATGATCGACTTGACCGCTGCCTTCTGAGCATGCCGTGAACGACTGGGGGCGTGGATCGGCAGTGTCGTACACGGCGCCGACGGCCACCGCCCCAGGGTCGCAAGCTGGAAGATCTACGCCTTGCGTGCTCGCCTCGTTTCCACTGGCTACGATCACTGCCACGCCCAAGGCGTTTAGCCGCGAGATCGCGTTCCCGAATATGTTCCCGCTGCACGTACCGCTTGGGTCTGCGTACCGCACGCTGATGTTCACGGCGACGATCTTCGGGTTGACGTTCGCATTGCCTATGACCCAATTCAAGGCGTTCATGGCATACGTTGAGGTACCGTTGCCATTGAGGTCAAAGATTTGCAGCGCAGCGATCTTGGTCGACGGGGCGACCGACAAAATGATGCCTGCGACGCTCTCTCCGTGGTACGCGGTCCCAAGCGAACACTCAGGGCCTCCTTCGCACCAGAGTTGACCCGCGTCGGCAAAGTTCATCGCGTTCGAGAGGCGGCAACGTGTTCCGCCAACGTTGGAGGCGACGTTTCCGGTTTCATAGTCGAATTTGCAGGCGGGATATCTGTTGTCGGTTGCGAATTCGGGCTGATGAAAGTCGAATCCAGAATCGAGCATGGCGACCCGCGTGTTGGCGCCGACCCTGCCTGACGTCACCGCGGCGGGTTGGCCAATGAGCGACAGGTTGTGGCTTCCCACAAGCTGTCCTTTCAACTCGATACCGACGCTGATGACCTTCTCATGAGCAAGCATTTTTGCGAGAGTGGGTGCGTCCGCAATATCCACGACGGCTGTAGCAAAGTGGTCGTACGCCTTGACGAGCCGATTCCCGCCGAATGAGCCGGTCGTCAGCACTTGGGACAATCGAGCAGCAATATCCCGACCCGCGTCCACGACGATCCCTTGGTGCTGCTGCAGCGTGCTCATTTCGTTGAACGAACCGGCACCGATCTGAGCATCCAAGTCGCCATGGCGTCGAACTTCTCGCGCGATGATGTCGCCTTGGTCCAAACTCACGACAAGGCGCTGCGGTCCCTTCGCAGCGAGTAGAAGAACCGCCCTATCTGCCTTTGCTAGCTGCGCGGCGGGCAATCCAGCCAAGGCCGGGTGTAAAACTTGGGCCGAGGCAGTCGCTGCAAGCGCGAGCGCTGCCGATAGAACGAGACCGCATAGAACAGGGAAACGAAACATATCGCAGTCTCCTGTAGACCTCGTCAAACGGGCCGATCAGCGCAAGTGTCAAGCACGTATGTTCGACTTGATGTCCCTCGTTCGAGGGGTTTTTTGGGGGCCTTGCCGCCCGCGTTTCTTGGACCTCAATGAACGACTCGAGATCTCGGGCCCGGCCTCGGTGGCGCGGTCTGCACCCGTCGCGAGGCGTTCGAGAAAGGGTTAGCATTTCCGGGCACAAACCCGGGCACCCGATGGCCGGGACTTTTCCAAAAGCTAGCGTCGGTGCGGGTTCGGAGGCGATCTTCGATTCCGACCCGAGGCACCAAGCGGCGACCTCGCCTTCTCGATGACCGAATCCGCACCCCGCTACCCGACCATCGAAGACACGATCGGTGCGACGCCGATGGTGCGTCTGGTGCGCCTGCCGGGCGCTGGCAACGACGAGCGCGGCAACGTCATCCTCGGCAAGCTCGAGGGCAACAACCCGGCCGGCTCGGTGAAGGACCGTCCCGCCATCAGCATGATCCGGCGGGCCGAGGAACGCGGCACGATCAAGCCGGGCGACACGCTCATCGAGGCGACTTCGGGCAACACCGGCATCGCCCTGGCGATGGCGGCGGCGATCCGCGGCTACCGCATGCTGCTGATCATGCCGGAGGACCTTTCCGTCGAGCGCGCGCAGACGATGAAGGCCTTCGGCGCCGAGCTGATCCTGACGCCGCGCTCCGGTGGCATGGAATACGCGCGCGACCTTGCCGAGCAGATGCAGAAGGAAGGCAAGGGCCGCGTCCTCGACCAGTTCGCCAACGCCGACAACCCGCGCATCCACTACGAGACGACCGGACCGGAGATCTGGAAGGACACCGCGGGCCGCATCACCCACTTCGTCAGCGCGATGGGCACCACCGGCACGATCACCGGCGTGTCGCGCTTCCTGAAGGAGAAGAACCCGGCAGTGCGCATCGTCGGCGCGCAGCCGAGCGAGGGCTCGCGCATTCCCGGCATCCGCAAGTGGCCGGAGGAATACCTGCCGAAGATCTACGACCCGAAGAGCGTCGACGAGCTGGTCCTGGTCTCGCAGGTCGACGCCGAGGACGTGACGCGGCGCCTGGCCCGCGAAGAAGGCATCTTTGCCGGCATCTCCGCCGCCGGCGCCTGCTGGGTGGCGCTGCAGATCGCGGCCCAGGTCGAGAACGCGACCATCGTCTTCGTCGTCTGTGATCGCGGCGACCGCTATCTTTCCACCGGCGTCTTCCCGGCGTGAGCACGAGCTACCAGACCACCTTCTGCGTCAACTGCGCGACCCGCCTCGAGCCAATCTCGCTCGAGGAAGACGGCGGCGCGAAGACGCGGCTGCGCTGCCCGGCCTGCGGCTGGACGCACTGGAACAACCCGACGCCGGTGCTCGCCGCGGTGATCGAGCTGGTCGATCGCGACGGCCAGATCCTGCTCGCGCGCAACGCCGCCTGGCCGGGCAAGTTCTTCGGCCTCATCACCGGATTCATGGAAGCAGGCGAGACGCCGAAGGAAGGCATTGCCAGGGAAGTGTTCGAGGAGACTTCGCTCACGGTCGAGTCGAGCACGCTGATCGGCGCCTACGAGTTCCTGCGCATGAATCAGGTCATCATCGCTTACCACGTGGCGGCGCGCGGCGAGGTCGTGCTCTCGCCCGAGCTGGTGGACTACCGCATGGTCGCACCGGAGCGTGTCAAGTGCTGGCCGGCCGGCACCGGCCACGCGCTTGCCGACTGGCTGCGCTCGCGCGGCTTCGAGCCGCAGTGGATGGAGTTGCCGCGGGGCAAGCGGGCGACCGAAGTGGACGTGGATTGATCGAGGACCTTATCGCGATGGAAGCCCAGAAAGAACTCGACACGCGCGGCATGAACTGCCCCTTGCCTATCCTGAAGGCGAAGAAAGCGCTGGCCGAGATGTCGAGCGGCGACATCCTCAAGGTCGTGGCTACCGACCCTGGCTCGGTGCGCGACTTCCAGGCCTTTGCCCGGCAGACCGGCAACGAGCTGATCGGGCAGACCAGCGCCAACGACGAGTACGTGCACTTCCTGCGCCGCCGCTGACGCGGCGCTCCGCCGCTACAAGGCGAGCGAGCGCAGGTAGGCGCGAAAGTCCGCGCCCAGCTCTTTGTTGGCCAGGGCCAGCTCGACGTTGGCCTGCAGGAAGCCGTCGCGGCTGCCGCAGTCGTAGCGCTTGCCGGCGTAGCGGTAGGCGAACACCTTCTCGTGCTGGAGCAGGCCGGCGATGCCGTCGGTGAGCTGGATCTCGCCGCCGACGCCG
>JANXXS010000182.1 GCA_025350505.1 Burkholderiales bacterium
CTCGCTCCTCAATGCGCTGGCCGGCGCCGAGCTCGCCATCGTCACGCCGATCCCCGGGACGACGCGCGACAAGGTCGGCGAAACGATCCAGATCGAAGGCGTGCCGATCCACATCGTCGACACCGCGGGCCTGCGCGAGGCCGGCGACGCGGTCGAGGCGATCGGCGTAGCTCGCTCCTGGTCGGCCATCGACGAAGCCGACGCCGTCGTCTTCCTGCGCGACCTGACCCGTGGCGGCCAGTCCGACTACGACGCCGGCGACGCGCGGATCGCCGAGCGACTTGGCGCGGTCGTGGCGGCCGGCCGCGTGCTCGAGGTCTTCAACAAGGCCGACGCGGCCAGCGAGCAGGCGACCGCGGCGCTGCCCGCCGCAGCCATCGTCGTTTCGGCGACGACCGGCGCCGGCCTCGACGCGCTGCGCCAGGCCATGCTCGCGCGTGCCGGCTGGCAGACTGCCGGCGAGGGCATCCTCCATGCGCGCGCGCGCCATGTCGATGCCCTGCAGCGCGCCCGCGCGCACCTGGCCGCGGCCGAGGCGCACGCCGATGTCGGCGATGGCGCGCTCGAGCTCGTCGCCGAGGAGCTGCGCGCCGCGCACGACGCGCTCGGCGAAATCACCGGCGCCTTCAGCGCCGACGACCTGCTAGGTGCCATCTTCAGCCGTTTCTGCATCGGCAAGTAAGCGCCGGCCATCGTCGGAGTTGTCACCGAGCGTGACGAATGGGCCGCGTGTGTGACCGAGTGGCATTGTTGCGCCGGCCCCACCATCGATAATCCGCTCCAGAAGCACGAACCGGGCGCGGAAACGACGGCCGGGCGTTGCGGAGGCAAAGCATGGAAATCGACGAGCTCGTCAGCGTAGTGCAGTCGCTCAATACGGAAGATGCGTTCCGTGCCCGGCTCACGCTCGAAAACTGGCGCGTCATCGCCCCCTACCTCGCCCGCTACGAGATTCGGGCCGGCGACCTGCTCATCAAGCAAGGCGACGCCGATCGCTCGATGTATCTGCTCTCGCAGGGCAGCATGCAGGTCTTCGTGACCGGTGGTGCGCCCGGCAGCAACAAGGTAGCGATCCTGCGCGCTGGTTCCGTCGTCGGCGAACCAGGACTTTTCGGCGATACGCCGCGCACCGCGAACGTCGAGGCGATGACGCCTTGCGTCGTCTGGGCCTTGCGCGGCCCGCGCATGGAAGAGCTCGCACAGCGCTCGCCGATGCTCGCGCTCGAGCTGTTGCGCGCCGCCGGCGCCGTCATGGCGATCCGCTTTCGCGCCACCCTGTCCCGCCAGGCACCGGTCACCTGACACTGGCGCCCCCGCGGCGAGACCTCGCCAATTCCGCGTGGCGACGTCTCAGGCGCTACGCAGCAGGCGTTCCTCCGCCAGCGCGAGCGGCTCGGGCAGTCCGGAGAGCACCAGCGTGTCGCCCGACGCGAGCCGGAGCGCGTCGTCCGGCTGCAGCACCGCGCCCGAGGCGCGCCGCAGCGACACGACCGTGACGCCGCCTTCGGGCCAGGCCTGCTCGCCCAGCGTGTGACTCACGCTCGCGCTGTTCGGCGGCAAGGTCACGCTGAGCAGCCGGGCGTGCTGCAGCTCGTCGGGGGTGTCGTCGTCGGCACCGTGGAAGTAACCGCGCAGCAGGCCATAGCGCGCGTCGCGCTGGTCCTGCACGACGCGCAGCACGCGCCGCATCGGCACGCCGACCAACGCGAGCGCGTGGCTCGCGAGCATGAGCGAACCCTCGATCGCTTCGGGCACCACCTCGGTGGCGCCGGCGGCGCGCAGCCGCTCGATGTCGCTGTCGTCGATCGTGCGGACGACGATCGGCACCCGCGGCGCGTGGGTGCGAACGCGTTGCAGGATCTTCAGCGCCGACGGCGTGTCGTGGTAGCTGACGACCACGGCGCTGGCGCGCGCCAGGCCCGCCGCGACCAGGCTCTGCAGCCGCGCCGCGTCGCCGAAGACGACGCTCTGCCCAGCGGCGGCGGCCTGGCGCACGCGGTCGGGGTCGAGGTCGAGCGCGATGTAGGCGATCTTCTCGTGCTCGAGCAGGCGCGCCAGGTTCTGGCCGCTGCGGCCGAAGCCGCAGATGATGACGTGCGACTCGGTGTTGATGGCGCGCTTGGCGATCGTCGTCATCGCCACCGATTGCAGCAGCCAGTCGTTGGCCGAGAGGCGCATCACGATGCGGTTGCTGTAGACGAAGAAGAGCGGTGTCGCCAGAATCGAGAGCACCATGCTGGCGAGCACTGGCGTCTGCAGCGCTTCCGGCAGGAGGCCGCGCTCGGTCGCCAAGGCCAGCAGCACGAAGCCGAACTCGCCCGCCTGCGCCAGGTACAGGCCGGTCCGGATCGCTGTCCCCGGTGCCGCGCCGAACACGCGCGCCAGGGCGGTGACGAGGGCGAACTTGAAGAGCACGGGCAGGACGGTCAGCGCCAGCACAAGGGGCCAATGCTGCAAGACCGCCGGCGCGTCGAGCTTCATGCCGACGGTGATGAAGAACAGGCCGAGCAGGACGTCGTGGAAGGGCCGGATGTCGGTCTCGACCTGGTGCT
This sequence comes from Burkholderiales bacterium, assembly GCA_025350505.1. Classification (GTDB taxonomy): domain Bacteria; phylum Pseudomonadota; class Gammaproteobacteria; order Burkholderiales; family Burkholderiaceae_C; genus Schlegelella_A. Next base: position 2,553 of record JANXXS010000182.1, read on the forward strand.
TGTATTCGGTCTCGGCGATGAGCATGCCGGCGACGAAGGCGCCAAGCGCAAGCGAGAGCCCGGCCAGTTCGGTCAACCAGGCGAGGCCGAGCGTGACCAGCAGCAGGTTGAGGATGAACAGCTCCTCGCTCTTCCTGCGCACGACCAGCGTCAGCCACCAGCGCATGACGCGCTGGCCGCCGACCAGCAGCACCGCGAGTAGGGCGCCGGCCTTGACGGAGGCGATCGCCAGCGCGCCCAGCAACGCCTCGGGCGACGAGCCGAGGGCGGGAATCAGGACCAGCAGCGGCACCACGGCCAGGTCCTGGAACAGCAGCACGCCCATGACGCGACGACCGTGCTCGCTTTCGAGCTCGAGCCGGTCGGCCATCAGCTTGACGACGATCGCCGTCGAGCTCATGGCCAGCGCGCCGCCGAGCGCGACGGCGCTTTGCCAGCCGAGGCCCAGGCCCTTGCGCCCCGCGAGAGTGAAGGCCCAGGCCAGCAAGGCGTTGCCCACCAGCGCCGCGAGCATGGTCAGGATCACCTGGCTCGAGCCGAGGCCGAAAACCAGCTTGCGCATGCTGCGCAGCTTCGGCAGGTTGAACTCGAGGCCGATCACGAACATCAGGAATACGATGCCGAATTCGGCCAGGCGGGCGACGCCGGCCGGGTCGCCCGAGATCGCCAGCGCGTGCGGCCCGATGAGGACGCCGACCGCCAGGTAGCCGAGCATCGGCGGCAGCCGCGCGAGACGGCAGACGACGACGCCGGCCACGGCGGCGACGAGGTAGAGCAGCGTCAGTTCGAGCGTCGAGGCCATGCGTGGCGAGAGGGAGCAAAGGGCCAACCCTAGAATCGACCGATCCTACTGGACGCCCTCGCGAACCTCCCGGTGTCGACCCCTCCCGTCTTCGACGCAAAACGCGTGCTCGACCTCGCCCGGTCGACGCTCGACATCGAGGCGCGCGCGATCGACGGCCTGAAGGCACGCCAGGGCGAGGCCTTCGTCGCTGCCGTGCAGGCGATGCTCGCCTGCCGCGGACGCGTCGTCGTCATGGGCATGGGCAAGAGTGGCCACGTCGGCCGCAAGGTGGCAGCGACGCTGGCCTCGACCGGCACGCCGGCCTTCTTCGTCCATCCCGCCGAAGCGAGCCACGGCGACCTCGGCATGGTCACCAAGGACGACGTCGTGCTCGCCATCTCGAACTCGGGCGAGAGCGACGAGATCGGCGCCATCGTGCCGGCCATCAAGCGCTTGGGCGTGACGATGGTGGCGATGACCGGCGGTGCGGAGAGCAGCCTGGCCCGCCATGCCGACATCGTCATCTCGAGCGCGGTCGACCAGGAAGCCTGCCCGCTCAACCTGGCGCCGACGGCGAGCACGACCGCGCAGATGGCGCTCGGCGACGCCCTCGCCGTCGCCCTGCTCGACGCGCGCGGTTTTCGCGAAGACGACTTTGCGCGCTCGCATCCGGGCGGCAGCCTCGGCCGCAAGCTCCTCATGCATGTCGCCGACCTGATGCACGAAGGCGACGCGGTGCCGCGCGTCGACCAGGGCACGCGCGTTCCGGACATGCTGCGCGAGATGACGAAGAAGGGCTTCGGCTTCACCGCGGTGACGCGTGCCGACGACAGCGTCGCCGGCATCTTCACCGACGGCGACCTGCGCCGCCTGATCGAGACCGGCGCCGACCTGCGCGGCCTGGCCGCCAGCGAGGTCATGCATGCCGTCCCGAAGCTGATCCGCGGCGAGGCGCTCGCCGTCGAGGCGGCCGACCTGATGGAGCAGCACCGCGTCACCGGGCTGCTCGTCGTCGATGCCGGGGGCCGGCTTGTCGGCGCCCTGAACTCGAACGACCTGATGCGCGCGAAAGTCATCTAGATGGGCAGCGCGCCTGCCCTGAACTTCGCGCCCGAGCTGCTGCTTGCCGCGCGCGGCCCGGGCGCCGGCATCGCCGCGGCGGTTTTCGACGTCGACGGCGTTCTCACCGACGGGCGCATCTACGTCGGCGAGGACGGCGAAAGCTTCAAGGCTTTCTCGACGCTCGACGGCCACGGCATGAAGCTGCTCGCGCAGGGCGGAATCGTGCCGATCGTCGTCACCGGGCGCGACTCGGCGGCGGTGCGTCGGCGCGTCGCCGACCTCGGCCTCGCCCACGCCGCCTACGGCGCGGCCGACAAGCTGGCGGCGAGCGAGGCGATCCTCGCCCGGCTCGGCCTCCACTGGAGCCGCGTCGCCGTCATCGGCGACGACTGGCCGGACCTGCCGCTGATGCGGCGCGCCGCGTTTGCCTGCGCGCCGCCGGGCGCGCATGCCGAGACGCGTGCGGCGGCGCACTATGTCACAGAGGCGCGCGCCGGCTTCGGCGCGGCGCGCGAGTTCTGCGACCTTCTGCTCGTCGCCGGCGGTCGCTATGCGGCCTTGCTGCACGGGCCGCTGCACTCGCTGGATGGCGCTCGCTGACGCCTCCGGAGCCGAGGCCGACGCGCCCGGTTTCGATGACGACGACCAGCTCGTCGACCTGTCATTCGCCGGACCCGAGCCGGTCCTGCCGGCGGCGCCCTGGCATCTGCGCTTCTTCGATCTCGCCTCGGCCTATCTGCCGTTGCTGATGATGGCGGTGCTCGCGGCGGGGACCTGGTGGCTGGTGCGCAGTGCGCCGCCGCTCGACGCGCCACGCCCGTTGGCCGCGCCACGCCACGAGCCCGACTACGTGATGACGGGCTTCATCGTCCAGCGCTTCGCCGCCGACGGCACATTGCGCACGCAGATCGAGGGCGACACCTTGCGCCACTATGCCGACGACGACACGCTGGAGATCGACGCCGCGCGCATCCGCGCCATCGGCGACGACGGGACCGTCACCCTGGCCTCGGCGAATCGGGCGCTGGCGAACGGCGACGGCAGCGAAGTGCAATTGCTCGGCGATGCCCGCGTCTTGCGGCCGGCCAGCGAGAAGGAAGAAGCCGTCGAGTTCCGCAGCGAGTTCCTGCATGCCTTTCGCAACATCGAACAGGTGCGCTCGAACCGGCCGGTGGTCGTCACGCAAGGGACCAGCGTCGTGCGCGCCGAGGGCATGGTCTACGACAACCTGGCCCGCGTCGTCGACTTGAAGGGCCGATCGACCGCCACCTTTTCCTCGAAGAAGCGAGCCGGATGATGTCGGGCAGGCTGGTCTTCATCACCGGCGCCTCCAGCGGCATCGGCCAGGCGCTGGCGCTGCGCTTTCACGCCGCCGGCTATCGGCTTGCGTTGGTCGCGCGCCGCAGCGACGAGGTCGCGCGCTGGGCCGCCGGCGCCGGCCTTGCGGCCGGGCGCTTCGCCGTCTACGCCGCCGACCTGCGCGATGTGGCGTCGATCGTCGACGCCGGCCGCGCCTGCGTCGAGGCGCAAGGGCTGCCCGACGTGGTCATCGCCAATGCCGGCATCAGCGTCGGCATGGACACCGCCGAGCTGGCCGATCTCGAAGTGATGCGCATGACCTTCGAGACCAACGTCCTGGGCATGGCCGCGACCTTTCATCCGTTTGTCGCGGCGATGCGCGAGCGGCGGGCCGGAACGCTGGTCGGCATCGCCAGCGTCGCCGGCATCCGAGGCATCCCCGGGCACGGCGCGTATTCGTCGAGCAAGGCCGCGGTGATCAGCTACTGCGAGGCCTTGCGCGGCGAGCTGGGCCCGTTCCGCGTCAAGGTCGTGACGATCGCACCCGGCTACATCGACACACCGCTGACGCGTGGCAATCCCTACTCGATGCCATTCCTGATGAAGTCAGCCGATTTCGCCGAGCGTGCCATTCGCGCGATCGAAGCCGGCGACCGCTGGCGTGTCATCCCGTGGCAGATGGGCATCGTCGTGCAGCTGTTGCGCGTCATGCCGAATGCGCTGTTCGATCGCCTGCTCGCCGGCCGCGCACGCAAGCCCCGCCAGGGCGAGCGAAAATGAAAAAGGCGGTGCGCTTTCGCTGCACCGCCTTTGCTGGAGCCGGGAAACCGGATCAGTAGCCGCCGCGGCTGCTGCCGCCACCGCCGCCGGAGCGTCCACCACCGCCGCCGTAGCCGCCACCACCGCCGGAGCGTCCACCACCGCCGCCGCCGTAGCCGCCGCCACCACCCGAGCCGCCACCGCCGTAGCCGCCACCGCCGCCCGAGCGGCCACCGCCGCCGCCGCCGTAGCCGCCACCACCCGAGCCGCCACCACCGTAGCCGCCACCGCCGCCCGAGCCGCCACGGAAGCCGCCCGGACGCTCTTCGCGCGGACGCGCTTCATTGACGACGATGGCGCGACCGTCGAGAGCCTGGCCGTTCATACCGTTGATGGCCGCTTGCGCTTCCGGATCGGAGCCCATCTCGACGAAGCCGAAGCCCTTCGAGCGACCCGTATCGCGGTCCATCATGACTTTGGCCGAATTGACCGTCCCGTACTGCGCGAAGGCCTGTTGCAGGTCGTCATCGCGAATGTTGTACGAGAGATTGCCGACGTACAGTTTATTGCCCATGGGTGAGCCCTCTTCCTCTTCTTTGCCGATATTTTGGAGCTTCTACCCGTCGTGAACTATTTCAAGAAGGCGCTGCTTCCATACACAGACTGGCGAATATAAGTGAACTGCGGA
>JANXXS010000225.1 GCA_025350505.1 Burkholderiales bacterium
ATGCTGGACAGCAGCGTGCGAGAGAACGGCCATTGCCGTTCATCCTCTGCAGCAGAGCCAACGCGTCTCGCTGTGTCAGCGCGGGGTGGTTGTCCACGAATTCCTGCACCGCGCTGCCGAAGCCGTACCAGCCCGGCAAAGCCAGCCGGCACTGGCCCCAGCTGAAGCTCCAGGGAATGGCGCGCAGGTCCTCGATGGCGTGCGTCGCCTTGCGCGAGGCCGGCCGCGAGCCGATGTTGAGCTCGGCGATCTCGCGGATCGGCGTGGCGCTGAAGAAGTAGTCGGCAAAGCCGGGCGTCTCGTAGACCAGGCCGCGGTAGGCGGCCATGCTGGCGTCGCTGAGCAGGCGCGCCGCATCGATGAAACTCTTCGGCGCGCTCTTGGTCGGCTGCAGCAGCGTCGCTTCGAGTGTCGCCGCGACCAGGGTCTCGAGGTTGCGCCGGCCGATCTCGGGCTGCGCGTATTTCGAGGCGATGACTTCGCCCTGCTCGGTGAGGCGGATCTGGCCGTTCACGGTGCCGGGCGGCTGCGCCAGGATGGCCTCGTAGCTCGGGCCGCCGCCGCGGCCGACCGTGCCGCCACGGCCGTGGAAGAGGCGCAACGTGATGCCGTGCGACGCGCGCAACTCGGCGAATACCTCGACGAGAGCAATCTCGGCGCAATAAAGTTCCCAGCTGCTGGTCAGCGCGCCGCCGTCCTTGTTGCTGTCGCTGTAGCCGATCATCACGTCCTGCTCGGCGCCCGAGCGTTGCAGCATCGCGGCGATGCCGGGCAGCGCGTAGTACTCGCGCATGATCGTCGCGGCGCGCTGCAGGTCGCCGATCGTCTCGAACAGAGGCGAGACGATGATCGAAGTGCTTGCGTGGTCGTCGAGCGTCCCGCGCACGAGCCCGACTTCCTTCAGCAACACCAGCACCTCGAGCAGGTCGCTCACGCTTTCGGTGTGCGAGACGATGTAGTGGCGGATCGCCTCGCGGCCGTAGCGAGCAAGCATCGTCGCCGCCGCCTCGAAGATCGCCAGCTCGCCCAAGGTCGCTGCGCTGTAGCTCGTGGCTCGCTCGCTGGCAACGACGCGCAGCGGCCGCGCGTCGGCAAGCAGGCCGAGCAGGCAGGCGCGGCGCGCGCCTTCATCGAGCGCGGCGTAGTCGGGCTCGAGGCGTGCCACCCTGAGCAGCTCGGCGACGACGGCCTCGTGTTTGTCGGAACTCTGGCGCAGATCGACGGTGGCGAGATGAAAGCCGAACACCTGCACCGCGCGCGTCAGCGGCGCCAGGCGCGGCGCGATCAGCGCCGCGGCGTGATGCTGGCCGAGCGACGCCTCGATCGTGCGCAGGTCGGCGAGCAACTCGTCGGCGCTGGCGTAGACGCTGCTCGGCGCCACGGCATGGCGCAAGGCCTCGGTGCCGGTGAGGGCGTGCAAGGTCGCCGCCAGTCGCGCGTAGACGCCGATCAGGGCGCGCCGGTAAGGCTCGTCCTGGCGATGCGCGCTGTGGTCGCCGGAGGCGTCGGCAAGCGCCTGCAGGGCCGGCGACACGGCCGACAGCGTCGCCGAGTTGGAGAGCTCGGCGCCGAGCTCGTGGACTTGCGTCAGGTAGTGGCGCAACGCGGTCTCGCTCTGCCGCGCCAACGCTGTGGCGAGCGTGTCGGCGCTCACGAAAGGGTTGCCGTCGCGGTCGCCACCGATCCAGTTGCCCATGCGAAAGAAGCTCGCGATCGCAAAGCCGGGAAGGGCTTCTTCGACCTCGCGGTAGAGCAGGGGGATCTGCGTCAGGAAGGTGGCGCGGTAGTAGCTCAGCGCGTTCTCGATCTCGTCGTCGACGGTGAGCTTGGCGGTGCGCAGCATGCGCGTTTGCCAGAGCTGCGTGACGCGGGCGCGGATCAGCGAATCGTTCCGCGCCAGCTCGCGCTCGGGCGCATCCGGGCCGCGCGCGGCGAGCAGCTCGGCGATGGCGCGCTCAGCATCGAGGATGCTCTTTCGCTGCACCTCGGTCGGATGGGCGGTCAGAACCGGCGAGATCCAGGCGTGGGCCAGCGTCTCGGCGATGCGGTCGGCGGCGATGCCGCGCCGCGCCAGCCGCTCGAAGGCGCCTTGCAGCGAGCCGCGCTGCAGGTGGCCCTGCCGCTCGTGCACGGCGCGGCGGCGCAGGTGATGGCGGTCCTCGGCGATGTTGGCCAGGTGCGAGAAGTAGCTGAAGGCGCGGATCACGCTGACCGTGCGCTCGCCCGACAGGCTGGTGAGCAGCCGGTCGAGGTCGCGGCCGGCGCGCGCGTCGCGCTTCAGCCGATAAGCGACCGAGAGCTGGCGCACCCGCTCGACCAGGTCGAACGCGTCCTTGCCTTCCTGCTCGCGGATGACGTCGCCGAGGATGCGGCCGAGCAGCCGGATGTCGTCGACCAGCGGCTGGTTCTTGGCCGCCGCGTCGGCGCCGGAGATCGAAGGTTTTTTCCTTGGCATCGGCGCGATGATGCAGGAGACGTGCCTGCTAGCATGGCCCGATGCCCGAAAACGTCGTCATCGCCACCCGCGAAAGCCGCCTTGCCCTCTGGCAGGCCGAGCACGTCCGTGCCCTGCTCGAAAGCCGCTTCGGCGACGCCGTGTCGCTCTTGCCGATGACGACCCGCGGCGACCAGATCCTCGATCGTTCGCTGGCCAAGGTCGGCGGCAAGGGCCTGTTCGTCAAGGAGCTCGAGAACGCGCTCGAAGACTGCCGCGCCGACCTCGCCGTGCACTCGCTCAAGGACCTGCCGATGGACCTGCTGCCCGGCTTTGCGCTCGCCGCAGTGCTCGAGCGCGAGGATCCGCGCGACGCTTTCGTGTCGAGCCGCCACGCCTCGCTGGAAGCGCTGCCGCAGGGTGCGACGGTGGGCACCTCGAGCCTGCGCCGTGTCGTTCAGCTCAAGGCCTTGCGCCCCGACCTGCGCATCGAGCCCCTGCGCGGCAACCTCGACACGCGCCTGCGCAAGCTCGACGAAGGCCAGTACGACGCGATCGTGCTGGCGGCCGCCGGTTTGGTCCGGCTCGGCCTCGCCGAACGCATCCGTGGCCGCTTCGACACCGCGCAGATGCTGCCCTGCGCCGGCCAGGGCGCGCTGGGCATCGAGACGCGCAGCAATTCAGCACCGCTGAACGAACGTCTGGCGACGCTGACGCACCGCCCGACCTGGCTCGCCGTGCTCGCCGAGCGAGCGGTGTCGCGCGCCCTCGGCGGCAACTGCAGCGTGCCGCTCGCCGCCCATGCCACCTGGCGCGGCATGCGGCTGCACGTTCGCGCCGTGGTCGGCCACCCGGAGCGGCCCGACGCGCCGCTGCTGCAAGCCGCCGCCGAGAGCGAGGGCGCCGACCCGCGTGCCGCCGAGGCACTCGGCACGGCCGTCGCCATGGACCTGCTCGCCCGCGGCGCCGCCGCCTACCTGGCCGCCGGCGCGACGGCCGAGCCGTCGGCGTCGTCGACCTGATCGGAGCGCGTTTGCCGCGCGTCATCGTCACCCGGGCGGCGGCGCAGGCGGCGTCGTGGCTCGAGCGGCTTGCTGCGCGCGGCGTCGACGCCTTCGCCGTGCCGCTGATCGAGATCGGCGCCGCCCCCGACGCTGCCGCGGTGCGCGCTGCCTGGGCCGGCTTGGCGTCGCGGCGGCTGGTCGTCTTCGTCAGTGCCAACGCCGTGCTGCAGTTCTTCGCGGCGCGGCCGGAAGCGGCCGAGTGGCCGATGCCGCTGCTTGCCGCCGCGCCCGGCCCCGGCACGGCAGAGGCCTTGCGCGCCGAAGGCATCGCCGCGGCGTCGATCGTCGAGCCGGCCGCCGACGCGCCGCAGCTCGATTCCGAGGCCTTGTGGGAACGCCTCTCGGCGCACGAATGGCGGGCTGCCCGGGTCCTTGTCGTGCGCGGCGACGGCGGCCGTGACTGGCTGGCCGAGCGCCTTGGCGAGGCCGGCGCCGAGGTCGGCACGCTGGCTGCGTACACGCGCCTCGTGCCGCGCCCTTCGGCCGAGACGCGGCGCCGCATCGAGGCGGCGTTCGCCGACCCGGCCGGCCACGTCTGGCTGTTCAGCAGCTCGGAGGCGATCGCCAACCTCGAACTCGTTGCCGGTGGCGCGCGGGCGAGCGGATCGCGGGCGATCGCCACCCATCCACGCATCGCCGCGCGGGCGCGACAGGCGGGCTTCACCACTGTCTGGGAGGTGGCCCCCGGCCTCGACGCGGTGGTCGACTGCATACAATCGATGCAACCGTGAACGACGATTCCGCGCCCGCCCCCGAGCCTCGAACCGTCGTCACCGCGCCCGCTCCCGCCGTACGCCGCGGGGTGCTGCTGCGGCGCGTCGGCGGGCCGGTCGTGTTGCTGCTGGCGGTGCTCTCGATCGCGGCGCTCGTCTTCGCCTGGAGCGCCGACCAGCGCGTACGCAGCAGCGAGCGCGACTTCGCCATGCGGCAGCAGGACAGCGCCGAGCGCGTCGCCGAAGCGACGCTGCTCGCCCGCCAGGCGCAGGACGGCATGCGCGATGCAGTCGCCAAGGTCGCCCTGTTCGAGGCGCGCCTGAACGAGGTGGCGCTGCAGCGCGGCCAGCTCGAGGACCTGATCCAGTCGGTGGCCCGCTCGCGTGACGAGAACCTGGTCGCCGACATCGAATCGGCGATGCGCGCGGCGATCCAGCAGGCGGCGCTCACCGGTACCGCCGAGCCGCTGCTCTCGACCCTGAAGCAGAGCGACGAGCGCCTGGCCCGCTCCAACCAGCCGCGCCTCGAGCCGGTGCGGCGGGCGATCGCGCGCGACATCGACCGCGTCAAGGCGTCCAGCGTCGCTGATGTCGCGACGCTGTCGATCAAGGTCGACGAGGCGGTGCGCATGATCGACGAGCTGCCCCTGCTCTCTGCCGCCGAGCCAAGGCGCGATTTCGGCGCCGAGGAGAAGTCGGCGGAGGCTGCGCCGCGTCCGGCGGCGTCGGCGGCCGACGCGATGGGCGACTGGCTGTCGCGCGAGCTGGCGCACGTCGGCCGCTTCATCGCCGACAACGTCTGGTCGGAAGTTCGCTCGCTGGTCCGCATCACCCGCATCGACCAGCCCGAGGCGATGCTGGTCGCGCCCGACCAGGCCTTCTTCCTGCGCGAGAACCTCAAGCTGCGCCTGCTCAACGTGCGCCTGGCATTGATGTCACGCCAGTTCGGCGTGGCGCAGACCGACCTCAAGTGGGCGCAGGGCGCGATCGAACGCTACTTCGACCGCGGTGCCAAGCGCACCCAGGTCGCCGCCGACCTGCTGCGCCAGGTCGCGCTGCAGTCGCGGCAGTCGGGCGTGGCGCGACCCGACGACACGCTGAGCGCGCTCGCCGCCGCTGGCGGCGCGCGCTGAGGGAATGGGACCCCCACGCTTTCTTCGTTCGCTGCCCCCCTTGGGGCGGCCCGGCAGGCGCCGCGTTCGATGCGCCTGACGATCTGGTTCGTTCTGCTGTTCGCCGTCGCCGTAGTCGCGGCGACGACGCTCGGCACGAACGACGGCCTTGCCTCGTTCTACTGGGGCGCCTGGCGGCTCGACGTCTCGCTCAACCTGTTCCTGCTCGTGCTCATCGGCAGCTGTTTTCTGATCGTCACCGTGATCCAGGCGCTGAACTCGCTCGTCGGCCTGCCGCAGCGGGCGCGCGAATGGCGCGTCGCGCGGCGCGACAAAAGCGGCCAGGCGGCCCTGCGCGACGCGCTGGCGCAGTACTTCGGCGGCCGGTATACGCGGGCCCAGAAGTCCGCCCAACGGGCTCTGGCGATCCAGGTCGAAACGCCCGAGCTGGCCCAGGACAACGAGTTCACGGTGCTCTCGCACCTGCTCGCCGCCGGCAGCGCGCATCGCCTGCAGAACCGGAAGTTGCGCGACGAAGAGCTGCGCCGCGCCCTCGAGATCGCGCGCATTCGCCCGGCGGCGCGCTCCGCGGAAGAGGGCGCCCGCCTGCTCGCCGCCGAGTGGGCGCTCGACGACCGCGATGCGCCGCGGGCGATGCAGCTGCTCTCCGAGTTGCCGCTCGGCGTGGCCCGCCGCACCCACGCACTGCGCCTCAAGCTTCAGGCGGCGCGGCTCGGCCGACAGGCCCAGGAGGCGCTGAAGACGGCGCGCCTGCTCGTCAAGCACCAGGGCTTTTCGCAGACCGCGGCGATCGGCCTGTTGCGCTCGCTCGCCTTCGAGGCGCTCGACACGGTGCACGACCTCGATCAGCTGCGTCGACTCTGGAACGGGCTCGACGCCGCCGATCGCCGCGACGCTTTCGTCGCGGCGCGCGCCGCCGCGCGTGCCACGTCTTTCGGCGCGGCCGAGGAGGCGCGGCTCTGGTTGCGACCGTTCTGGGACCGCCTGACCGAGCTCGGCAGCGAAGAGCGCGCTGCGGTCGCCGAGGCGCTGGCCAGCGCCGCCGCCGGCATCGGCGCCGAGTGGCTGCCGCGTCTGGAGTCGGCGTGCCTCGCCATGCCGCGCGACGGCAGCGTGGCACTCGCCGCCGGCTGCGCGCTCGCCGAGCGCGGCCTCTGGGGCAAGGCGAGGACGCTGCTCGAGCAGGCCGGCGGCGACGCCGCGCTCGTCGCCGCGCCGCGCCGCAAGGCCTGGATCGCACTCGCCGAGCTGGCCGCGCGCGAAGGCGACACGGCCAGCGCCGCACGTTGCTACGAGGCCGCCGCCCGCCTCGCCTGACGAGGGCGCGCTGCTATAATTTTGGGTTCGGGCGGCTGTAGCTCAGCTGGATAGAGTACTTGGCTACGAACCAAGGGGTCGTGGGTTCGATTCCTGCCAGCCGCACCATTCGACAGTGTGTGAAAGCGACGCCCCTCTCCGGGGCGTTTTGCTTTGTTGCGCCTCGCCTGGCGGGCGATTCGCGCTGACCTGCCAAGGAGATATCGAGATGGCGACCCGCAATCAGCCCGACCCCAAGCCCGATCGGGGCGTGCCGGCGGCCAAGGTCAATCCGCAGGCGCCGCGTCCGGGTGCGGCCAACAAGCCCGCCGGGCAACCGGCGTCGAAGGGCCCGCTGGTAAAGCCGCGCACGTCCTGAGGATCGCGCTTCCCGGCGACGCGTCCGCTCGATGCCGCGCGTACGGCGGCGCATGCCCTTCGCGCGCCAGGTGCTCGCCCACTCGACGCCGAACGGGAGGTCGCGACCTGACCGAACATCGCCGATCTCAGCGGGATTGACCGGATGCTCTCGTTGAAGAAGACTCGGCGCATGACCCCACCCGTTCTCGTCGCCGGCGGCGGCATCGGCGGCCTGGCCGCGGCGCTGGCACTGGCCCGCGAGGGCTTGCACGTCAAGGTGCTGGAGCAATCGGCGCAGCTCGGCGAGATCGGCGCCGGCGTGCAGCTCGGCCCCAACGCCTTCGCCGCCTTCGACGCGCTCGGCATCGGCGCGCGGGCGCGCGGCCGCGCCGTCTACACCGAGCGTATGGAGATGATCGACGCCATCGACGAGTCGGTGATCTGCTCGGTGCCCTTCGGCGCGGCGTTCCGGCAGCGATTCGGCAACCCGTACGCGGTCATGCATCGGGCCGACGTGCACGGCTCGCTGCTCGAAGCGGTTCAGGCCACCGATCGCATCGAGCTGGCGACGGGCACCCGCGTCACGCAGGTCGAGGCCGATGCGCACGGCGTCACTGTCGGCGATGCCGCCGGCGTGCGCCACGCCGGCGCCGCGCTGATCGGCTGCGACGGCGTGAAGTCGGCGGTGCGCCAGGCGCTCGTCGGCGACGCGGTGCGCGTGTCGGGCCACGTCGTCTACCGCGCGGTCGTCGATGCCGCCGACTTTCCGGCCGACCTGCGCATCAACGCGCCGGTCGTCTGGGCCGGGCCGAACTGCCATCTCGTGCACTATCCCTTGCGCGGCGGTGAGCAGTTCAACCTCGTCGTCACCTTCCACAGCCGGGGCGACGAGGAGTGGGGCGTCAAGGAGGGCAGCGCGCTCGAGGTGCAGTCGTACTTCCAGGGGATCGCCGAGCGGCCGCGCCAATTGCTCGACCTGCCGAAGAGCTGGAAGCGCTGGGCCACCGCCGATCGCGAGCCGATCGGCCAATGGACTTTCGGCCGTTGCACGCTGCTCGGCGACGCCGCCCATCCGCTCCTTCAGTACCTGGCGCAGGGCGCCTGCATGGCGCTCGAAGACGCGGCGACGCTCGGTGCAGCGATGCGTGCGCACCGCGGCGACGTCGAGGCGGCTTTGGCGCGCTACGAGCGCTCGCGCGTCACGCGCGCCGCCCGCGTCGTCCTCATGACGCGCGAGATGGGCCGCATCTATCACGCCCGTGGCGTCGAGCGGCTGGTGCGCAACGACCTGTGGAAGGGCCGCACGCCCGAGAGCTACTACGACGCGCTCGAGTGGCTCTACGGCTGGCGCGTCGAGAACTGCCTTGCCGCGTGAAGCTGCCTCGTGCGGCTGGAGCCTGTCAACAGGCCCTAGGTGCCGCGCGGTTCGCCGAGGTGGTCGACGACGTGCTGGCCGGCTTCGAACGAGACCGGCGGCGCGTCGGCGTCGAAGCTCACGCCGAGCGGATCGCGGCCGGCTTCGATCTCCTGAAGCTGGTGATTGAGCAGGCGCCGCAGCATGCTGACGCCGCGGTCGCTGGCCGCGAGATGCTCCTCCGAGTGCAGCGTGATCGGCCCCTGGCCGACCTGTGCTTCGTAGTCGTTAGGCCTTGCCCGCCGTTCTTCCGGCGTCAGATCAGCCCAGCGCCTGACTGTTGCCGCGTCCTTGCCGCGCGGCAGCATGACGCCTTTCTGAGTGACGCGGCCGGCGGTGTAGATGCGGTAGTGGGTGTCGTCGATCGGGACGGTCCAGCCGATCGTCTCGACGCGGCCGAACTTGCCGACGTGCGGGTTGGGCACGACGCGCAGGGTCGGCATGCAGACCTCGGTGACGCGCTTGAACTGCTGGCCGTTCGGGAGCCTCCGGTGCGAGACCACCTTGACGCCGAGCGGCGAGTACTCGAACTTCACGTCCGGCATCGTGTTCATGGTCGGCGTGAACTGCGTGCCGCTGAAGTTGCCGTGCAGGATCGGCACATGAAACGGATCGACCACGTTCTCCCAGTGCTGCAGCCAGTTGCAGGGCACGATCACGGCGCCGCCGCTGCCGATGCTGGTGTCGTCGGTGTCGAGGAACTCGCCCTGGTCCAACACTTCGAGGCAGTCGTAGCGCGGCAGCACGGGCATCTTTTCGGGCGGCCCCATGAACGCGAAGATCAGGCCGTACTGCTCCTTCAGGGGATACCAGGGCTGGCGCAGTTTGGCGCGGTGCAGGCCGCCGCCCGGCTCGCAGGGCTGTTCGAGGCAGCGCCCTTCGACGTCGAACAGCCAGCCGTGATAGCAGCAGCGGATGCCGGCTTCTTCGACGCGGCCGTTGTAGAGCGTCGTGCCGCGATGACAGCAGCGCGAATGGACGAGGCCCGGGCGGCCCTGGCCGTCGCGAAAGAGGACGAGATCCTCGCCCAGC
>JANXXS010000253.1 GCA_025350505.1 Burkholderiales bacterium
CGGAAAGCCGGGCTGCTTCTGGTCCAGGTTGACGGCGACGATCCCGAAGCGGTAGGGCGCGCGCTCGCGCAGGCCGATCAGGATGTCGAGCAGCGAGTAGCTGTCCTTGCCGCCCGAGACGCAGACCATCACCTTGTCGCCCGCCTCGATCATGTTGAAGTCGGCGATGGCGCGCTCGACGCGGCCATGCAGCCGCTTGGCGAGCTTGGCGATCTCGACCGACGGCTTGCTGCGTACCGGTGCGGCTATGGCCGCCGAAACAGAAGGCGAAGACACGATTTCTACAATGGCGCTCATGGACGCCGAGTCGGACCTTCAGAGTGTATCGGCGGCACTCGTCGATCGGATCGCCGCCGCGCTCCGCCGGGCCGGCGGCTGGCTGCCGTTCAGCAGCTTCATGGCGATGGCCTTGTACGAGCCGGGACTCGGCTACTACGCGAGCGGCCGCGTCATCGTCGGCCGCATGCCCGAGACGGGCAGCGACTTCATCACCGCGCCCGAGCTCTCGCCGCTGTTCGGCCGCGCTCTCGCGCTGCAGGTTGGCGAGGCGCTCGAAGCGAGCGGCAGCGACGAGGTCTGGGAGTTCGGCGCCGGCTCGGGCGCATTGGCCGCCGAATTGCTGCGCACGCTCGGCAGCCGGGTGCGCCGCTATTCGATCGTCGAGCTGTCGTCGCCCTTGCGCGAGCGGCAGCGCCAGGCGACGCGCGAGTTCGAAGCGGTCGTGCGCTGGCCCGATGCGCTGCCCGACACGATGCGCGGCGTCGCCGTCGGCAACGAGGTGCTCGACGCGATGCCGGTCGATCTGATCCACTTCGACGGCGAAGCGTGGTTCGATCGTGGCGTCGCGCCAGGAGAGGGCGACGTGCCCTTCGTCTGGTCCGACCGGCCGACGGCGCAGCGGCCGCCGGTCGACGCCCTCTATCCGCCCGGCACGACGACCGAGACGCATGCCCAGGCCGAGGGCTTCATCGCCAGCCTCGCCGACCGGCTCGAGCACGGCGCCGCCTTCTTCATTGACTACGGCTTTCCGGAGAGCGAGTACTACCACCCGCAGCGCGCCGGCGGCACCCTGATGTGCCATCGCGAGCATCGCGCCGATACCGATCCGCTGGCCGACGTCGGCGTCAAGGACATCACTGCGCACGTCGACTTCACCGGCCTCGCGGTGGCGGCACAGGACGCCGGCTTCAGCGTCGCCGGCTACACCTCGCAGGCGCGCTTTCTCTTCAATTGCGGCATCGCCGAACTGATGGAGCGGGCGTCGCTGCGCGCGCGTGCCGAGGCGGCAATGCTGCTCAACGAGCACGAGATGGGCGAGCTGTTCAAGGTCATCGCCTTCACCAAGGGCTTCGATTTCGCGCCGATGGGATTCGCGACCGGCGACCGCCGGCATCGGCTCTAGACGCGTCGCCTGGAATGATCCGCTGGCTCGTCATCGTTTTTCTCGCGCTCGTCGTGTTCAGCGCGATCGGCCCTTGGCTCGAGAAGCTCGGTCTTGGCCGGCTGCCGGGCGACCTGCGCTTCCGCTTCGCCGGCCGGGTCTGGTTCATCCCGCTTGCGAGCAGTGTGCTGATCGGCCTGATCGGCCTGGCGATCGGGCACTGGATCTGAGCGACCAGCGGCCTGTAACAGCGAAATCGGAAGTCGCTGCCCGCGCGACTCCCATCACTGTTACAGGCGACTAGCGAGGCACGCCGGGCTCGAGACCGCGCAACGCGTCGACCCGCGCGGCATGGATCGCCTGGCCGATGTCCGGCCCGCGCTTGCCGCGCTCGGTCGCCGCGGCGGCGATCGCGGTCGAGTCGACGGCCTGCACCAGTCGCAACGCTTCGAGCAGACGCGGGCGCTGCGGATAGGCCGAGCCTTCGAGGCCGAGCCGACCACGCGCGTCGCATTCGCAGGCGAGCAGCAGCTCGGCGAAGCGGTCCGGGCGGCGCAGCGCGTCGCAGCGCTCGAGCAGGCGGACGATCGCGGCGGCGCCGAACTCGCCGCTGCGGTGCACGTTGCCGTGCTCGCGGGCGGTCACCTCGGCAAGCGCGTTGCAGGCGTTGTCAACGCGCAGGCGCTCGCCCATCTGCCGCACCAGCTCGACGCTGCGTTCCTCGTGGCCGAGATGGCGCGGCAGGACGTCGGCCGGCGTCGTGCCCTTGCCGAGGTCGTGGCCGAGGCAGGCGTAGCGAACCGTCAGCGGCGCGGCCAGGCGCGCAGCCATGTCGAGCACCATCATCAGGTGCACGCCGGTGTCGATCTCGGGGTGGTAGTCGGCGCGCTGCGGCACGCCGAACAGGCGCGCCACTTCGGGCAGCACGCGTTCGAGCGCGCCGCATTCGCGCAGCACCTCGAACATGCGTGAGGGTTTGGCTTCCATCAGGCCGCGCGACAGCTCGCGCCAGACGCGCTCGGGCACCAGCGCGTCGGCCTCGCCGGCTTCGACCATGACGCGCATCAGCGCCTTCGTTTCGGGTGCGACCTGAAAGTCGGTGAAGCGCGCCGCGAAACGGGCGACGCGCAGGATGCGCACCGGGTCCTCGGCGAACGCCGGCGAGACGTGGCGCAGCAGCTTTTGCGCAAGGTCGCGCTGGCCGCCCCAGGGGTCGATCAGCGATCCGTCGGCGCCTTCGGCGATGGCGTTGATGGTCAGGTCGCGACGCTGCAGGTCTTCTTCGAGCGTGACCTCGGGCGAGGCCTGGAAGACGAAGCCGTGGTAGCCGGGCGCGGTCTTGCGCTCGGTGCGCGCCAGCGCGTGCTCTTCCTTCGTCTCGGGATGGAGGAAGACCGGAAAGTCGGCGCCGACCGGCAGGTAGCCGAGTGCGCGCAACTCGTCCGGCGTCGCGCCGACGACGACCCAGTCGCGGTCCTGCACCGGCAGCCCGAGCAGGCGATCGCGGACCGCGCCACCGACGATGTACGAATGCATGGCCGAGCGTACCGCAGCGGTCGCCGCGGCCCGCCGCGTCAGGTCGGGCGCGGACGGTAAGGCTCGTCTTCGATCAGGAAGTCGTGCTCGGCGAGCGCCGCTGTCTCCCATTCGCGGAAGGCCGGCAGGGTGAGGATGCGCTTCACGTAAGCACCGGCCTCGGCGCCGACCGGCAACGCGAAGGTGCGGATGCGCGTGCAGACCGGCGCGAAGTAGGCGTCGGCGACGCTGAATTCGCCGAACAGGAACGGGCCGCCGCTGGCCGCCAGCGCCTCGTTCCACATCGCGTCGATGCGCTTGACGTCGCGCGCCGCGCCCGCATTCTCGCGCAGCATGCGCTCGCCGACCTCGGGCAGGTGGGCCTCGATGTTCATGCCGAAGGTGTTGCGCAGCTCGGCGAAGCCGGCGTGCATCTCGGCGCAGAGGCTGCGCGCGCGGGCGCGTGCCTTCGCGTCGACCGGCCAGAGGTGCTTCTCGGCGAAGCGCTCGGCCAGGTACTCGGCGATCGCCAGGCTGTCCCAGATCGCGAAGCCGTCGTCGACGAGCAAGGGCACGCGGCCCGAGGGCGCGAGCGACATCAGCGTCTTCTTGAACGGCGACTCGTCGTCCCACGACAGGCGCAGCAGCCTCTCCTCGAAGCCGATGCCGGCATGCTTCATCAGCAGCCACGGTCGCAGCGACCAGGACGAGTAGTTCTTGTTGCCGATGTAGAGCTGCAGCATGCGTCGACCTCTGGCCGTCAAGGGCCGATGATGCTAGCCGCGCAAGGCCGGTCGCGTGTTGGCGCTTTCGCAAGCCGGCGATGCGTGCGGC
>JANXXS010000298.1 GCA_025350505.1 Burkholderiales bacterium
GGCGCTGTTCGCGCTGCAGTCGGCGGCGACGCCGTCGTTTCGCTTCGCGCTCTACGCGCTGGTGCTCGCCGTCGGCGTGCTCGTCGGGCTGGAGATTCCGCTCGTCATGCGCATCCTGAAGCGCCACGCCGGATCGGGCGCGGGCGGCGGCCTGAAGAACCTGGTCTCGCAGGTGCTGACCTTCGACTACCTCGGCGCCCTCGCCGTCTCGATCGCCTTTCCGCTGCTCTTCGTGCCGCAGCTCGGCCTGATTCGCACCGGCGCCTTCTTCGGCCTCATGAACGCCGGCGTCGCCGTCTGGGCGCTCTGGATCTTTCGCGGCGAGGTGCGCCGCGCCGGCGCGCAGGCGCTCGCCTGCGCGCTGACCATCGCTGCGCTCGCCGCCGCCTTCTTCTTCGCCGACCAGGTCACGACCTTGGCCGAGGACCGCTTCTACGCCGACCGCGTCATCTACAGCGAGACGAGCGCCTACCAACGCGTCGTCGTCACCTCGAGCCGTGCCGGCGTGCGCCTCTTTCTCAACGGCAACCTGCAGTTCCATTCGCGCGACGAGTACCGCTACCACGAGGCGCTCGTTCATCCTGCCCTGTCGGCCGCCGGCAACCCGCGCCGCGTGCTCGTGCTCGGCGGCGGCGACGGCATGGCGGTGCGCGAGATCCTGAAGTACCCGAGCGTCGAGAAGGTGACGCTGGTCGAGCTCGATCCGCACATGACCGAGCTCTTCTCGACCATGCCGCTGCTGCGCGGTCTGAATGCCGATGCGCTGCGCTCGCCGCGCGTCGCCGTCGTCAACGCCGACGCCTTCGCCTGGCTCGAGCAGCACGACGAGATGTTCGACGCCATCGTCGTCGACTTCCCCGACCCCACCAACTTCTCGATCGGCAAGCTCTATACCCGGACCTTCTACGAGCTGGTCGACCGGCATCTTTCGGCGAGCGGCTACGCCGTCATCCAGACCACCTCGCCGCTGATCGCGAGAAGGAGCTTCTGGACCGTCGCGACGACGCTCGAAGCCGCCGGTCTCACCACCGCGCCCTACCACGCCCATGTGCCGAGCTTCGGCGAGTGGGGCTTCATCATCGCCAGCCGAAGGCCGTTCAAGGCGCCCGCCGCGCTGCCCGCGGGCCTGCGCTTTCTCGATGTCGCCGGACTGCCCGCGCTCTTCGAATTTCCGCCCGACATGGCGCGCGTGCCGACCGAGGTCAATCGCCTGTCCAACCAGGTGCTGGTGCAAACCTTCGAAGACGAATGGGGCAAGGTGCAGCGGTGAGCCGCGCTTCGATCGGGCCGACACGGCGCGGCGTGCTCGCCGCCTCGCTGTCGATGCTCGCGCCGCTCGCCGGTTGCTCGCGCCACGCCGAGGCGAGCTTCGATGGCGGCTGGGTCGGCGCCGCGCACGAGCGTGGCCACCTGCTGCGCGCCGGCTTGCCGGAGAGCAAGTCCGGCGCCTTCGCCGCGCCGGCAGTCACGCGCCGCGCTGGCGCCATCGTCGTCGGTGCCGGCATCGCCGGACTGGCCGCAGCGCGTGCGCTGATGCGCGCCGGCGTCGACGACGTGCGCGTGCTGGAGCTCGAAGACGCGGCCGGCGGCAACAGCCGCGGCCACGCCATCGCCGGCATGCGTTGCCCGCTCGGCGCGCATTACCTGCCCGTGCCCGGCGACCGCGCCGTCGAGGTGATCGAGTTGCTCGAAGCGCTTGGCGTGCGAAGGACGGAGCACGGCCGCCCGGTGTACGACGAGCGCATGCTTTGCCACAGCCCGCAGGAGCGCCTCTTCATCGGCGGCGGCTGGCGCGAAGGCCTTCTGCCGCCGCTCGAGGCCTTGCCGGTCGCAGAGCGGGCCGCCACGCTCGCCGACTACCGTGCCTTCAGCGCTGCCGTTGCCGAGGCCGGCGACGACGCGGCGTTCGCGATTCCGACCGCGCGCTCGCGCTGGAGCCCGGCGCTCGACGCGCTCGATGCGACCACCTTCGCCGCCTGGCTCGACGCGCGCGGCCTGCACACGCCGGCCTTGCGCTGGTATCTCGACTACTGCTGCCGCGACGACTACGGCGCCGGTGCGGCGCAGGTCTCGGCCTGGGCCGGCCTGCATTACTTCGCGAGCCGGCACGGCTTTCGCGCGCCTGGCGCCGACATGGCCCAGGCCGCCGACGGCGGCGAAGGCATCCTTACCTGGCCCGAAGGCAATGCCTGGCTCGCCGAGCGGCTGGCCGCGCCGCTCGGCGATCGTCTGCTGACGGGCCTCGTCGCGCTGCGCCTGCGCGAAGGCCGCGACGACGTGAGCGTCGACACCTGGAATGCCGCGACGAAACAGAGCGAGCGCTGGATCGCGCCGCGCGTCGTCCTGGCGACGCCTCTCTTCATCTCGGCGCGCCTCGTCGAGACGCCCGCCCCCGCCTTGCTCGAAGCGGCAAAGCTAATGCGTTACGCGCCCTGGCTGGTTGCCAACCTGCGTCTCGACGCTGCACTCGACGACCGGCCCGGCGCGCCGTCTTCGTGGGACAACGTGACTTATCGCGACAGCGGCCTCGGCTACGTCGACGCCATGCACCAGAGCATGCGGCCGTTCGCCGGACCGACCGTGCTCACCGTCTACCGCGAACTCGGCGGCAACAGCATGGCCGAGCTCGCATCGAACCGCGCGCAATTGCTGAACGAGGACTGGCGCAGTTGGGCCGATCGCATCGTCGCCGGCCTCGCCGTGTTGCACCCGGACCTGCCCCACAAGCTGCGCCGAGCCGACCTCATGCGATACGGCCACGCGATGAGCATTCCCGCGCCGGGCGTGCGCAGCAATGCGGCCTTGCAAGCGCTCGCCGCGCCGCAACGGCGCGTCCACTTCGCACATGCCGACCTGTCGGCCTATTCGGTGTTCGAAGAGGCGCTCTATCACGGCACGCACGCCGGCCGGGCCGCGGCCACGGCCAGGCGGGCATAGCCGGGCGCCGCGCTCATGCCTGTTTTCCCTTTCCGCCCATCGAGGGCGATAGCCTGTCCGCTCCGCCGCCTTCGATTAGGCCCCGCACCGTCATGAACCCTCGCCCGGTTCCGGCCGCCTCGCGTCGGCTCGAGCGAAACGCCTTCTACATCGGCCTGGCAGCTGCTTGCCGCCGAGGAGTTCAAGGCGGCGAGTACGGACGAAAAGTGAAGATGACGCGGGTCGAGCCGTGCAGCGAATCCGCCTGGATCGCGACCTTGCGGTCGCCGCTGCCGGTCGCCGGATCGATCGAGAAGCCGATCGACGAGGGATAGCGCGCCGCGTCGGTGTCGGAAGGGGCGGTGCCCTTCGGCCGGCGGCTCGACGAGCCGCCCGAGTAGCCGAGCTGCAGCCGGTCGGCGGTCGGTTCGTAGAGCCGCTCCCACAGCTCGACGGCCGGCATGTCGGTGTGCAGGTTGAGCACCAGCGTGTAGGGCTCGGCATTGCCGAGCCGGGCGCAGTTGCCGATCGGCGCGTCGGGCAGGTGGAACCAGGCCGGGAAGGCCTTCTTCACCTCGGCGCAGTCGATGCGCTCGACGCGGTACGGCCCGACGTCGTCGCCGCCGATCAGGACGACGCCGGCGGGCGTGCCGTCGTCGAGATGGATCGGCGAGTAGCCCTCGCCGCGCACCTTCCAGCCCGGGTTGGCCTTCTGCATCTCGACGACGCCGTCCAGCGGCCGCGACATGTAGACGAACGCGGCCCCGCCGGCGGCGGCGAACGCGACGAACAGGAAGAGCACCGTCCAGCCGTCACCCAAGCGCATCTTCGTCCCGGCCATGGTGCCTTGCTCCGCAGGACGCGGCGCTCCGTGTCGGAGCGTTCCTACGCCTTGGCGAAGGATTCTCCGGCCATCGGCGATGCGACCGTCGCTCGCGCTTCGACGCCGCGCCCCTTATCCTTTGCAGTCATGCCGACGAATCCAATGGACGACGAAACCGCCGACCGTATTCGCGAACTCGAGGCGCGTCTCGTCGCGCACGGCATCGTGCTGAAGACGATCGCCCGCCTGCTCTCCGAATCGACGCTTGCCGAACTCAAGGCCGCCGCGCAGGGCATCGACGATGCCGGCATGCAGGAGGCCAACCCCGACCTGCACATGCGCCGCGTCGCCGAAGAGATCTGGAGCATTCTCGAGATCATCGGCTGAGCCCGTAGGCGCCGGCAGTCACGGCCGCGCCACGGCGCCTTCATGGGCCGGTCACGCAAGGATCGCAGCATCGCTCGCGTTCAGTCGCGAGGTGATCCATGCCTATCCTTTCCGATCCGGTGCGCGAGGCCGCGCCGTCCCGAGCGCCGCAGCGCGAGGCCTCGACCGCGCGACCGGCACCGGCCAGGCTCGAGGCCAGCTGGGCTGATTCGCTCGACGACTTGCGCCGGGTCCAGCGCCTGCGCTACCAGGTCTTCGCCGGCGAGATGGGGGCGCGCCTGCATCCGGTCGCCGGCACGCCGCCCGGCCACGACGCCGACCGCTTCGACGATTTCTGCGCCCACCTGCTCGTGCGCGCGGTCTTCCCCGGTGAGGACAGGCACGAGGTCGTCGGCACCTACCGCGTCCTGACGCCTGACGCCGCGCGCCGCGCCGGCGGCTTCTACAGCGAGACCGAGTTCGATCTCGGCCGGCTCGCACCGATGCGCTCGCGCATGGCCGAGCTCGGCCGCTCGTGCATCCATCCGGCCTGGCGCACCGGCGGCACCATCCTCGCGTTGTGGAGCGCGCTCGGCGAATTCATGATCGAGCGCGGCCTCGACGTCGCCTTCGGCTGCGCCAGCGTCGGCATGGGCGACGGCGGCCATGCCGCGGCCAGCCTCTGGCGTCAGCTCTCGGCCGTGCATCTCGCGCCGCCCGAGCGCCGCGTCGTGCCTCTGCATCCGCTCGCGCTCGGCGCGCTGCGCAGCGACCTGAGCGTCGACACGCCGGCCTTGATCCGCGGCTACCTGCGCTGTGGCGCCGAGCTGCTCGGCCCGCCGGCATGGGATCCCGACTTCAACAGCGCCGACCTGCCGATGCTGATGACCTTCGACGGCCTGCCGCGGCGCCATCGTCGCCATTTTCTCGGCGCCGCCGACGCCTGATCGCGTCGCGGGACGTCATCGCTTCCAGAACGGCCTGGCCTTGGCTGCCCGGGCCAGCGCCTTGCGGCAGCGGCGCCCGCTCGTCGCCAGCTCGGCGGTCAGCCAGCCGACGTTGAACCAGGCGCCGGCGTCGCCGCGCCGCGCCGCGTCTTGCGCCATGCCGAGGCCGACGACCAGGTCGATGTGCGCGCCGAGCGCGTCCTGGGCCGGCCGCAGCGCGCGCAGATAGCGCTCGACGCGCGACGGCGCGTAGAGCGGCGCGACCAGCTCGCCCAGGTAGCGCAGCCGCTTCAGGCGCTTCCTCACGCGATGCTGCGCGTCGTGCGACTGGGTCTCGAAGCTGCGCGCGTCGTCGGCGAGACGGCGGTGCAGCTTGGCGAGACGGGAACGGATCCGGTCGATCGGCTTGACCTCGCCGCGCGTGCTGTCGTCGGCCGCGCTGGCGGCCCCCGTTTCGACGAGCGCACGCAGCGGCGCATCGAGCGTCGAGGCCATGAGGTCGAGGAGCGCGCACTGGAAGTCCTGCGCGCGCACGACCTCGACCGGATCGGCCAGGCCCGCGTCCGGCGATCGAAGCGCGGGCTCGGGCGATCCCGCCGCGGCGAGCCGCGACTGCAGCATCGCGATCACGGTGCTGCGGTCGCGGTAGTCGCCGAGGGCGCGAAACGCTTCGGCGCAGGGCGTCTGCCAGCCGGCAGCGTTCGCCGGCGCGAGCGGCGCGAACGACCCGAGCTCGCGCCATGCCACACGCATGCGCCGCAGGCCGACGCGCAGCTGGTGAATCAGCTCGGCATCGCGCTGCCCGGCCGCGACCTCGCTGGCATTGGCGAGCACCTGATCGAGGCAGGCGCGCACGACCGCCCTGAAAAGCGTCGCACCCGACATGGCTCGATCGAGTCCGGGCGATACGCCCCTCACCGCCACACCCTTGCTTTCGCCCCGCGCCAGCCGTACGCCGCGCGCCGACTTCGAGAGCGTGCTCAGCCATGCGCCGTGCACGCGAACGGCGGCGCGCGCGAGCCCGGCGAGCATTCGCGGGTCGCCGTCCTTCAGCTCGTATTCGATCTCGCAGACCGGCACCGACGCGGCGCCGGCGCTGATCGTGCCCCGATCGAAAGCGAGCTCGACGCAGCCGTCCGCGGTCGCGATCTCGACGCTGCGGCGCAAGACCCGGCTCATGCACACGAGGCCGAGCGGTGCCTCGCCGATGGCGTCGCGCAGTCGCCTGCCGGCGGACGTTCCGTCGTGCAGCGAAGCGTCGACCGGCGGACCGTCCGGTCCCCAGCGGCCGGGCCGGGGCACGGTCTCCTCGAGCCGCACGGCGGCCTGGTCGGTCGATGCCTTGACGGTCTGCTCCCAGGCCCGGCCGGTGCGCCGCAGGCGCAGCGACAGGCCGGCATCCGCAAGGCGAAAGTCGGTGCTGTCCAAGTAGCGGGACTCGATCGAGATACGCCGCGACGGCAGCCGGCGCAAGGCCGCATCGACGGCCCCGGCCCGATCGCTGTCGATGCCGAACTTGAGTTCGATCTCGTTCATGTTTCGAGCATAAGCCTGGCCATATGCCCGCGCTGCGACCACGACGATCTCCCGTCCGCCTGCGACCGGCCGCTGCCGCTTCGGCGAATGTCGTTGCAATCGAGGCGCGCGTCGCGACATGCCGGGCATCGCGCCTGGACGATACGACCGGCGCCGAAACAATATTTCCGACACTGTTCCGTCTATCCCTGAGCATGACCGCCGATTTCGCACCTTCTTCCGTCACAGCACTCGCCGCGCAGGACAACGCGATCGCCGCCGTCTTTCGCCGCGAGGCGCGGCGGCTGCGCGGCTTCATCCGGCGCCGCGTCGCCGACGCCTGGGACGCGGAAGACATCGTGCAGGACGTGTTCTCCGAGCTGATCGCGGCGACCCGCCTGGCCACGCCGATCGAGAACGTCGGTGCCTGGCTGGCGCGGGTGGCGGTCAACCGCATCACCGATCGCTTCCGGCGCAAGAAGACGGTCGCCCTGGAGTCCGTGCCGGTAGACAGCGAGGCGGTCGAACACGATCCCTACGCACGCTTCGCCTCGGCTGAGCCCGGACCCGAGGCGAGCTACGCGAATCGCGTGCTGATCGACAGGCTCAAGGCCGCGCTCGAAGAGCTGCCCGTCGAGCAGCGCGAGGTCTTCATCGCCCACGAACTCGAGGGCCGAAGCTTCAAGAGCCTCGCCGCCGAGAGCGGCGTCGGCTTGAACACCTTGCTGTCGCGAAAGCGCTACGCCGTGCTTCACCTGCGCAGCCGCCTGCGGGCCGATCACGACGACAACCCGACCACCCCGAAAGAAGCGATATGAGAAAAGCCTGGAAGATCCTGCGCATCGCCATCGTTGCCGCGCTCGCGCTCGGCGCGATCGGCTTTGTCATCATGAGCCTGTGGAACTGGCTGGCGCCGGTCGCTTTCGGCGGCCACCTGATCGGCTTCTGGCAGGCGATCGGCCTGTTCGCCCTGGCCCGCCTGCTGCTCGGCGGGTTCAGGGGGCACGGCCGGCACGGCGGCCACTGGCGCCATCACATGGCGCATCGCTGGAGCCGGATGAGCGACGAGGAGCGAGAGCGATTCGCCCGGTGCGGCGGCCGCGGTCACGGCGGTCGCGACGAAAGTCCGGTCGGGTCAGGTCGCGCGAGTCAGGTCGCGTGAGTCAGGCCGCGGTGGCGCGCTGCTGACGCCCGGCTCTCCGAAGAGCCGTTCCGGGTCGTCGAAGGCCGATCGAGCCTAGGCTGCCTGCAGGCGGACGACGGCGCGCAAGCCCATGCCGCCGGGTCCGGCCTCGAGCAGCAGCTCGCCGCCCATGAGCGCGACGTAGCGCGAGGCGATCGCCAGGCCGAGGCCGGCGCCGGCGCCGAGCCGCACCCCGGCCAGGCCCTGCGCCCAACGCTGGCGCAGGCTCTCGCGCTGGCCGGCGTCGAGGCCGGGACCGGCGTCGACGACGCGGATGTCGACATGTGCCGCCTGCCGCTCGATCTCGACCGTCAGCATCGACGGCGTGTTGCCCCGGCCGTAGCGCAGGGCGTTGTCGATCAGGTTGGCGAGCACGCCTTCGAGCAGCACCGGCGCGGCGCGCACCGTAATCGCCGCGTCGAGACCCTCGGCGCCGAGGTCGACGCCCTCGGCATCGGCACGCGGCACGAAGGCGAGCAGCATGCGTCGCACCAGCTCGTCGACGCGCACCGGCTCGAGCTTGACGCTGTCGCGCGCCTCGTCGGCGAGGGCCAGCGCGAGCAGCTGGTCGACGAGCCGGCTCGCCCGCTCCTCGCTTGCGGCGATGCTTTGCAGCTGCTGGCGCCATACCGCCGCGTCGTCGCGGGCCAGCCCGTACTCGGCGAGGGCGCGGATGCCGGCGAGCGGCGTGCGCAGCTCATGCGCGACGCTGCCCGCGAACTCGCGTTGCGCCTGCACGCCGCCGCCAATGCGCGAGAGCAGTGCGTTGACGGCCTCGCGCAGCCGCTGCACGTCGTCCGACTGCGGCTCTAGCGCGATCGGGTCGAGGTCGCTGGAGTGGCGGCGATCGAGCTCGCGGTGCAGGTGGCGCAGCGGCTCGAGCTCGCGGCTGATCTGGCGGCTCAGGTAGACGCCGAGCAGGAGCAGCAGAACGATTTGCGGTGCGATCGAGCGCACGAGCAGGCCGCTCAGCAGGGTGGCGCGGCTGTGCGTGGTCTGGCCGATGATGACGCTGAACGGGCGGCCGCCCTCGATGTCGAGGCGGGCGATGCGAAGTGCCGCGCCGTCCAGATCGCCGTCCCAGAACGC
Organism: Burkholderiales bacterium; assembly: GCA_025350505.1. Taxonomy (GTDB): domain Bacteria; phylum Pseudomonadota; class Gammaproteobacteria; order Burkholderiales; family Burkholderiaceae_C; genus Schlegelella_A. Next base: position 8,840 of record JANXXS010000298.1, read on the forward strand.
CGTGGCACGGCCGTCGCCGAGGGCGGGCAAGGCTAGCAAGGGCGTGCCGGCGACCAGCTTGCGATCGCCGGCGTAGATGGCGAAATATTCCTTCTCGTCGCGATCGAAGAGGACGTTGTCGACCTCGTGCTCCGACAGGTTGAGGATCAGCGCGCCGTCGCGCTCGACGACGTTGGCTGCGATCGCGTAGGCGTCGTCGAGCATGGCCCGGTCGAAGGCGCGGCCGGCCAGATCCCACGACAGGTAGAAGGCGGTCGCGCTGCCCACCGACCAGGTCGCCGCCAGCGGCAGCAGCACGCGCCAGAGCATGCGTGAGCGCAGCGTCGGCGGCCGCGGTGCGATGGTGCGCGTCATGACGGTGCTCGCTCGACTTCGATCAGGTAGCCGAGGCCGCGCAGGGTGCGGATCGTCGCACCGCTGCCGACCAGCTTCTTGCGCAGCCGCGAGACGAAGGCCTCGAGCGCGTTGTCGCCGAGATGGTCGTCGAAGCCGGAGAGCTTTTCCGACAGCGTCTTCTTGCTCAGCACCCGACCCGGCGGCGTCACCAGCGCCAGCAGCACCGCGTGCTCGCGCGCCGGCAGCTCCAGCTCGCCGACCGTGCCCTGGGCCGAGACGAAGAAGCGGCCCGCGGCGCGATCCAGACGCAGCCCACCGATCTCGACCGATGCTTCGGCGCCGTTGGCGCGACGCGCCAAGGCGCGCAGCCGCGCCGCCAGCTCGGCCAGCTCGAAGGGCTTGCCGAGGTAGTCGTCGGCGCCGGCGTCGAGACCGGCGACGCGCTCGTCGGTGCGGTTGCGCGCCGTCAGCACCAGCACCGCGGTGCGGTCGCCGCGGGCGCGTGCCGCGCGCAAGGCGGCGAGGCCGCTGCCGTCGGGCAGGTTGAGGTCGAGGACGACGGCGTCGAACGGCTGCACCGACCAGATGTGGCTGGCGGCGGCGAGCGTGACGGCGCTGTCGACGTGGTTGCCCGCGTCTTCCAGGCTCTGCCGCACGACCTGTTGCAGCACAGCGTCGTCTTCGACGAGGAGGATTCGCATCGGCGCCGCGGTCAGGTGCTGGTCAGGCGGGGCGTGGCATAACCACCCCACGAGGATACGTCAGCCCGATGCGTGCAAGGCAGCGCGACACGCGCCGGCGGTCCGGGGATCAACACCGCTTTCGCTTAATGAACATCGAAGTCTTCGACGACATCGTCCGCGTCCTGCACGAAAAATTCGAAGTCGACGCCGCGCTGCTGCGGCCCGAGACGACGCTCGAAAGCCTGGGCCTCGATTCGCTGACCTTGATGGAATTCGTGTTCGCCGTCGAGGACCGGTTTTCGGTGCGCGTGCCGGAGGAAAAACTCGACCCGCGACAGGCCGGCATCACGCTCGAGCACCTGACTGAAGTGCTCGAGGCCGAGATCGCCGCGCCGCGCGGCAACGTCGCCCAGGCGGCCTGAGCGGCCCGATGCGTGCACTTGGCGTCATGCCCGACGCGGCGGTGCCGTGCTGACCGAACGCCTGCCCCCGGCCTGGACGGTGCTGTGCGACTTCGACGGCACGATATCGTTGCACGACCTCACCGATTCGCTGCTCGCCCGCTTCGCCCGGCCCGGCTGGCAGGCGATCGAAGAGGAGTGGCGCGCCGGCCGGATCGGGTCGCGGCAATGCATGGCCGGGCAGATCGCGCTGCTCGATTGCAGCCGCGAGGAGCTCGAGGCGTTCGTCGCCGAGGCCGAGATCGATCCCGGCTTCAAGGCTTTTGCCGCGGCGCTCCGCGAAGAGGGCGTTCCCTTGCGCATCGTCAGCGACGGGCTCGACCATGCGATCCGCTCGGTCCTGATCCGGCACGGCATCTCCGGCGTGCCGGTCGCGGCGAGCCACCTCGTGCAAGTCGCCGAGCGGCGTTGGCAGCTCGCGTTTCCGCACGGCCGCGAGGTCTGCGCCAGCGCCGGCGCGACTTGCAAGTGCGCCTTCGCCGAGGCGCCGCCCGGCCGGCCGGCGCCGGCGGTGCTGATGATCGGCGACGGCGCATCCGACTTCTGCGCGGCGACGCGCGCCGACCTGACCTTTGCCCGCGGCGAGCTGCTCGACCACTGCATCGCGCGCGGGCTGCCGCACCACGCCGTCGCCGATTTTGGCGAGGCGCTGCGCCTCTGGAACCTGCTGCGGCCGGTACGGCGCGACGACACGATCGATGACAAGGAGTTCGCCCATGGGCGCCGCTGACCTGCTGGCCGACGAGGCCCGCTACTGTTCTTTCGGAGACACGGTTCACTACGTCGAGCCGCCCAAGGTGTTCGCGTCCTGCGCCGGCAGCTACCTGTTCGATGCGCGCGGCGTGCCTTATCTGGACCTGCAGATGTGGTATTCGGCGGTGAACTTCGGTTACGCCAACGAGCGCCTCTCCGCGGTGATGAAGCGCCAGCTCGACACCCTGCCGCAGCTCGCCAGCCAGTACCTGCATCCGACCAAGATCGAGCTCGCCAAGACGATCGCCGAAGACGCGCTGCGCAAATGGGACCGTAAGGGCCGCGTGCACTTCAACGTCGGCGGCTCGCAGTCGATCGAGGACTCGCTCAAGCTGGTGCGCAACGCCAGCGAAGGCAGGAGCCTGATGTTCGCCTTCGAGGGCGGCTACCACGGCCGCACGCTCGCCGCCTCGGCGATCACCTCGAGCTACCGCTACCGGCGCCGCTTCGGCCACTTCGGCGATCGTGCCCAGTTCGTGCCCTTCCCGTACCACTTCCGTGGCCCCAAGGGCATGGACAAGGAGGAATACGGCGAGCAGTGCGTGCGCGACTTCGCGCGGCTGTTCGAGACCGAGTATCACGGCGTCTGGGACGCCAAGGCGAAGCAGTGCGAATACGCCGCCTTCTACGTCGAGCCGGTGCAGGGCACAGGCGGCTACGTCATCCCGCCGAAGAACTTCTTCACCGGTCTCAAGAAGGTGCTCGACCAGCACGGCGTGTTGCTCGTCGTCGACGAGATCCAGATGGGGTTCTTTCGCACCGGCAAGCTCTGGGGCATCGAGCACTTCGGCGTCGTGCCCGATGTGCTGGTCTTCGGCAAGGCGCTGACCAACGGCCTCAATCCACTGGCCGGGTTGTGGGCGCGCGAGGAGCTCATCAACCCGACCGTCTTTCCGCCCGGCTCGACGCACTCGACCTTCGCCTCGAATCCGCTCGGCACGGCGGTCGGCCTCGAGACGATGAAGATGCTCGCCGAGACCGACTACGAAACGATGGTCATGGCGAGCGGCGCGCACTTTCTCGAGGGTCTGCGCGACCTGCAACGCCGCCATGCCGAGATCGGCGACGTCGACGGGCTCGGCCTGGCGCTGCGCGCCGAGATCTGCGAGGCCGACGGCTTCACGCCGAACAAGCGGCTGGTCGACCGGATGGTCGAGATCGGCCTTTCGGGCGACCTCGACGGCCCCGACGGCAAGATCGGCCTGGTGCTCGACATCGGCGGCTACTACAAAAACGTGATCACTTTCGCACCTTCGCTGCACATCACGGGAGAGGAGATCGACCTCGGCCTCTCGCTGCTCGACCAGCTGCTGCGCCGCGCCCGGCGCGAGCTTGCCGGCTTGCCAAGGTCGCCGTGACCCGATCGCTCGAGTACTGCTGGCGCGCCGGCCGCTCGGGCGTGCTGCTCGTGCACGGCCTGACCGGCACGCCGGTCGAGATGCGCTTCGTCGCGCGACGCCTGCACGAGCAGGGATTCACGGTCAGCGCGGTGCAGCTGGCGGGCCATTGCGGCGATCGGCGCGACCTGCTCGCCACCGGCTGGCGCGACTGGTACCGGAGCGTGGAGCAGGCGGCGCTGAAGCTGCGCGAAGAGGTCGACCATCTGTTCGTCGCCGGCCTCTCGATGGGCGCGCTGCTCGCGCTCGAGCTGGCCATCGAGCGGCCCGACCAGATCGACGGCATCGGCCTCTACGGCACGACCTTTCGCTACGACGGCTGGGCGATCCCGAAGGTCGCCCGCCTGTCGTTCCTGCTGCCGCTGGCCTGTGCCCTCGGCTACGGCCGCGACCGCCAGTTCATGGAGAGCTATCCCTACGGCATCAAGAACGAGCGCATCCGCGACTGGATCGTCGGCAGCATGAGCTCGGGCGACAGCGGCGCCGCCGGTCTGCCCGGCAACCCTTTCCCGTCGCTGGCGCAGTTGGTGACGCTGTCGCGACGCGTGCGGCGCCGCCTGCCGAGAGTGCGCACGCCCTGCCTCGTCGTGCATTCCACCGACGACGACATCGCCAGTCTGCGCAATGTCGGCGTCATCGAGAGGCGCGTCGCCGCGCCCGTGGAGAAGGTGCTTCTCGAGGACAGCTATCACATGGTGTCGGTCGACCAGCAGCGCGATCTGGTCGCCGACCGCTCGGCGGAGTTCTTTTCCCGGATCGCGGCGACCGCCACGCGACCGACGCTTCGAAAAGAGACCTGATGAAACCCTTGCGCCAGTTCAACAAGGACCGCGTCAGCGGCGTCGTGCTGCTGGTTCTCGGCCTGGCCATCATTGGCCAGGGCCTCGAGTACCGCATGGGCGCGCTGACGCGCATGGGTGCCGGCTTCGTCCCGGTCGTGCTCGGCATCCTGCTCGCGCTGGTCGGGGTGGCGATCTGGGTCACCGCCGAGCCCGGCGACTTCGGCACCGCCAAGAGCATGCCGACCGAATGGCGCGGCTGGCTGTGCGTGCTCGGCGGCGTGTTCGCCTTCGTCGTCCTCGGCCAATACGGCGGCCTCGTGCCGGCGAGCTTCATCTCGGTCTTCGTCGCCGCGATGGGAGACCGCGGCAACAGCGTGCGCACCTCCGCCCTGCTCGCCGCCGGCATCACCGCCGCCGGCGTGCTGATCTTCGTCTACGGGCTGGGCATGACCTTTCCTCTCTTCACCTGGGGCTGACGTCATGGGACAAGCACTGCACGACCTGTGGTACGGCTTCGGCGTGGCGCTGATGCCGAACCACCTGATGTGGTCGGTCTTCGGCGTCCTGCTCGGCAACCTGATCGGCGTGCTGCCCGGCATGGGCGCGCTGACCGCGATCTCGATGCTGCTGCCGCTCACCTACGTGATCGCGCCGGTGCCGGCGATCCTGATGCTGGCTGGCATCTTCTACGGCTCGATGTACGGCGGCGCGATCGGCGCCATCCTGCTCAACTTGCCCAGCCATCCGCCGCATGCCGTGACCTGCATCGACGGCTACCCGATGACACAGCAGGGTCGCGGCGGCGCCGCGCTCGGCGTGACGATGATGGCGTCGTTTTTCGCCGCCTCGATCGGCATTCTGATCATGATCTTCATGTCGCCAGTGCTCGAGGTCGTGGCCTTCAAGTTCGGGCCGACCGAGATCAGCGCCATCATGCTGCTCGGCCTGCTCGCCGGCGCCACCATGTCGCGCGGCTCGCCGCTTAAGGGCGTGGCGATGACCGTGTTCGGCCTCTTCGTCGGCACGATCGGCACCGACGTCATCAGCGGCACGCAGCGCTACAACTTCGGCATCAACGAGCTCTCCGACGGCATCGACCTGGCGGCGCTCTCGCTCGGCCTGTTCGGCGTCGCCGACTTCCTGGTCACGATCAACCGCAAGGTCATCAAGGCCAGCGACGCCAAGGTGCGCATGCGCGACATGCGGCCGACCCGCGCCGAGCTGAAGCAGGCGTTCTGGCCGATGATCCGCGGTACCGCGGTCGGCTGCCTGTTCGGCGCCATGCCGGGCACCGGGCCGACGATCACCACCTTCATCGCCTATGCGGTCGAGCGCAAGATCGCCAAGGATCCGTCGCGCTTCGGCAAGGGTGCGATCGAGGGCGTCGCCGCACCGGAAGCGGCGGCGCACTCGAAGACGCAGGTCGACTTCATCCCGACGATGTCGCTCGGCATCCCCGGCGACGCGGTGATGGCCTTGTTGCTCGGAGCGCTGATCATCAAGGGCATCCAGCCCGGGCCGCAGATGATCAGCGAGCACCCCGACATCTTCTGGGGCCTGATCGCCAGCTTCTGGATCGGCAACGTGCTGCTCATCATCCTCAACGTGCCGATGATCGGCATCTGGGTGAAGATGCTGCAGGTGCCGTACAAGCTGCTCTATCCGTCGGCCTTGTTCTTCATCTGCATCGGCGTCTACAGCACGCACAACAGCCTGTTCGACGTGGCCGAAGTGGCCGTCTTCGGCATCGTCGGTGCGATCTTCCTGGCGCTCGACTTTCCGATGGCGCCGATCGTCCTCGGCTACGTGCTGGGGCCGATGATCGAAGAAAACTTCAGGCGCGCGATGCTGCTCTCGCGCGGCAACCTGACGGTCTTTCTGACGCGGCCGATCGCCGCCTGGATCATCGGTGCGTGCACCCTCCTGATCGCGGCGCAGTTCTACAGCTACCTGCGGCGCGTCCACCTCAAGCGCCGCGCGCTCCCGGTCGAGGAGCTGATGGCCGAGTAGGCCGCCGCCTCCGCGCCGGCAGCCCGTGCGCGTGGGCCGGTCCGCTGCGTGCGCCGGGCTACTTCTGGGCTTAACCTCGGGGATTCGCCCCACGGACATCGCCCATGCCAGACCGTCATGACCTTTCCGCCGCCACGCTCGGCCTCCATGCCGGCAGCGACGAGCGGGTCACCGGAACGCCCTTTCTCGCCGGCCCGGTGTTCGCGAGCGCCTTTCACCTGCCGGGCGACCAGGAAGGCGTCAAGTACCAGTACGGACGCTTCGATAACCCGACCTGGTCGGCGCTCGAAAGCGTGATCGAGAAGCTCGAGTCCGGACCGGCGCTGACCTTTGCCTCGGGCGTCGCCGCCACCGCCGCGGTGCTGACGCCCTTCGTGCAGCCCGGCGACACCATCGTCGTGCCCGACGACGGCTACTTCGCGACCCGCTCGTATGCGCAGACCTACCTGGCGCGCTGGGGCGTCACGGTCCGGCTCGTCTCGACGACGGCGATGGCGGACGCCGACTTCAGCGGCGTCAAGCTGGTCTGGGTCGAGACGCCGAGCAACCCCAGCCTCGACGTCTGCGACATCGAGGCGCTCGCCGCGCGGGTCCATGCCGCCGGCGCGCTGCTCGCCGTCGACAACACGACGGCAACAGTGCTGAGCCAGGCGCCGCTGCGCCACGGCGCCGACTTCTCGGTGGCGTCGGACACCAAGGCCTTCAACGGGCACAGCGACGTCGTGTTCGGCCATGTCGCGGTGCGCGACCCCGAGCTGCTCAAGCCGGTGAAGCAATGGCGCACGCTGGTCGGCGCGATCCCCGGGCCGATGGAGGCCTGGCTCGTGCATCGCGGCCTCGCCACGCTCGACCTGCGCCTGGCGCGGCAATCGGAAAACGCGCAGGCGATCGCCGAGCTGTTGACGGTGCATCGCGCCGTGACCGGCGTTCGCTACCCCGGCCTGAAGACCGATCCTTCGTACCAGATCGCGCGCCGGCAGATGCGCTACTTCGGCGCCGTCGTCAGCTTCGAGCTGGCCAGCGCCGAAGTCGCGCAGCGCTTTCTCGGCTCGTGCGAAATGCTGTTCGAGGCGACCAGCTTCGGCGGCATGCACAGCTCGGCCGAGCGGCGCGCGCGCTGGGGCACGGACAAGGTCAGTGCCGGCTTCATCCGCCTGAGCGCCGGCTGCGAGGCGACCGACGACCTGGTCGCCGGCATTCGTCGTGCGCTCGATGCACTCTAGCGTTGCGGTGCCAGCACGACTGCGGTCGAGACCATGACGATCCCGCCCTGGGCGCAACGTGTCGCGACGCGGCGCAATGCCATCCGCCTCGGCATCGCCACGCTCGTCTTCGCCGTGCTCTGGAGCACGGCCTGGTTCATCGTGCCACCCATCGTCAAGAGCCAGGTCGAGCAGGCGGCGAGCGACAAGCTCGGCCGCCGTCTCACGCTCGGCCACATTGCCTTCAATCCGTGGACGCTCGAGCTGACTGTCACCGACATCGTGCTGGCCGGAGCGAACCCGGGCGCGCCGGCGCAGCTCGAGGTCAAGCGGGTGCACGCCGACGCGGCGATCGCCTCGCTGTTCCGCCTGGCGCCGGTGATCGACAGCCTCGACGTCGATGCGCCGCTGCTGCGTCTGGCGCACCTCGGCGACGGCCGCTACGACGTCGACGACGTGCTGCACCGCATCGCCGCCATGCCGCCGAGCGACGAGCCGGCGCGCTTTGCCGTGCACAACATCGTCGTGCATGGCGGCGGCGCCGACTTCGTCGACGCGCCGGTCAACGCGACGCACAAGGTGCGCGACATCGAGCTCGGCGTGCCGTTCGTCAGCTCGCTGCCTTCGCAGCGCCAGATCAAGGTCGAGCCCCACCTCGCCTTCACGCTCGACGGCAGCCGCTTCGATTCGGCCGCGACCGCAACGCCCTTCGCCGAGCATGGCGCGGGCGAAGCGAAGGTCAGGCTCGATCGCTTCGACGTCGCGCCGTGGCTGCCGTATCTGCCGCAGAGCCTGCCGGTGCGCCTGCAGGCGGCACTGCTCAGCGCTGATCTCAAGCTTGCCTTCGAGCAACGGCCGAAGCTGGCCTTGCGCGTCAGCGGCAGCGTCGCCGTGAGCGGGTTGAAGGTCGCCGACGCCACCTCGCACGAGCTGCTCGACGTCGGCAGCATCAAAGTGCAGATCGAGGACCTGCGGCCGCTTGAAAGCATCGTCAAGCTCTCGCGCATCGACGTCGATGCGCCGCATCTGCTGGCCGTGCGCAGCGCCGCGGGCCGGGTCAACCTGATGCTCGCGGCCGAGGAGCCTTCGGGGGCGACCGTGCCGGTCGCCCGCGTTCCGTTGCCGACGACGGCGGCCAGCGCCGCGGCCAGATCGGCGCGTGCTTCGCCATCGGCCGCGAGCGCGGCCGTGCCGGCCACGCCGCCGGCACCGCGCTGGAAGGCGACGCTCGCGGCACTGTCGGTGCGCGCCGGCCGGCTCGACTGGCGCGACGCGACCACCGTGCCCGAAGCGGCGCTCGCGCTCGGCGACTTCTCGCTCGACGCGCAGGCGATCGGCTGGCCGCTCGATGCGCCGGTCGTCTTCAACGGCCAGGGCCAGCTCGGCGCGGCGGCCGATCAGGGCAAGCTGGCCTTTTCCGGGCAGGGCAACGCGGCCGGGGCCAACGTCAAGCTCGAACTCGATGCCCTGCCGCTCGCCGCGGCGCGCCCCTATCTGCGCAGCGTGATCGCGCCACCGCTGGCCGGTGCGCTGAGCGCCGACCTGTCGGTCGAGTGGCGGCCGGGCGAGGCCGGTGCGCAGCTGCGCGTCGACGCGAACCGGATCGCGCTCGACGGCCTCGTCCTTGGCGACGCCCGATCGCCCGAACTCGCCGCCGAGCGCATCGAGCTGCTCGATGCGCGCGTCGACACGATGGCGCGTACCGCCGCGATCGGCCGCCTCGCGCTGCGCGCGCCACACGTTCGCGTCGAGCGCGGCAGCGAAGGGCGATGGAACTTCGACGCCTGGCAGCACGGTGGCAACGCCTCGACGGCATCGGTGGTCGCGGCAGCTTCGCCCGCCGCTTCGGGCTCGATCGCTGCGACCTCGCGCAGCGTGCCCTGGCGCATCGTCCTCGGCGACTTCGCCCTCGAGAAGGGCCGCGCCAGCTTTGTCGATCGTCGCCTCACCGTGCCGGCCGCGCTCGACGTCCTCGACCTCGCGCTGCAGGCGCACGGCTGGGCGCTCGACACGCTGTCGGCCGTACCCTTCCACCTCGCGGCGCGTGTCGCCGTGCCGGCCGGGCCGAGCGGCAAGGCGGTGGGCGCCGGCGTCGTCGGCAACGTCGACCTGCGCGGCGAGCTGAAGGCGTTCGTCGCAGGCGTGCCGGCGAATGCCAAGGCCGCGGTGCTGCTCAAGGATCTGCCGCTGCACCTGCTCGACCCGTATCTCGACGACCTCTTCTCGGTCGACGTGCAGAAGGCGCAGACCAGTTTCAAGGGCGACCTCGCCTGGGGCAGCAGTGCCGCGGGCCCGAGCCTGGCAGTGCATGGCGACGCCACCGTCGACGACTTTCGCGCCACCAGCGCGGTCGCCGACCGCTTCGCGCCGACGCGTGGTCTGGCGATGGCACGCGACGGTCCGGCCGGACAGCCCTTGCTCAGCTGGAAGTCGCTGTCGCTGCGTGGCATCGATGTCGCCGTCGTGCCCGGCAAGGCGACCCGCGTCGCCGTCGCCGAGACCGCGCTCAGCGATTTCTTCGCCCGCGTCGTGCTCGACGAGACGGGCCGGCTCAACCTGCAGGACGCGGCGCAACCGAGCGTACCGGCCGTCGCCGCGAGCACGGCGAGCGGTGCCGCGACGCCGGTCGCGAGCGCGACGGCGGCCGGCGGCGCGGCGCCCGCCGCGACCTCGGCCATCGTCGCCTTCGGACCGATCGCCGTCGTCAACGGGCGGCTCGCCTACAACGATCGCTTCGTCAAGCCCAACTACAACGCCAACCTGAGCGAGCTGACCGGCCGGCTTGGGGCATTCTCGTCACAGCCGCCCGGCGCGGGCGAGCCGCCGCAGCTCGCCGACCTGTCGCTGCGCGGTCGCGTCGAGGGCACGGCCTCGCTCGAGATCACGGGCAAGGTCAACCCGCTCGCCAAACCGCTCGCGCTCGACATCAAGGCGCAGGTGCGCGACCTCGAGCTGCCGCCTCTGTCGCCCTACGCGATCAAGTACTCGGGCTACGGCATCGAGCGCGGCAAGATGAGCGTCGACCTTGCCTACGTGGTGCTGCCGAGCGGCCAGCTCACGGCGAGCAACAAGATCGTTCTCCACCAGCTGGCCTTCGGCGACAAGGTCGAGGGCGCGACGGCGAGCCTGCCGGTCAAGCTCGCCGTCGCGCTGCTTGCCGACCGGCGCGGCGTGATCGACCTCGACCTGCCGGTCAGCGGCTCGATCAACGACCCGCAGTTCTCGCTCGGCAGCGTCATCTGGAAGGTCGTCACCAACCTTCTTGCCAAAGCCGTGACCGCGCCCTTCGCGCTGCTCGCCTCGGCGTTCGGCGGCGGCGCCGACGAGTTGTCGACGATCGAGTTCGCGCCGGGGACGGCGATGCTGGCGCCGGCCGCCAAAGCCAGCCTCGACAAGATCGCCGCGGCGCTGGTCGAGCGGCCGGCGCTGACCCTGACGGTGAGCGGCGAAAGCCGTCTCGAGAGCGAGCGCGACGCCTGGAAGCGCGACCGGCTGCAGCAGATCGTGCGCTCGGAGAAGCGCCGCCAGGCGATCGCCTCGGGCGCCAGCGCCGATGCCGCGGTGTCGGTCGGCGAGGCCGAGTACCCGGCGTTGCTCAAGGAGGTCTACAAGCGTGCCGACATCGTCAAGCCGAAGAACGTGATCGGCCTGGCCAAGGACCTGCCGGCGAGCGAGATGGAGGGCCTGCTGCTCGCCAGCATCGTCGTGGGCGACGACGCCATGCAGCAGCTCGCGGTGCGCCGCGCGGTCGCGGTGCGCGACTACCTCGCGACCAAGGATCTGCCGAGCAGCCGCCTGTTCCTCGGCGCGCCGAAGACGGCGCCGGGCGACGGCGCCTGGACGCCGCGCGCCGACCTGAAGCTGACGATCGAGTGATCGCCTTCAGCCGTGCGCCGGCGCCAGCCGCGCGCGCGCGAAGGCACTCAGCGAATCGACCGCGAAGACGAGAAGGAACATCGCGCCGAGCAGCGTCGCCGCCTGTGCCTGCTGGAAGATCGAGAGATGGAAGTAGAGCATCTGGCCGAGCCCGCCGGCGCCGACGAAGCCGAGCACCGCCGCCATGCGGATGTTCATCTCGAGCCGGTACAGCGCATAGGCGACGCCCTGCGCCGTGACCAGCGGAAGCGTCGCGTAGGCGAAGGCGGCGATGCGGCCGCTGCCGGCATCGCGCAGTGCGCGCTCGGCCACCGGCGCGGCGTTCTCCAGGCTTTCGGCATAAAGGCGGCCGAGCACGCCCGTCGTGTGCAGGGCAAGGGCGAGCGTGCCGGCGAAGGGCCCGAGCCCGGCGGCGATGACCATGAGCGCGGCCCACACCAGCTCGGGAACACTGCGCAGCAGGTTGAGGACGAAGCGCGCGGCCAGGCGTGCCGCAAGACCGAAGCGTCCGGCCGCCGGCAGGGCCAGCGCGCCGCCGGCGACGACCGCGAGCAAGGTGCCGATCGCGGCGACGGCGAAGGTCTGCAAGGCGCCCCAGGCCGCTTTGGCGACGAAGGCCGGCGCCAGGTCGGGCGGAAAGAACTCGCGCACGAACCTGGCCATCAGGCGCATCGACTCGCCGCCGAAAAGCTGGCGCCAGTCGACCGCGAGGTAGGCGAAGCTGGCGACGACGGCGGCGACGAGCGCGAGGGCGAGCCCGAGGCAGGCCCAGCACGGCCGCCATTCGACTGGCAGCGCGGCCGCCTTCGCCGTCAGGCCCGGCCCACTCATGCGAGCACCCGACGGATGACGGCGCTCAAGCCGTCGGCGAGCACGACCAGCAGGAGAAAGGTGAGCAGGATGGTGCTCGCCTCGCCGCCGTTGAGCATCTTCATCGACTGGTCCATGAGCTGGCCGAGGCCGCCGGCGCCGACGAAGCCCATCACGACCGAGGCGCGCACCGCGCACTCCCAGCGGTAGACGGTGTACGAGGCGAGTTCCTGTGCCGTGCTCGGCACCAGCGCATAGACGAGGGCGCCGATGCGGCCACTGCCGGCTTCGAGCAAGGCCCGCGCCGAGCGCGTGTCGCCCGACTCGAGGATCTCGGCGTAGACCTTGCCGAGCATGCCGCCGTAGGTCATGGCGAGTGCCAGCACGCCGGCGCCCGGGCCGAGGCCGAGGGCGCGCACGAAGACCAGCGCCCACACGACCTCGGGGATCGCGCGCAACACCGTCAACACGCCGCGTGTCAGCGTGCGTGCGACGGCGCCGCGGCGGCGCCCCGGCCCCGGGCCGATGCGCGAGATCGAGAGCGAGCGCGTCGCCAGCACGGCGAGCGGCGCGGCGACGACGAAGGCGAGCGCGATGCCGGCGGTGGCGATGGCCAGCGTCTCCAGGGTCGCCTTGCCGAGCAAGGCGAGGAAGTCGGCGTTCGTCGCCGGCGGCAGGAAGCCGGCGAGAAAGTTCACCATCACCTGCGCGTTGCCGCCCTCGAAGAAAACCCAGGGCCGGAACTCGGCGAGCGAGAGCAAGGGCCAGAGGACGACGAGGGCCGCGACGGCGATGCCGATGCGGTCGCGCGCCGCCGGATCGCGCAGCACCGCGGACGATGCGGCGAGCGCGCCGGCGCTGCCGCTCACGCCTGCTCCCTCACTGGCAGCCCGGGCGCTTAAGGGCCAGCACGTTGGCCGGCTGCGCCTCGTCGTCGATGGCGTCGACGCCCTGGGTCGGCAGCACCCGCCCTTCGGTGGCGTAGAGCTCGTGCAGCATGGCGCGGGTCACGGCGGCCGTGGGCCGGTCGAAATGGACCTCGCCGTTCTTCATGCCGATCAGGCGGGGGAACCACTTCAAGGCCAGGTCGACGGCGTGCAGCGACGCGACCAGCGTCGCCCGGTTCGCTTCGCTGGCGGCGACGAGCGCGGCCACTGCGTGGTCGGCCAGCGTCGGGTCGAGGGCAGAGACCGGCTCGTCGGCGAGGATCAGGTCGGGCCGCTGGTAGAGCACGCGGGCGATGCCGACGCGCTGCAACTGGCCGCCCGAGAGCCGGTCACAGCGGTCGAAGACGCGGTCGCCGAGGTCGAGCCGCGACAGTGCTTCGCGCGCGCCCGTCGGATCGCCGGGCACGAGCAGCGAGGCGAGTGCCCTCCAGGTCGGCCAGATGCCGAGCCGCCCGGCAAGCACGGCGGTGACGACGCGCAGGCGCGGCGGAATGGGCGGGCTCTGATGGACGACGCCGATGCGCGCGCGCAAGCGCCGCAGCGCGCTGGCGGACAGGCGCCACGGGTCGGTGTCGAACAGCGCGACGCGGCCCTCGGTCGGCCGCAGCGATGTGCCGAGGACGCGCACCAGCGTCGTCTTGCCGGCGCCCGAAGGGCCGATCACGGCGGCGCGTTCGCCGGGCGCCAGCGCAAGCGAGACCTCGCGCAGGGCGCGGTGGCCGTTGGCGTGGACAAGGCTCGCGCCTTCGAGCCGAAAGCTCATACGCGCCGCCGTCGCCAGCCGCTACTTGATGAGCCCCGCCGACTTCGCGGCTGCCTCGATGCTGTCGTAGTTGACGCTCTGCGTCGGGATGAATTTCGAGGCGCGCTGCAGGTCCATGATCTCCTTCATCTCGGGCTTCGAGGGATCGAGCTTGAGGAAGGCCTCTGTGAGCTTCTTCGTCAGGCCTGAGTCCATGCCCGGGCGCACCGTCCAGTTGTAGTCGAAGTAGGGCGGCGTGACGGCGAGCACGCGCACTTTGGCGGCGTTGGCGTTGTGCGTCTCGACCAGCTTGTCCATCACCGACGCGTTGAGCACGCCGGCTTCGGCGCGGCCGGCGGCGACGAAGGCGACCGTCGCGTCGTGGGCGCCGGAGAAGGCCACGGACTTGAAGTCGCGCTCCGGGTCGATGCCCGCCTGCAAAAGGTAGTAGCGCGGCATCAGGCTGCCCGAGGTCGACGACGGCGCGCCGAAGGCGAAGGTCTTGCCCTTCAGGTCGGCGAGCGTCTTCGCCGGGCTGTCGATCGGCACGATGAAGTGGCTGGTGAACTTTTCGTCCTCGGCGCGCTGCACGATCGGCACGACGCCGCCGTTGGTGCGGATGCGCGCCTGCACGAAGGTGAAGCCGCCGAGCCAGGCGAGGTCGAGCTTGTTGTTGGCCAGACCCTCGACCACCGCCGCGTAGTCGGTGACCGGAATGAAGAGCACCTCGAGGCCGGTCTCCCTCTTCAGGTATTCGCCGAGCGGTCTGAACTTGCGCTGCAATTCGGTCGGCGCCTCGTCGGGAATTGCCGAGACGCGCAGCACGCCGGGCAACTGGGCCCAGGTCGTGGGTGCGGCCAGCAGGCCGGTCAGGAGCGCGGCGGCGATGAGCGTGCGGAAGATGGACATGGGTTGCATTCCTTGGTGGTCAGCGCGTCACCGCAGCGGAGCGAAAACCGGCGAAGACTTCGTTGCGCTCGGGCGTGAAGAAGTTGCGATAGCTCGAATGATGCAGGCGGGCATGCGTGGCGAAGGAGCCGCCGCGCAACTCGCGATGATCGCCGAACCAGGGGCTGGAGTAGTCGCGATACGGGCCGGCGCTGAAACCGGGGTAGGGCAAAAAGGCGTCGTCGGTCCATTCCCAGACGCCGTCGCCCCAGTGAAAGCGCGGGTCGTGCGCCGCACATTCCCACTCGGCGGCGCCGGGCAAGCGCCGGCCGGCCGAGCGGCACCAGGCCTCGGCTTCCCAGGCACTGACGTGGACGACCGGGGCGTCGAGGGCGAGCGGCTGCCAGCGATCGAACCAGCGCGCCTGCCAGGCGCCGCCCGCGGCGCGTCGCCAGCGGTCGGGATGCGGCTGATGGCATCGCGACCGCCATGCGCCGGCAGCGCCGGGCCAGAACGCTGCGTCGTCGTAGCCACCGGCCTCGACGAAGCGAAGGAAGTCCGCGTTGCTGACCGGCACCGCATCGATCTCGAAGGGTGCGATGCGAACGACCTGCGCCGGCTGCTCGTTGTCGAACGAGAAACCCGCCGCCGTCGTGACGCGGCCGACCTCGATCTCGCCGCCGTCGATGCGCAAGGGGTCGTCGCGCTGCAGGCTCGGCATCGCTTCGAGACCGATCGGCGCGGGCAGCCCGAGCGTGGCCCGCAGCCAGGCGAACGCCTCGCCGTGCATGTCTTCGTGGAAGAGAGCGAGACGATGGAAGTACTGGGCTGCGTCGTCGCCGTCATCGCGCGGGATGGCGTCGACGCAGGCGTCGAGCTGCGCGCCGAGGATGGCGACGAGCTCGGTACGCGAGGGCAGGTCGACGCGCCAACGATCGGCGTGCGCGAGGCGCACCGAGTCGAACACCGCGTCGGCACCCGACCAGCGCGGCGGCCGCAACGCGTCGACGAAGCCCGCGTCGGTGGTCGAATGCGGCCCGCGCAAGATCCAGAACTCGGCGAACCAGGCGAGGTGGCCGAGTTCCCAGGCGACGAGGTTGACGCCGGGCTGCTGCGGCACGCGCCAGGCCGCGTCGTCGAGGTCGAGCGTGCGCGCCAGCGTCGTCGCCCGGCTGTCGCGCAATGCCGCGGCGAGCGCGTCGCCGGCCAGCCGGCGGGCGTCTTCAGCCATGCGAACCGGGCGCGCGTGACATCATGGTCCGATGGTCGCTGTGCGCTCGCCACTGCCGCGCGTTTGCATCGTCTCGCCGGCGCTCGCTTCGGCGAACAACGGCAACTGGCATACCGCGTCGCGCTGGCAGCGCTTCCTGGCACGAGTGGCGCAGGTCGAGGTTCGCGGCGTCGCGGAAGAAGGGGCCGATGGCGACCTGCTGATCGCGCTGCACGCGCGCCGCTCGGCAGACAGCATCTCGCGCTGACGCGAGCGCCGGCCCGACGCGCCGATCGCGCTGGTGCTGACCGGCACCGATCTCTATCGCGATCTCGACCTTGACCTTCGTGCCCGCCATTCGATGCAGTGTGCCAGCACGATCGTCGTGCTGCAGGAGGCTGGGCTTGCGCGGCTCGACGAGGCGAGCCGCGCCCGCGCGCGCGTCATCGTCCAGTCGGCGACGGCGCTGGTCGTGGCGCGTCGGCCCGGCGACGCCGATTTCATCGCCGTCGGCCACCTGCGCGACGAGAAGGATCCCGAGACACTGATGAAGGCGGCGCGCCTGCTGGCTGCGAGCACGTCGGCCAGCCCGACCATTGCCCACGTCGGCGCGGCGCTGGATGCGCGGCTTGCCGAAGCCGCGCGCGCGGCGATGGCCGAATGCCCTGCCTACCGCTGGCTCGGCGCCCTGCCGCACGCGGCGGCGCGGCGCGCGATGGCACGCGCCCGCGCCCTCGTGCACATGAGCCGCATGGAAGGCGGCGCCAATGTCGTCATCGAGGCGGTGCGCTCGCGCGTGCCGGTGCTGGCGAGCCGGATCGACGGCAACGTCGGCCTGCTCGGAGCGGGCTACGACGGCTACTTTGCCGTCGGCGACGCTGCCGCACTGGCCGCCCTGATGCGCCGTTTCGCCGGCGAGGCGGCGTTTGCCGAGCATCTCCGCGCGCAATGCGTGGCGCGCGAGCCGTTGTTTCGCCCGGCCGCCGAACGCCGCGCCGTGCGCACGCTCGTCGCCGACCTCGTCGCACCGCGGTCTTCGGTGCGCTGAGACAATCGGTGCCCGCCTTCGTACCGACACGCCGCATGAACACCGACTCGACCATCGCCTGCGCCCTGCCCGACGTCGCGCCGGTGCGCCTGACCAGCTTCTCGCACGGCGGCGGCTGCGGCTGCAAGATCGCGCCCGGCGTGCTCTCGGCGATCCTGCGTTCGAGTGCCGGCGGCATCATTCCGAAAGAGCTGATGGTCGGCATCGAGACCGCCGACGATGCCGCGGTCTACCGGCTCAACGACACGCAGGCGCTGATCGCGACGACCGACTTCTTCATGCCGATCGTCGACGATCCTTTCGACTTCGGCCGCATCGCCGCCACCAACGCGATCAGCGACGTCTACGCGATGGGCGGCCGGCCGATCATGGCGCTGGCGCTGGTGGCGATGCCGATCGACAAGCTCAGCGTCGAGCAGATCGGCGCCGTGGTGCGCGGCGGCGAGTCGATCTGCCGCGAGGCCGGCATCCCGATCGCCGGCGGCCACACCATCGATTCGGTCGAGCCGATCTACGGCCTGGTCGTGATGGGCCTGGTCCATCCCGACAAGGTGCGGCGCAACGCCGATGCAAAGGCCGGTGACGTGCTCGTGCTCGGCAAGCCGATCGGCGTCGGCGTGCTCTCGGCAGCGCTGAAGAAGAACGCGCTCGACGCGGCCGGCTACCGCCAGCTCGTCGAGACGACGACGCGCCTCAACACGCCTGGCATGGCGTTGGCCGACATGGCCGGCGTGCACGCGATCACCGACGTCACCGGCTTCGGCCTGGCCGGCCACGCGCTCGAGATGGCGCGCGGCGCCGGCCTCGGCGTAACGATCGAGTGGAGCAAGGTGCCGCTGCTCGACGGCGTCGCCGGCATGGCGCGCGACGGCTTCGTCACCGGCGCGTCGGGCCGCAACTGGGCCGGCTACGGCGCCGAGGTTGTGCTCGACGCCGCCTTGCCCGGCGTGGCGCGCGACCTGCTCACCGATCCGCAGACTTCGGGCGGCCTGCTCGTCGCTTGCGAGCCTTCGAGCGTGGCCGAGGTGCTGGCGGTGTTTCGCGCGCAGGGCTTCGGTGCCGCTGCCGTGGTCGGCTCGGTGCAGGCCGGCGCCGCCGGGCTGCGTGTCACGGGCTGATCGCCACGCGGCCTCCTCAGGCCGCCAGCTCGAACAGCATCGGCGCGGTCGGCACGGCCGGCTCGCCGTCGACGATCGATTCCTCGAGCAGCTTCGACAGTGCCGGCACGACGACGCCGGCGCCGGCCTCGGCGCGGGCCGCAATCTCCGCCGCCAGCGTGCGCATCTGCTTCGTCGAATGCCGGATGCGTGCATGGAAGGCGGCGTCGTCGAGCTGGTCGTTGAGGCTCTTGTTGAGGTCGCTGAACCAGGGCAGCGAAGCCTGGTCGAGCATCACCGCCGGATTGGCGACGGCCGCCGGCGAGCGGGCCGCCGACCAGGCGCGCAACAGCGCCTGCACTTCGACATTGAGCGCCTGGCAGTGCGCCAACTCGGCACGCAGATCGGCGAACGCGGCGAGGTCGGCGAGGCGGCGCTGGAAGAAGAACTGTGCCAGCACGCCCCAGTAGTAGGTGTAGTCCCAGATCACCTTGACCGGCAGCACCTCGGGGTCGCCGAAGATCGCGTACTGGTCGGTGTAGAGGGCCAGCGTGCTCTCGTAGAACGAGTGGAAGATCTGGTCGTAGATCTGCGCGTGCGCGGCCAGCGGCTTGCCCGCCCGGTCTCGCTCGACGAGCTCGCAGATATAGGTGTTGGCGATGGCGATGAAGTCGCTGCCCGGCGAATAGAAGGGGTCGAGAAAGAGGCCCGCCTCGCCGGTCAGCGCCCAGCGCTGGCCCGAGAACACCTGCTTGCAGCCGTACGAGAAATTGCGGAAGAAGGCGAAGTCCATGAGACGGTCGCGCTTGTCGTCGAGCTCGTCGAAGACACGCGGCTGGAACGCCTTCAGCCACTGCATCGCCTTGTCGAAGCTGTTCATCGTCTCGAGCGGATGCAGCTTCGCATCGGCGACGATGCCCACCGAATGCGAGCCCGACGAGAGCGGGATCAGCCAGACCCAGTAGCCCGCGCCCACCAGGTGGTTGGTCGACTGCCAGCGCGCCTGCGGATCGCAGCGCCCGCGCCAGGCCGGGTCGCTCGACCAGTCGTCGATCGTGATCCGGTCCTTCATGCGGAACCAGACGGCGTTGGCGTCGTGCGCGTTGGCTTCGGCCAGACCGAGCTTTTTCTTCAGCAGCCCGGCGCGGCCGCAGGCGTCGACGAGCCAGGTCGACTCGGCCTCGCGCGCTTCGTCGCCGAGGGCATAGGCGATGCGATGCGGCGCCTCCGCTTCGCCGAGCTCGATCTCGCGCACCAGGGCACCGCAGACCACTGTGACGCCGCGCCGCGCCGCTTCTTCGGCGAGAAAGTTCTCGAAGATGCCGCGATCGATCTGGTAGCTCGGCACGGCGAGGAAGCGGCTGGCGCCGATCTCGGTCACGGCGTCGATGTCGCGCCGCCCTTCCGACGAGAAGAAGCGAAAGCCGAACTTCTTCA
>JANXXS010000315.1 GCA_025350505.1 Burkholderiales bacterium
CAGCGCGAGCTTTCGGCGTTCGTCTCGCCGCAGGCCGCCTTGCTCGCCGGCCGACCGACGTGGAAGAAGATCATCGCCGCCAGCGACGATGTCACCGGGCTTGCCTATCACGGCGACGTGCTCTACATGGTTTCGCACAAGGGCGTGTCGCGCTCGCAGGTGCTCGCTCTCGACCTGAAGAAGCCCGACATGGCGTCCGCCCGCGTCGTCGTGCCGGCCTCCGATCGTGTCGTCGTCAACATCGTCGCGGCGTCCGACGGACTCTACGTCGAAGCGCGCGACGGCAACGTCAAGAAGCTGTACCGCCAGGCCTATGCGGGCGGCACGGCTCGCGAGGTGAAGCTGCCGGTCGAAGGCTCGTTCGACCTCGTCGACAGCGAAAGCGGCGCTACCGCCGCCGACCCGCGCCTGCCCGGCGTCGTCATCCAGCTGCAGAGCTGGATCCGGGCGCCGCAGATCTACGTCGCGGCCGTCGACAGCGGCGTGCGCAACACCGGGCTGCAGCCCGCCGGCCCGTACGACGCGCCGGCCGATGTCGTCGCCACCGAAGTCAAGGTCAAGGCCGCCGACGGCGCGATGGTGCCGATGTCGATCATCCACAAGAAGGGTGTCGTTCTCGATGGCAACAACCCGACACTGCTTTACGGCTACGCCAGCTACGGCATCACCGAGGAGCCGTTTTTCAGCGTCGGCCGGCTCGCCTGGCTCGATGCCGGCGGCGTTCATGCCGTCGCCAACCCGCGCGGCAGCTCGGTCTACGGCGAGGACTGGTACCGCAGCGGCTTCCAGGCGACCAAGCCCAACACCTGGAACGACTTCATCGCCTGCGCCGAATACCTGATCGCGCAGAAGTACACGCGGCCGGCCAGGCTCGGCATCCTCGGCGGCAGCGCCGGCGGCATCCTCGTCGGCCGTGCCATGACGACCCGGCCCGACCTGTTCGCCGCGGTGATCGACGCGGTCGGCGTCAGCGACACCCTGCGCTTCGAGTCGACGCCGAACGGCGTGCCGAACGTCCCCGAGTTCGGCAGCATCAAGACCGAGGCCGGCTTCAAGGCGCTGCTGGCGATGAGCACCTACGCCAACATCAAGCCGGGCACGCCCTATCCGGCGGTGCTCTTCATGCACGGCGTCAACGATCCGCGCGTCGAGGTCTGGAACACGACCAAGACGGCGGCGCGACTGATGGCGGCGACGACCAGCGGCAAGCCGGTGTTGATGCGCCTCGACTACGACGCCGGCCACGGCATCGGCAACACCAAGAAGCAGCAGCTCGACGAGCGTGCCGATTACTTCTCCTTCCTGCTCTGGCAGATGGGTGTGCCGGGCTACCAGCCGTGAGCCTCGCGCCGAGTCGTTGACAGACCGGCGGGGGAACGCTTCGGAGGGACGGCGGCGCGCGTGGCGCGCCGCATAATCTTCGCAACGAAACAGGCAACCCAGGAGCCCGTCATGGCATCGGTCAACAAGGTCATCATCGTCGGCAACCTTGGCCGCGATCCCGAGGTTCGCTACAACCCGAACGGCGGCGCCTGGTGCACCGTCTCGATCGCCACCTCGCGCAGCTGGAAGGACAAGACCTCCGGCGAGAAGGTCGAAGAGACCGAATGGCACCGCGTCGTCTTCAACGACAAGCTCGCCGAGATCGCCGGCGAATATTTGAAGAAGGGCCGCTCGGTCTATGTCGAGGGGCGCCTGAAGACGCGCAAGTGGACCGACAAGGACGGCGCCGAGAAGTACTCCACCGAGATCGTCGCCAGCGACATGCAGATGCTGGGCAGCCGTGAAGGCCTGGGTGGCGGCGCCGCCGGCGGCGAAGACAGCGGCTACGGCGGCGGTGGTGGTGGTGGCGGCTACGAGCGCGCGGCGCCGGCAGCGCGCCCGGCGGCCGCGGCGGCCAATCGGCCCGCCGCGAAGTCGCCGACCGGCTTCGACAACATGGACGACGACATTCCCTTCTGACACGGGGTGTCGTAGAGAGGCGAAGGCCCGCGGTACGACCGACTGCGGGCCTTCTCTCTTTGTCGAGTTCGCGTCGGCAGGCGCGGGCCGCGGCGAGCGGCGAGCGGAGGCAACGATGCGATTCGTGGATGCCGATGAGATCAGGAGCCTGCTGAGCTTTCCGCTGCTCGTCGCCGCCCTCGAGGCGGCGCACCGCCGGCCGAAGATGGAAGTGCAGGACGGCCTGCTCGGCGGCGAGCAGGCGCAGTATTTCGTGCGCCATGCGGTCGACCGCGGCCGCTACATGGCGAGCAAGCTGATCACGAGCTTTCCCGGCAATCCCGGTCGCGGCCCCTTGCCTGCGGTGCAGGCCGTCTGCGTCCTCTTCGACGGCAACGACGGCCGGCCGCTCGCGGTCATCGACGGCACCGAGCTCACCTACTGGCGCACGGCCGCCGACTCGGCGCTCGGCGCCAGCCTGCTGGCGCCGCCCGCGCCCGGCACGCTGCTCGTCGTCGGCGCCGGCGAGATGTCGATGCGGCTCGTGCACGCGCATCGCGCCGTGCGGCCGTCGCTGCGGCGCGTCCTCGTCTGGAACCGCACGGCGGACCGTGCCGCCCGGGTCGCCGGCCGGTTGCGAGACGAAGGCATCGATGCCGAAGCCGTCGACGACCTGGCCGCCGCGACGCGCACCGCCGACATCGTCAGCACCTGCACCCGGTCGCATGAGGCGCTGGTGCGCGGCACCCATCTGAAGCCCGGCGCCCATCTCGACCTCGTCGGTGGCTACCTGCCGGCCTCGCGCGAGGCCGACGACGAGGCGGCGCGACGTTCGCGCGTCTTCGTCGACCGCCGCGAGTCGGCGTTCCACGGCGTCGGCGACATCCTGCAGCCGATCGCCAGCGGCGCGATCGGCGAGGCCGACGTGTTGGGCGACCTGTACGACCTCGTCGGTGGCCGCGTCGTCGGCCGGCAGTCGGCATCGGACATCACGTTTTTCAAGAACGCGGGTGGCGGACACCTCGACCTGATGACGGCCGAAGTGATCTTCAGCCGGCTGGGTGACGCGGAAGCGCTCGCTCGAAACCCGTAACACCGAAATCGGCAGTCGCTGTCCGCGCGATACGAGCGCCCCTACCGCCCGATGCCGCGTTCCCGGCTCACATCGAGCGCGGAGACGGCCGGGGCGCGATTGCCCCACGACTCGCGAACGTAGCTGAGCAGCTCGGCGACCTCGTCGTCCTGCAGGAAAGGGGCGAAGGGCGGCATGCCGAAAGGCCGCGGGTTGCCGGCGGTGCTGGGCGGAAAGCCGCCCTCGAGCACGATATGAACCAGGTTCGCGGTCGAGCGCATCGTCACCGCGCGGCTGCCCGAGAG
Source organism: Burkholderiales bacterium (assembly GCA_025350505.1). Taxonomy (GTDB): domain Bacteria; phylum Pseudomonadota; class Gammaproteobacteria; order Burkholderiales; family Burkholderiaceae_C; genus Schlegelella_A. The sequence goes on from JANXXS010000315.1 coordinate 3,319, forward strand.
CGCCGGATAGGCGCCCGGCACGCCTTCGCCCCGCTCGCCGTGGCAGGCGACGCAGTGGTCGCGGTAGAGCGCGGCGCCGCGCTCGCGGGTCTCGGTCGATCGCGCCGGCACCGGCGCGTCGTCGGCCGTTGCCGGCAGGGCCTGCAGATAGGTAGCCATGGCGCCGAGATCGGCCTCGCTCAGGTACTGCGTGCCGTTGCCGACGACCTCGCTCATCGGCCCCATGACGAAGCCCTGTGCGGCGACCCCCGTCTTCAGCAGGCGCACGACCTCGTGCTTCGGCCACCCGGCGACGCCCGCTTCGAGCGGTGAGGCCAGCGACGGCGCATACCAGTTCTGCACCGGAATCAGGCCGCCTTGCAGATCGAGCGTGCCGCGCGTCGCGCCGAGCGCGTTGCGCGCCGAGTGGCAGGCGTTGCAATGGCCGAGCCCTTCGACCAGGTAGGCACCACGATTCCACTCCGCTGAGCGCTCGGCATCGTCGACGTGCGACGCCGACCGGAAGTAGAGCGCGCGCCAGACCGCCAGCGCGGCTTGCGTATCGAACGGAAAGCCGAGCGCGTGCGCGCGATTCGCATGCGCGACCGGCGGCAGGCTTTGCAGGTACGCAAACATCGCATCGGCATCGTCGCGGCTGACGCGCGTGTAGTTCGGATACGGAAACGCCGGATAGAGCAGGCGGCCGCTCTTCGCGCGGCCGTGGTGCAGGGCGCGCCAGAATTCGTCGGCCGACCAGTCGCCGAGGCCGGTGCCGGCGTCGGGGGTGAGGTTCGACGAATAGACGCTGCCGAACGGCGTCTCGATGGCCCGCCCGCCGGCAAACGGACGGCCGCCGCGCTCGGTGTGGCAGCCGAGGCAATCGCCGGCACGCGTGAGCTTCTCGCCGCGGGCGACGAGGGTGGGGTCGGCACGAAGGCGCGGGGCGTTCGCATCGAGCGTCGCCTCGCCGCGCAGGTTGAGCCAGGCGACGAGCGCTCCCAGCGCAGCGAGAACGACGAGCCCGACCAGCGCGGCGCGGAGCAACGAGCGCATGGACTTCGTCATGGTGTCTTGCGCGCCGGCGTCTCGACGCCGCCGCACTCCATCGGCAGCGGCGCGGCGAAGCTGGCCGCCGCTTTTGCATTCGCCGGCACCGGCCGGGCCGCGAGCCAGGACGAGAGCGCCGCGATCTCGTCGGCGGCAAGCGTGCGCGCCACCTCGGCCATGCAGTCGGGCGATTGGCCGACGCGCTTGCCCGCGCGCCAGGCGCCGAGCTGTGCGTTGAGGTAGTCACGCGGCAGGCCGACCAGGCCCGGCACGAAGGGCGCGGTACCGGTCAAGGCCTCGCCGTGGCAGGCGGTGCAGGCCGGGAGGCGGCGCGGGGCATCGCCTTCGCCGACCAGGCGGGCGGTGGCTTTTTGTGCGCTCTCCGACAGCCCGGCGGCCGCGGGCGGCGGATAGGGCAGCTCGAGCGCGGCAAAGTGGCCGGCGATCTCGCGCAGATAGGCGTCGCTCAGTGGCGCAAGCAGGCCGCTCATCAGCGCGTAGGGCCGGCGGCCGTCGCGAAAGTTGAGGAGCTGGTTGGCAAGATAGCCGGCCGGCTTGCCGGCGATGCGCGGGTAGTAGCCGTCGGGCGCAGCGCGCCCTTCGGGGCCATGGCAGCCGGTGCAGGCCAGCACCCGCTGCGCCATAGTGTCTTCGAACGGAGCGGCCGGCACGGCCGGCGCCGCGCCCAGCAGCGCGACGGCGACCGCGGTCGCCAGGCGCCGCGCTGCGGTCGTCACGACGGCGTTCCGGAATCGCGAACTTCGCGGGCCATCGCCGCGGCGTCGTCGCCGGCGACCTCGCCGAGGCCGCGCGCGACGCCGGCGCGGTCGGCCGCGGAGCGGTTCTGGCTCACCTTCCACTTGCCGACGATCGAGCCCAGCACGATCTCGACGCCGACGATGGCGCGTAGCATGGAATCGACATAGTCGGCCGGCGCGTCGCTGACCGACCACGGCGCCGCCGCGTAGCCGGTGGCTCGACCCGCCCGTGCGGCTTCATGCGCGTCGGTGAGGCGCGTCACGAAGGCGTGCAGCCAGGCCGCGTCGTCGATGAAGCGCGGCTTGCCGCGCGCCTGCACGATGATGTAGTTCCAGGTCGGCACGACCTTGCCGTGCTCGGCCTTGCTCGGGTACCAGACCGGCGATACGTAGGTCTGCGCGCCCTGGAAGACGACCAGCGAATCGACGTCGCTGCGCGCTTCGCGCCAGACCGGATTGGCGCGTGCGACGTGGGCGCGCAGCACGCCCGGGCCGCCGGCCGGATCGGCGTCGAGGAAGAAGGGCACGCTGTTGGCGATGATGCCGTTCGCATCCTGCGTGACGAGCAGGCCGAAGGGATGATCGCGGACGAGCCGCTGCAGGACCTCGGGGCGGCTTTCGGCGAAATGGGCGGGCAGGTACATGGCAGCGGGCGGACAACGAGGCCCGCCATCTTGCCCGACTGCGCCCACATCGGCGCGACGGCGGCACGGTGGCCTAGGCGTTGCCGCCCGCGACTGAAGCTAGCGCAGCGCGACGCCGTCGGAAGGACCGCAGTCGCGCGGTCCGAAGCGCCACAGCGTCACCTCGTTCGACGTGGCGATCCGCGTGGCGCCGGCGAATGCCGCGATCGGCCGGCTCGCGCCGTCCTTGGCCAGCGCCCAGAGCGGCGGCGCGCCGCAGGCCACCGCGAGCCCCTGGTCGGCGTCGACGAGCAGCGCCGAACCGAGTGCCGGCGCGAAGCTCGCCGCATCGGCGAGCTCGTGCCGCCAGCTGTCGTGCCGGGCGATGTCGGGGTCGTGCCAGTCGCCGACGACGCGCACCGGCGCGCTCAGCCGGGCGTGGAAGGGCAGGTCGAAGAAGTAGTCGCCGACGAAGACGACCGGGTCCTCCGGACCGCGCAGCTCCTTCAGCGTACGCGCCAGCGCCGTGTCGTCGTGGTGGTAGTTCGCGGCCAGGCCGAACACGAGGGCAAGGCAGAGCAACGCCGCCAGCGCGGCGCTGCCGATGGCCGCCTGGGTCGCGCGCGGCGATCCGCCGCGCAGTCGGCCGGCGACGGCGTCGGCGGCCAGCGCGGCGACCGGAAAGAGCAGCGGCATGATGTAGCCGACCGGCTTCGACTGCGGAATCGAGAAGAAGACGGCGACGACGACGAGCCAGAGCCACATCAGCCGGCGCAGCAGCGTCGTCGCCTCGGATTCGCTCCCGCGCGCGACCCAGGAGGGTCGCAGCAGCCAGGCCGACCAGGGCAGGGTGAGCAGCGGCACGGCGACCACGAAGTACCACCATGGCTCGACGTTGTTGAAGCCGCCGGCGGCGAATCGCTGCAGGTGCTGGACGACGAAGAAGTAGTGCGCGAACTCCGGAAAGCGGCCCTGCATGGCCAGGAACCAGGGCGCCGCGACGAGTGCGAACACGGCCAGGCCGAGCGGCGAACAGAGGCGCCGCAGGGTCCGCCACTGGCCGGTCGCGAGCAGCCAGGCGAGCACGACGAGCATGGGCAGCACGACGCCGATCAGTCCCTTGGCGAGGACGCCGAGCGCCGCCGCGAGCCATGCGCCGAAGATCGCCGCCTGCGCGCTGCGCTGCTCGCGCATGAGCAGTACGGCATGCGCCGCCGCCGCGATCGAGGCGGCGATGCAGCCGGCGACGAGCATGTCGAGGTTGGCGAACTGGGCGGCGCCGAAGAAGAACGGCTGCAGCAGGAGTACCGCGAGCACGGCGCACGCATGGCGCTCGCCGATCCAGCGTCGGGTCAGCAGGTAGAGCGCCGCCGCGCCGAGCGAGGCGCCGACGAGCGGCGCGAAGCGCGCCGTCCACAGGCTCGGGCCGAACACGCGCATCGCACCGGCGGTCAGCCAGTAGAAAAGCGGCGGCTTGTGGAAGAAGGGCAGGCCGTTTTCGGTCGGCACGATCCAGTTGCCGGAGCGCAGCATTTCCCAGGCGACGCCGACGTAGCGGCCCTCGTCGGGCAGCGACAGCGGCCGCGCGCCGAGCGAAAAGGCGAGCCAGGCGAAGGCAGCGATCGCCAACGGCAGGACGGACGAACCCACGCGCGCGCGCCAGCGCAACGCCGGGCTGAGCGCGGGCGCGTCGCTGGCTTCAAGCATCGGCGCCGAGCCTACGCAAGGCATCGTGCGAATCGTGTGGCGCGACCGTGCAAGAAGCGTGATGCGCGTGCGTCGGCGCGATGACTTCGTGAGAAGCTCGCGCGTCGCCGGCGCGGGCGAATGCGCCGCCGACCGCGCTCAGGCGGGAAGCAAGGCCCCGAACGTGCTGCTCGTCGTCGCCTCGATGACGGCGCCGCCGAGGCAGCGCTCGTTGTCGTAGAGCACGGCCGACTGGCCCGGCGTCACCGCCCACTGCGGCGCCTCGAAGCGCAGGGCCAGCGCGCCGGAGGCGTCGGCGCGCAGCAGCTCGCAGGCGGCGTCGCCTTGCCGGTAGCGTGTCTTGCAGGCGTGGCTGCCGGTGCCCGGCGGTCGGCCGGCGATCCAGCTCGCATCGGCGGCGGTGAGTGCGTCGGAGCGCAGCCACGGATGGTCGTGGCCCGGCACGACGACGAGGACATTGCGCGCCAGGTCCTTGCGCGCCACGAACCAGGGCGCGTGGTCGCTCGCGCCGCGCCCCGCGGCGCGCTCCTTGAGGCCGCCAATGCCGATGCCCTTCCTCTGGCCGAGCGTGTAGAACGAGAGGCCGACATGCTCGCCGATGACGCGGTCGCGTTCGTCCTCGATCGGCCCCGGCGTGTTGGCCAGGTAGCGGCTCAGGAACTCGCGGAACGGCCGCTCGCCGATGAAGCAGATGCCGGTCGAGTCCTTCTTCTTCGCGTTCGGCAGGCCGATCTCGGCGGCGATGCGGCGCACCTCGGTCTTTTCCAGCTCGCCGATCGGAAAGAGCGTGCGCGCGAGTTGCGCCTGGTTCAGCCGGTGCAGGAAATAGCTCTGATCCTTGCGCCCGTCGAGGCCGCGCAGCAATTCGAATTCGCCCGTGCCGGCCTGGCGAACGCGCGCGTAGTGACCGGTCGCGATCTTCTCGGCGCCGAGCCGCACCGCGTGGTCGAGGAAGGCCTTGAACTTGATCTCGGCGTTGCACAGCACGTCCGGGTTGGGCGTGCGGCCGGCCTGATATTCGCGCAGGAACTCGGCGAACACGCGGTCGCGGTACTCGGCCGCGAAGTTGACATGCTCGATCTCGATGCCGAGCACGTCGGCGACGCTGGCCGCGTCGAGAAAATCCTGGCGCGACGAGCAGTACGCGTCATCGTCGTCGTCTTCCCAGTTCTTCATGAAGATGCCGACCACCTCGTGGCCGGCGCGCTTGAGCAGCCCTGCGGTGACGGCCGAATCGACGCCGCCGGACAGGCCGACGACGATGCGCTGCTTCGGGGCCTTCTTCGAGTCGCTCATGAGGGCTCGCATCGTAGCGGCCCTGTCTTTTCGCCATGGCGCGCAGGGCCGAAGCCGGGCCGCGCGCCGACAATGCGGCGGCGCCGGGTCGGCGCGCGGCGGAGCGGCGGGCAAGCGATGGAGTGGGCGTCAGGGTGAGGCGATTTCTTCGCTATGCCGCGGTCGGCGCGGTGGCGACTGCCGTGCACTACGCGGTGCTCGCCTGCGCGGTCGAGGCGTCGTTGCTGCCGCCGTGGTGGGCCGCCGCGCTCGGCGCCTGGGTCGGCGCGCAGGTCGCGTTCGCGGGCAACGCCTTCTTCACTTTCACCGGCGCGCCGGTCACCTTCGCGGCCTGGCTGCGCTTTCAGGTCGTCGCCGGGCTCGGCGCCGGAATCAGCTTTGCGATCGTCGGCGCCGGCGTCGGTGCCGGCCTGCACTACCTGGTCGCGCAGGCGATCGCGACGCTCGTCTCGCTGTTCGTCACCTACGAGGTCAATCGGCGCTGGAGCTTCGCGGCCACGCCGGGCCGATCGTGACGCCGGCCTCGGCCAGGTCCTCGGCGAAGGCGGCGCTGGCGAAGTAGGCGGCTTCGCGCCGGCGCGCCTGGCCGATCGGGTCGGCGGCGCTGGCCGTGGCGTGGTTCGGGTGGCAGAACACGAGGCCGCCCGAAGCCGGTGCGGCGGCCAGCCAGCCGCGCATCAGGCCGCGATAGTCGTCGCCATGAAAGTCGTAGACGCCGAGCAATAGGTCGTTGTGGCGAAGCCCGTGTTCGCGCAGTTGTCGTTGCAGGGCCGTGCCGCCGGTGCGCTCGATGAGCATGCGTTTGATGGCGTGGCCGGGCCCGACGACGTGGCCGGTGTTGCGCACCGCCGGCGGCGACGCGTGCGCCGCGGCATCGGCGAGCGCATCGAGCAGGACGCCGCGCACGCCGGGCAGATGATGCACGTGCTGATGGCCGTCGACGAACATCGGCGCATGGCCGACCGCGTCGGCAAAGGCGGCACGCTGGGCGCGCAACTCGACCGCCAGCGCCGCCCGCGGCAGGCGGCCGAAATGGGCGAGCACGATCAGCCGCTCGAGCCCCGGCAGCAGCGGCCAGACGCGGGCCAGGTCGGGGCTGAGCGGCGCGCCCTCGGTGAGGTTGAAGTGCAGGCCGAGCTCGAAGCCGGCCAGGTGCGCGGTGGCGGCGACCACCGCCACGCCCTCGGAGCGCCAGGCACGCGCGCTCGTCACGCACGATGCCGCGGAGATGCGGCCGGCCGTCGCGAGCGAGCCCACGGTCTCGGCCACGCCGGCGACCAGCCCGACGTCGTCGACGCAGAAGGCGAGCGTTTTCAGCGCCGCTCCGCGGGCCAGTCCGTGCCCTCGCCGCTGTCGTGGCGCACCAGGTAGACGGGGCGCTGCTTGACCTCGTCGAAGATGCGGCCGACGTATTCGCCGAGGATGCCGATCGAGAGCAGCTGTACGCCGCTGAAGAACATCGCGCTCACCGCCAGCGTCGCCCAGCCGGGCACGTTGTCGGCGTTGTTGGTGTAGTGCTCGATGACGATCCAGACGCCGCCGGCGAGCGAACAGACGGCGATCACCGCGCCGACCGCGCTCCACAGGCGCAACGGAAAGTTGGTGAACGCCGTGACTCCGGTCAGGGCCAGGCGGATCAGGCTGCGCAACGAGAACGAGCTGTCGCCGGCGAAGCGCTCGTTCGGCTCGTAGACCACCACCGCCGACGGAAAGCCGACCCAGGCGTAGAGGCCCTTCATGAAACGGTTGCGTTCGGGCAGGCTCTTCAGCGCCTCGACGACCTTGCGGTCGAGCAGGCGAAAGTCGCCGGCATCGGGCGGGATCGGCGTGCGCGAGCCGGCGTTGACGACGCGATAGAACCAGCGCGAGCCGACCTTCTTCAACCACGACTCGTCGGCACGCGTAGCGCGCACCGTGTAGACCATGTCGGCGCCGCCGCGCCAGGCGGCGAGCATGTCGTCGATGAGGGCCGGCGGGTGCTGCAGATCGGCGTCCATGAGCAGCACGACCTCGCCGCGCGCCCGGTCGAGGCCGGCGGTGAGCGCCGCCTCCTTGCCGAAGTTGCGGGAAAGGGCGACGTAGCGGATGTTGCCCTTGGCGATCCAGGGCACGAGGGCAAGCTCGGTGTCGTCGCTGCTGCCGTCGTTGACGACGATGATCTCCCAGCGCGTGAAGCGCGCCTGCAGCGTTTCGCTGAGCTGCTGCAGCAGCACCGGCAGGCTCCTGCTTTCGTTGAAGGCGGGAACGACGCAGCTGATCGACGGCGTGGCCGAGGTGCGCGGATGCGTCATGGCGTCGGCCTCTTGGCGCCGGTCGCGGCGCACTCGGCGGCGGCGACACGCCACAACGCGACCCGGTTCGAGACCTCGACGCGGGTCGCGCCGGGCAGCGCCGCGACCGGCGCGTCGTCGCCGCTCTTGGCAAGCACCCAGAGCGGCGCACCGCAGCGCAGCGCGAAGCCGTGCTCGGCATCGACGAGGAGGGTCGCCGCCAGCGTCGGCGCGAACGGCGCCGCCTCGGCAAGCTCGCGACGCCAGTTGTCGCGTGCGGCGATGGCCGGGTCGTGCCAGTCGTCGATCACCGGCACGGGCTCGGCGAGGCGGGCATGCAGCGGGATGTCGAAGAAGTACTCCTTGACGAAGACGACGCGGTCGCCCGGCGCGCGCAGCCGCGCCAGCGTACGCGCGATCGCCGTGTTGTCGCGATCGTAGGTGGCGCTCGACCAGCCGATCGCGACCAGGCAGATGGCGACGGCGATCGCCGCACTTGCCCATGCGGCGCGTCGCGTCCACGCGCCGCCGCCGCGCAGCCGCGCGACGACCGCGTCGCCGACCAGCGCCGCGATCGGGAAAAGCACCGCCATCGAATAGCCGACCGGCTTCGACTGCGGGATCGAGAAGAACACCAGCACGAGGATCAGCCAGATCCACATCAGCTGCCGCCAGAGCGTCGTCTCGGCCGTCTCGCCGGCGCGCGCGACGAACGGCGAGCGCAGCAGCCAGAGCGACCACGGCAGCGTCAGCGCCGGCACTGCGGCGAAGAAGAACCACCACGGCTGGACGTTGTTGAAGCCGCTCGCGGCGAAGCGCTCGAAGTGCTGGTAGACGAAGAAGTAGTGGAAAAAGCCCGGGTGCTGGGCCTGCACGGCGAGAAACCACGGCGCCGCGATGAGCAGGAACATGGCCGGCCCGACCGGCGAAAGCAGCAACAGGAGGGAGCGCGCCTGCCGCGTGGCGAGCAGCCAGACGACGATCACGCCGCCCGGCAGGACGATGCCGATCAGGCCCTTGGCGAGCAAGCCGAGCGCCGCTCCGGCCCATGCGCCGACGAGGGCGGCGCGGTGCGGCCGGCCGTTGCGCGCGAGCAGGACGGCGTGGCCGGCGAGCAGCACCGCCATGGCCATGAAGCCGGCGACCAGCATGTCGAGGTTGGCGAATTGCGCACCGCCGAAGAAGAAAGGCAGCGTCACCAGCACCAGCGCGGTCCAGCGCGCCGCGTCTTCTCCCGACCATCGACGCGCGACCCGGTAGAGCACGATCGCGCCGACCGCGGCGCCGAGCAGCGGCGCCAGGCGCGCCGCCGCGGCATCGACGCCGAAGACGCGCATCGATGCCGCGGTCAGCCAGTAGAACAGCGGCGGCTTGTGGAAGAAGGGCAGGCCGTCTTCGGTCGGCACGATCCAGTCGCCCGAGCGCAGCATCTCCCAGGCGATGCCGACGTAGCGACCTTCTTCGGGCAGGTTGAGCGCGCGCAGGCCGATCGAGAAGGCAAGCCAGCCTAGCACCGCGATCGCGCCGATCAGCCCGGGCGAGGCGACGACGCGGCTCGCCGGGCGCGGCGCGCGCGTCACGGCCGGGGCGTCGCTGCTCGGCACACCAGGGGCAGGAAGAAGAGCGCGGCGATGGTCCAGGCGATCGCCGCCGACCACAGGGTGGCGCTCGCGAAGTTCTCGCCCTGCATCATGCGCACGGCACCGAAGACGAGGCCGGCGACGACGCCGATTGCCAGACCTTGCCAGCGCCAGTCTGGCCGGCCGGCGGCCCAGCCGGCGAAGTAAAGGGCCAGCAGCGCGTAACCGCTGCCGGCGTGACCGCTCGGCAGGCAATGGCCGGCGTCGCGCGGCGTCGCCGCCCAGAACGGGGCGGCGCGATCAGCGGCGTAGCTGACCACGCCGCCGAACTCGGTCAGGGTCGCCGGGCAGTGTTGGGTGGTCATCGTCTTCAGCTCGTTGACGAGCGCGGGGCCGGCGATCATCGCTGCGCCGATGGTGAGCAGGATCTGCCGCCACGGCCGCAATTGCGCGAGGAAAAAGCCCGCCATGCCGGCAGCCAGGGCGACGCCGCCGACGATGATGGGCAGGCCGCGCGCGGCCTGGTGGCCGAGCACGTCGAGCCAGACCGAATAACGCCAGGCGAACGACTGGCCGGTGTCGTCGGCGAACAAGCGCGCCAGCGCCAGGTCGAGCGGCCCGTGCTGGACCGCCCAGGCGGCGAAGCCGAGCAGCAGCGGCACGAGCAGAAGATGGCCGGCCACGTAACCGGCGACGGCGAGGTCGGGCGGATTTGGCAGCGCGAAGGGACGCATCGGATCTTCAGCGAAGGCATCGTTCATGCGGCGCACGCCAAGCCGCGCCACGTAGAAAACTCGTGTCGCGATTGTGCAAGATGTATGCGGGTCGGCCGCCGCGGCCTCGCCGGCGCACTGGCGAAGCAAGCGACCGCGGCGAGGCGCTCGCTCGCCTCGCTCAAAAGCGCTTCTTCCAGCCGATCGTCATGCCCCCCGGCAGCACGCCGACCGTGATCGACGACGAGCGCGTGTGCGCGTAGTAGCCGATCCCCGTGCCGATGAGAAAGCTGGCGAGCACGTCGGACTGCCAGTGCGCGCGCACCTTGACGCGGGCGATGGCGTCGTAAAGCGGCAGCAGCTCGAGCGCGTAGACGGCCGGATGCTCGGCCCCGTACTCGACGATGAAAGGCGTCACGGCGGTGGTGATCTCCATCACTTCGCCGCTCGGAAAGCTGTTGTGGCCGTGGCCCTTGAACCACTGGTTCGGATCGTCGGTCTGGGTCGGACGCGAGCGGCTGAACGCCAGCTTCAGGCCGGCGGCGGCGACGCTGCCGATCAGGATGGCGTCGATCGATTGCCAGGAGGTGTGGCCGAAGCGCGTGTCGTCGCCCTCCCACAGCGCGCCGGCGAGCATGACGAGCGGCGTCACGTCCTGCAGGATCAGCTGGTTACGTCGCTTCCAGATGCCGCTGTCGTCGAAATTCAGGCGATGGTCGATGCCGATCGGGCCGCCCGCTTGCGCCGTGCCCGCGGCGGCAAAGGCCAGTGCCGCGAGTCCCATGCGCAGCCGCCGGCCGGGGTCGCCGCGCGCTCGTGTCTGGTCCATGGCACGAGGCTAGGTCGCGCGACGTGACGCAGTCGTGGCGTGAACATGAGAAAAGCGTTGCTGCCGCGAACATGCCCTACGCGACGGGATCGAACTCCAGCGTGAAGGCGACACCGCGGCCCTTGCCCGGCGCCGGCGAGCGAACGCCGAGGCGCCAGCCCTGCAGGTCGCAGAGCCGGCGCGCGATCGCCAGGCCGAGGCCGCGCCGCGGCGTGCCGGGCTCTGCCTCGGCGTCGCTGCGATGGCCCTGGTGATAGCGCTCGAAGACATGCGGCAGCTCGGCCTCGGCGATGCCCGGCCCGTCGTCGCGAAAGGTCAGGGCGCGCCGGTCCCCTTCGATCGTCAGCTGCGCCGGCGCCGCGTGCTCGACCGCGTTCTTGACGATGTTGCGGCAGACCGTGAGCAGCGCCTGCCGGTCGGCGAGCAGCGATTCACCGGCGGCGACGTCGATGGCGATGCGCAACTGGCGCGCGGCCGCCCGGTCGTCCATCGCATCGCAGGCCGTGCGCACCACTTCGCGCAGGTCGATCGGCTCGGCGTCGACGGC
>JANXXS010000394.1 GCA_025350505.1 Burkholderiales bacterium
ATTGAGCACCGAGACGACGCTCGTGTGCGATATCTGGGCGAGCGAACGGCCTTCTTCGAAGAAGCTCTTCAGGCCGAGCCGGTAGAGCGGCTGCTTCTCGGGCTTGACGCGGGGCGTCAGCTCGCCGGGCGAGCGCTCGGCCAGCGAGGAAGGCAGGTATTCCTTGAGCGCGACGAGCTTGCGGTCGGCGTCCTCGCAGAGATAAACGACGCCGAATCCACCGGCCGCCAGTTTCTTGATAACCTGATAGCCGCCCACCACCGTGCCCGAAGGCAAAGGTGCTGGTTTGGGCTTTGACATGGGTCGCGAAACAGGGGGCAAAACAGCGTGGCAGTTTACAGCATGACCGGCTACGCCAATGCCTCAGCGACCCCGGTTTCGACGCCTCCGGCAGCATTGCACGATCGACGCGGAGAGCCGCGTTCGGTGGCCCCCACGATGCCCCGGATCGGTGTAGAGATCCGCTCCGTCAACGGTCGCTTTCTCGACATCGGCCTGCGCCTGCCCGATGAGTTTCGCGGCCTCGAGCCTGCCTTGCGCGAGCTTGTCACCGCTCGTTTCAAGCGCGGCAAGATCGAGCTGCGCCTGACTGGCGGCGCCGAAGCCGACGGCGCCGGCACCGAGCCGCTGCCCGAGCAGCTGGCGCATCTCGGCCAGATCGAAAGCCGGGTCCGCGAGCTGCTGCCGAACGCGCGGCCGCTCTCGGTCCACGAAGCGATGCAGTGGTGCCGCGGCGCCGCCCGCCCCGAAGCCGCTGGCGACGCCGTGCTCGAGACGGCCAGGCGCTGCATCGAGGGCCTGGCCGCGGCACGGGCCCGCGAAGGCGAGCGCCTGGCCGCGATCCTGGCCGAGCGCGTCGCTCACTTGCGCACGCTGGCCGGCGCCGCCGAGCCGCTCGTGCCGGCGGCGGTGGCGCGCCAGCAGCAACGCTTCATCGAGCGCTGGAACGACGCGCTGGAAAAGACCGGCGCGGCGCAAACCGTCTCGCGCGAGGCAGCCGAGGAGCGCGCCCTCAACGAAGCGGCCGCCTACGCGATCCGCATCGACGTCGCCGAAGAGCTCGGGCGCCTGCGCTCGCATCTCAACGAGATCGACCGCCTGCTCGGCAAGGGCGGCGAGGTCGGCAAGCGCCTCGAGTTCCTGATTCAGGAGCTGCTGCGTGAGGCCAACACGCTCGGCTCCAAGTCGACCTCGATCGAGATGACGGCGATCTCGGTCGACATGAAGGTGGCGATCGAGCAGCTGCGCGAGCAGGTGCAAAACGTCGAGTAGGTTCTCGAGGGTCCCGGAGGTCCACCTGCAAGACCGAAGAACCGACTCGGCTGCCGCGCCTCACCGCCGCCGGTCGGCCGTCGGTCGCACCAGCCCGTGGGCGATGGCAAACAGCAATGCGACGCGGCTGCGTCGGCGAGCCGCGCCATGAGCAAGACACCGATCGCCATCGAGGACGCCTGCGACTGCCACTTCCACGTCTACGAAGACCGCTTCCCGCTCGCGCCGACGGCGACCTTCAAGCCGCCGCAGGCGCCGGCGGCAGCCTATCGTCTTGTGCAGCAGGCGCTCGGCCTGACGCGCGCCATCGTCATCCAGCCGACCGGCTATGCCTTCGACAACCGCTGCACGCTCGAAGGCATGGCCGAGCTCGGTGCCGGCACGCGCGCCATCGTCGTCGTGCCGCCCGACGAGCCCGAGGCTTCGCTCGCGGCCCTGGACCGCGCCGGTGCGCGCGGCGTGCGCTACATGATGCTGCCCGGCGGCGTGCTGCCGTGGTCGGGCCTCGAGGCGACGGCCGGGCGCGTCGCACCGCTCGGCTGGCACATCGACCTGCAACTCGACGGCCGCGAACTACCGCAGCACGAAGCGATGCTGCTCGCCTTGCCGTGCCGCCTCGTCGTCGACCATGTCGGCCGCTTTCTCGGCCCGACCGACACGACGAGCCCGGGCTTCCTCGCGCTGGCGCGCCTGCTCGACGCCGGCCGCTGCTGGGTCAAGCTCTCGGCCCCCTACGAAAGTTCGAAGAGCGGCGCGCCGGCCTACGCCGACATCGCGCCGCTCGCGCGTCGCCTGGCCGAGGGCTGGCCCGAGCGGTGCCTGTGGGCCAGCAACTGGCCGCATCCGAACCAGAACCCGGCGCCCGCCGACGAGGCGATGCTCGACTGGGTCATGCAATTCACACGCGACGAGGCGGCGCGGCGCCGCATGCTGGTCGACAATCCGGCCGAGCTGTACGGCTTCTGAGCGCGCGGCCCGCCTTCGTCGTCACTCGATCGCGTAGAAGCTCATCCGTACCTGCGCCGGCAAGCGCTGCCCGACGCACAGGAACTGCCGCTCGTTGAGCCACGACCAGCGCGCGTCACCGGTCTCGATGTTGACCTGGCCACGGAAGTAGACGTCCTTCGGGTCGACCGGCTCGCCGCGCAACAGCCGCGCCGTGACCTCGGCGCTGGCCACGCGCAGCGCGTTGTTCTGCACGAAGACGCGGGCGCCGTCGTCGAGCTCGAGCACGTAACGCGCCTCGAGCCGGGCCAGGGTGGCGCCGTGGATCAGCTGGAAGTCGGCGCCGCCGGGCAGCACGCGGCCGCTGATGCGACCGGAGACGCTGCCGCAAAGGATGGCGACGACGCGGCGCTGGCCGAGCGGCGAATGGCCGACGTCGATCGGCACGCCGACGTCGACGGCAAGGTCGCAGAGATGCTCGAGCGCTGGCGGCGGCAATGTGAAATCGGACATGGTCGGGGCTTCGAATCCGGTGCCGCGAAGCGGATCGCGGCGCGCCCAGTGTCGACGACGATCCGCGCCACGTAAACTGCGCGCCAACCCGAACCGCACATGGACTACCCCGGCAACCTCTTCGCCGTCGCCGCGCCCAGCGGCACCGGCAAATCGAGCCTCGTCAAGGCGCTGCTCGAGCTCGACTCGCACCTCGTCGTCTCGATCTCGCACACCACGCGCAAGCCGCGCGGCCAGGAGCAGGACGGGCGCGAATACCACTTCATCGGCGAGCCCGAGTTCCGCGCCATGGTCGACGCCGGCCAGTTCGTCGAGTGGGCCGAGGTGCACGGCAACCTCTACGGCACCTCGCGCGGCGCGATCGAGGAGCGCATCGTGCGCGGCCACGACGTGCTGCTCGAGATCGACTGGCAGGGTGCGCTGCAGATCAAGCACCTTTTCCCCAACGCGGTGCTGATCTTTCTTTTGCCGCCGAGCTGGGACGAGCTGCTGCAGCGCCTGCAGCGGCGCGGCGAGGACGGCCCGGAGGTGATCGCGCAGCGCATGGCCAATGCCCGCGTCGAGGTCTCGAAGGCCCGGCACTTCGACTTCGTTATAATCAACGCCCTGTTCGAGACGGCGTTGTTCGATCTCAAGGCGATCGTCCATTCCCAGCGCCTCAAGTACGCCTCGCTGCAGCGCGCCAGGCCCGCGGTCTTCGCGGCGCTCGACCTGCTCTGACGATCAATCTCCACGCTCTGGGCACCTCGCCCCTGCTTTGAAAGACCTCATGGCCCGCATCACCGTCGAAGATTGTCTTGTCAAGATCCCGAACCGGTTCCAGCTGGTGCTCGCGGCCACCTACCGCGCCCGCATGTTGAGCCAGGGCCACGCGCCCAAGGTCGAAACGAAGAACAAGCCCGGCGTCACCGCGCTGCGCGAGATCGCCGCTGGCGAGATCGGCATCGAGATGCTGCGCAAGGTGCCGGTCTAGGCGCATTGCCGGCGGTGGCCGCACCACCGCACAAAATCCTCTGCGGCGCATCAGCGCCCATGCCGACGGCGATGGCGCCGGTTCCGCGCTAAATTCGGGTCATGGTCGCGCGCTCGTCCACCGCCTCACCCGACGCCAAACCGGCGGGGCGAAAACGTCCGCCCGGCGGATCCGCGGCGGCAACGCCTTCCGACGCCGCGGCCGCCTCGTTCGCGGCCCTCACCATCAAGCTCGACTACCTCGACGCCGGTGATATCCGGCGCGTCCGCGACGCCTATCGCTTTGCCGACGAGGCGCATCTCGGCCAGTTCCGCGCTTCGGGCGAGCCCTACATCACGCACCCGATCGCCGTCGCGGGCCTCTGTGCCGAGTGGAAGCTCGATGCGCAGGCGATCATGGCGGCGCTGATGCACGACGCGATGGAAGATTGCGGCATCACCAAGGCCGAGCTGATCGAGCGCTTCGGCGCGCCGACCGCCGACCTCGTCGACGGCCTGACCAAGCTCGACAAGCTCAGCTTTTCGACGCGCGAGGAGTCGCAGGCCGAGTCGTTCAGGAAGATGCTGCTGGCGATGACGCGCGACGTCCGCGTCATCCTCGTCAAGCTCGCCGATCGCTTGCACAACATGCGCACCATGGAAGCGGTCGACCGCGCCAAGCGCACGCGCATCGCCGCCGAGACACTCGACATCTACGCGCCGATCGCGCACCGGCTCGGCCTGAACCAGACCTATCGCGAGCTGCAGGAGCTGTCGTTCAAGCACCTCAAGCCCTGGCGCGAAGCGGCCCTGTCGAAGGCGGTGCTGAAGGCGCGCGGCTACCGGCGCGACATCGTCGAGCGGATCCAGCGCGAGGTCGAGAAGGCCTTTGCCACGAACAAACTGAAGGCGCAGGTCTTCGGCCGCGAGAAGACGATCTATTCCATCTACGCCAAGATGCGCGAGAAGCATCTGACCTTCGCCCAGGTCAACGATATCTTCGGCTTTCGCATCGTCGTCGCCACGCTCTCGGAGTGCTACGTCGCGATGGGCGTGCTGCACCAGCTCTACAAGCCCGTGCCCGGCCGCTTCAAGGACTACATCGCGATCCCCAAGGGCAACGGCTACCAGTCGCTGCACACGACGCTGGTGAGCCCGCTCGGCACGGCGGTCGAGTTCCAGATCCGGACCGAGCCGATGCACGCCGTGGCCGAGAAAGGCATCGCCGCGCACTGGCTCTACAAGGAACACGACGACGGCCCCGGCCAGGAGGCGCAACGCCTGGGTGCGATGTGGCTGCAGTCGCTGCTCGACATCCAGGACGAGACGCGCGACGCCAACGAGTTTCTCGAGCACGTCAAGATCGATCTCTTCCCAGACGCGGTCTACGTGTTCACGCCGAAGTCGAAGATCCTGGCCCTGCCGCGCGGCGCGACGCCGGTCGACTTTGCCTACGCGATCCACTCCGACGTCGGCGACCATTGCGTCGCGGCTTCGGTGAACGGCGAGCCGGTGCCCTTGCGCACCGAGCTGCGCAGCGGCGATGTGGTCGAGATCGTCAGCGCGCCGAACGCGCGGCCGAATCCGGCCTGGCTCAACTTCGTCTCGACCGGGCGGGCGCGATCGAAGATCCGCCACTACCTGAAGAACATGGAGCAGGAGGAGTCGCGCGACCTGGGCCGCAAGATGCTGGCCCAGGCGATGCGCTCCGAAGGGCTGGCCCTGCCTGGCGACGATTCGCCCTCGGCCGGCGTCTGGCAACACCTGATCCGCTGGAGCGGCAACAAGACCCGCGAGGACCTCTTCACCGACATAGGCCTCGGCCGCAAGATCGCCACCATCGTCGCGACGCGGCTGGTGCGACTGCTTGCCGAAGACGGCATCCGCCCCGACGCGCTGGCCCTGACGATGGGCCGCTACTCGGTCGACGACTCGCAGCCGGCGCAAGGCCTCGTCCTCATCGACGGCAGCGAAGGCGCCTCGGTCCTGCTTGCCACCTGCTGCCGGCCGATCCCCGGCGACGCCATCGTCGGCAACCTCGGCCGCGGCGAGGGTCTGACGGTGCACACCGCCGAGTGCAGCGTCGGCAAGCGACTGCTCGAGCGCGACAGCGAGCGCTGGATGGGCGTCGAATGGGCCGAGCAGCCGACGCGATCGTTCGAGACGGCGGTGCTGCTGCTCGTCACCAACGGCAAGGGCGTGCTGGCGCAGGTCGCCTCGTCGGTGAGCCACGCCGAGGCCGATATCACGCACATCGAGATGGGCAATGAGCCGGCCACCGAGACGGTCGAGCTGAAGCTCCTGCTAAGCGTGCGTGACCGCCTGCATCTGGCCGAGGTGATGCGCACGCTGAAGCGCTCTCCCGCTGTGCTTCGCGTCGCTCGGGTCAAACCCTGAGCGGCGCGGCCGACCAACCTGCTGGCCGCGGCCTGGCATCCCTCTTGCGTTGCCCGGCTCATGCGCGTCCTCGTCGTCTACGCCCATCCGGTCGAGACCAGCTACAACGCGGCCCTGCATCGCCAGGTCGTGAAGAGCCTGCGTCAGGCCGGCCACGAGGTCGATGATTGCGATCTCTATGCGGAGGACTTCAACCCGGTGCTGTCACGGGCCGAGCGGCTCGGCTACCACGACGTGCCGGCCAACCGCGCGCCGGTGCAGGGCTACGTCGACCGGCTGTTGCGCGCCGAGGCGCTGGTGCTTTGCTTTCCGACCTGGTGCTTCGGCCTGCCGGCGATGCTGAAGGGCTGGTTCGACCGCGTCCTCATGCCCGGCGTCGCTTTCGACCTGAGCGACCCGAAGCATGTCAAGCCGACGCTCACGAACCTGAAGCACATCGCCGCCGTCGTCACCTACGGACGGCCGCGCTGGGTGGCCTGGACGATGGGCGATCCGCCGCGCAAGATCGTCACCCGCTACCTACGCCGGCTGAGCGGCGGCCGTGCGCGCATCGACTACCACGCCTGCTATCACATGAACGTGGCGACACGACCGCGGCTCGAGCGCTTCAAGGCGCACGTGGGCACGGCGATGGCGCGACTCGCCTGAGGAGACTGCGATGACCGAACCGACAAGCACGCCCGGCATCGCCCAGCCGCTGGCGCGCTATTCCGCATGGCGCCGCGCCGGCGACTTCGTGTTCCTGTCCGGCGTCATCGCCGTCGACCCGGCGGCGGCGCGCATCGTGCGCGGCTACGCCGACATCCCCGAGGCCGCGGCGACGCTGATCGGCAAGAGCGGCGAGTTCTCGACCGACCTGCGCGAAGGGCCGATCCTGGCGCAGAGCTGGTACGTGCTCGACCGCATCCGCCAGACGATGGAAGCGGCGGGCGGGAAGATGTCCGACGTCTTCAAGCTGGTCCAGTACTTTCGCGACCTCGACCACTTTCCGCACTACAGCCGGGTGCGAAAGCTGTTCTTCCCCGGCGAGCCGCCGGCCTCGACGGTGGTCGAGGTCAGTGCCATGCTGCCCAGCGACGAGATACTCATCGAAGTCGAGGCGACGGCGTACCTGCCGCGCTGACGCCGGGTTCGAGACCAACCACGCGAGGCCCACCATGCTGCACGGCTACAACCCGCCTACCCGCTTCCTGCCTTACCTGAGCTGGACCGAGATCGCCGCCCTGCCCGACCGCGAGAACACGGTCATCGTCCTGCCCACCGGCGCCACCGAGCAGCACGGCCCGCACCTGCCCTGCTTCGTCGACACCGTGATCTCGTCGGGCGTGGTCGGCCATGCGCTCGCCAAGCTGTCGGCCGACGTGCCGGCTTACGCGATGGCGCCGATCACCTACGGCAAGTCGGAAGAGCACCTGCACTTTCCCGGCACGATAACGCTCTCCGGTGAGACCTTGCTGGCGACGATGATCGAGATCGGCGAGTCGGTCTACCGCTCCGGCTTTCGCAAGCTGCTGATCGTCAACGGCCACGGCGGCCAACCGCAGATCATGGAGATCGCGGCCCGCGAGATGCGGCTGCGCCACGGCGACTACATCGTCGTGCCGAGCTTCACCTGGCGGGTGCCCAACGTCGCAGGCCGCTTTCTCTCCGACAAGGAGAAGAAGCTCGCCATGCACGCCGGCCATGCCGAGACGGCGATCATGCTGGCGCTCGCCCCCGACACCGTACACATGGAGCGCGCCGTCGCCAACTACCCGCCCGAGTTCCCGTCGAAGCTGCTCTCGGCCGACGGCCGGCCGGCCTGTGCCTGGACGGCGCGCGACTTCGGCCCGAGCGGCATCATCGGCGACCCCTTGCCGGCGACACGAGAGCAAGGCCTCGAAATCCTCGAGTCGCTGGCCCTCGGCTGGTCGCAAGCGATCACCGAGCTGCACCACCTGCTCTGGGTCGTCCGCGACGAAGCGACCTGGGGCCGCGGCCAGCAGACCGGCCACATCCAGCAAAGTCTCGACCAATGAAAGTCCGCCCCGTCCTCTGCCCATTCCGAACATCCTGAAGGAGCCTCTGCCATGAACACCGCCTCGTCCCTCCTGCGCCGCAGCCCGCTCGCGCGCGCGCTCGGCGCCAGCCTGTTCGCCGCGAGTGCGCTCGTCGCCGCGCTGCCGGCGCACGCCGAAGAGAAATTCATCTACATGACGAACTGGTTCGCCGAGGCCGAGCACGGCGGCTTCTACCAGGCCATCGCCACCGGCATCTACAAGAAGTACGGCCTCGACGTGACCGTGAAGATGGGCGGCCCGCAGGTCAACATCCTGCAGATCATGGCCGCCGGCCAGGCCGATTGCGTGATGGGATTGAGCGACCTGCAGATGATCCAGACGCGCGAGAGCGGCGTGCCGGTCGTCACCGTCGCCGCCTACTTCCAGAAGGATCCGCAGGTGCTCATCGCGCACGAAGACGTCAAGGGCTTCGAGGACATGAAGACCAAGACCATCCTGATCGGCTCGGGCGCGCGCCTCGGCTACTGGCCGTGGCTGAAGGCCAAGTACGGCCTCACCGACGAGCAGACGCGGCCCTACACCTTCAACGTGCAGCCCTTCGTCGCCGACAAGAACCTGGTGCAGCAGGGCTACGTCACCTCGGAGCCCTACGCGATCCAGAAAGCCGGCATCAAGGCCAACGCCTTCCTGTTCGGCGACTTCGGCTTTCCGGCGTACGCGACGACGGTGAGCTGCATGGACAAGACCGTGAAGGACCGCAAGGCCGCCGTCGCTGCCTTCGTCAAGGCCAGCGCCGAGGGCTGGAAGAGCTACATGGCCGATCCAGCGCCGGGCAACGCGCTGATCAAGAAGGACAACCCGGCGATGACCGACGACCAGCTCGCCTACAGCGTCGCCAAGATGAAGGAAACAGGCCTCGTCTCGGGCGGCGACGCGGCCAAGCTCGGCATCGGCATCATGACCGAGGCGCGCCTGAAGGCGAGCTACGACTTCCTGGTCACGTCCAAGCTGATCGATCCGGCCAAGGTCGAGCTGTCGAAGACCTACACGACCGAGTTCATCAAGGACGTCAAGGTCCTGCCGTGAATCTTGCGGAGCCGACTCCAACGCTCGTCGTCGATGCCGCGCATGCGGCGCCAGCGGTCGAGGTGCTGTCGGCCGAGAAGACCTATCCGGACGGCACGCACGCGCTGCAGCCGGTCGACCTGCGCATCGAGGAAGGCGAGTTCGTCACCCTGCTCGGGCCTTCGGGCTGCGGCAAGAGCACGCTGCTGAAGATGGTCGCCGGCCTGCTTGCGCCGAGCGAAGGCCGGCTGCTGCTCTGGCGCCGGCCCGTGCGCGAGCTCGAGGCCGTCGGCCGCAAGCTCGCCTTCGTGTTCCAGTCGCCGACGCTGATGCCTTGGGCCAGCGTCGCCGGCAACGTGCGCTTGCCGCTCGACCTGGCCGGCGTGCCGCGCGACGAGGCCGACGGCCGCGTCGCCGAGGCGCTGGCGCTGGTCGGCCTCGACAAGTTCGCGCAGGCCCTGCCGCGCACGCTCTCCGGCGGCATGCAGATGCGGGTCTCGATCGCGCGCGGCCTGGTCGTCTCGCCCGACCTGCTGCTGATGGACGAGCCTTTCGGCGCGCTCGACGAGATCACGCGGCACAAGCTCGACGGCGAGCTGCTCGAGCTTTGGCGCGCCAAGCGGCTCACCGTCGTCTTCGTCACGCACTCGATCCACGAGGCGGTGTTTCTTTCGAACCGCGTCGTCATGATGGCGGCGCGGCCGGGCCGCGTCGTCGAGGAAGTGCGCATCGACGAGCCTTATCCGCGCACGCCAGACTTCCTGGTCTCGCCGCAGTTCAGCCACTACGCGCGGCAATTGCAGCAGAGCCTGCTGCGCGCCACGCATGGCGACTACGACGAGGTCGCGCAGGTGGAACGGCGGGCATGAGCGCAGAAAGCGACCGCGTCTTCCGGCAGCGCCAGAACGTCCGCCGCATCGCCTACCCGGCGGTCGTCGCGGCTGTCCTCGTCGCCGCCTGGCAGGCGCTGGTGACCGGCTTCGACCTGCCGCCGTATCTCGTGCCGTCGCCGCTGGCGATGATGAAGACGCTCGTCAACGACTGGCTCTCGCTCGGCGCAGCCCTTGTCGTCACGCTCAAGATCACGCTGCTCGCCTTTGTGCTCGCCACCGTCGCCGGCGTGCTCATCTCGTTCGTCTTCGTGCAGAGCCGCGCCGTCGAGACGGCGCTCTTTCCTTACGCCGTGCTGCTGCAGGTGACGCCGATCGTCGCCGTGGCGCCTCTCATCATCATCTGGATCAAGAACCCGACCGTGGCCATGACCGTGTGCGCGGCGCTGGTCGCGCTCTTCCCGGTCATCGCCAACACCACGCTCGGCCTGCGCAGCGTCGACCCCGACCTGCAGAGCTACTTCCAGCTCAATCACGCGACGCGCACGCAGACGCTGGTGCGGCTGCGCATACCAAGCGCGCTGCCCTACTTCTTCGGCGGGTTGCGCATCTCGAGCGGGCTGGCGCTGATCGGCGCCGTCGTCGCCGAGTTCGTCGCCGGCACCGGCGGATCGGGCGCGGGGCTTGCGTACCAGATCATGCAATCGGGCTACCAGCTCAACATCCCGCGCATGTTCGCCGCCCTGCTCCTCATCTCGCTGACCGGCGTGGCGCTGTTCGCCGCGATGGCCTGGCTGACGCGCGCCGCGCTCGGCTCGTGGCACGCCAGCGAGATCTCGCACGACTGACAAGAATCGCGGCGACGACAAAGCGCCCGTCCACGGAGACACCGACGATGAACCTCGACCCCGCGGCCGCGACGCAACTGGCGACGGAGCTCACCGACCTGGACTGGATCACCGATCCGCAGCGCGTGGCGCGCCTGTCGCAGGACTTCTCCTGGTTCAGCCCGGTGCTGAAGCGCCAGCTCGTCGACAAGCGCGCCTCGATCGCGGTGCGGCCGCGCACCGAGGACGAGATCCGCCGCGTCGTCGCCGCCTGCGCGCGCGATCGGGTGCCGCTGACCCTGCGTGGCAGCGGCACCGGCAACTACGGGCAGTCGGTGCCGCTGCACGGCGGCGTCGTGATCGACCTGAGCGGCTACAACGCCTTCGGCTGGGTGCGCGAAGGCACCGGCCGCGCCCAGGCCGGCATCCGCCTCGCCGACTTCGACCGGCAGGCGCAGCCGCACGGCTGGGAGCTGCGCTGGCTGCCGTCGACCTTTCGCAGCGCCACGTTGGGCGGCCTGTTCGGCGGCGGCTTCGGCGGTGCCGGCTCGATCACCTACGGGCCGGTGGCGGCGCCCGGCAACGTGCTCGGCGTGCGCGTCATGACGGTCACGCCCGAGCCCGAGATCGTCGAGCTGCGCTCGCCCGACGCGATGCTGCTGCATCACACCTACGGCACCAACGGCGTCGTGCTCGAGATCGAGGTGGCGCTGGCGCCGGCCCTCTCGTGGCTCGAATGCGTGGCGACCTTTGCGTCGTTCGACGCGGGGCTCGAGTTCTCGAGCGCGCTCGCCCTGGCGCCCGGCATCGTCAAGAAAGAGGTCTGCTTCTTCGCCGCGCCGGTGCCCGATCTGGTGACGAACCTGGCCGACTACCTGCCGAAGGGCTGCCATGCGGTGCTGCTCGTCGTCGCCGCCTCGTCCGAAGGAGCGATGCTCGACCTGCTGCGCAGCTTCGGCGGCACCGTCACCTATCGCAAGACCGCCGAGGAAGTGAAGAAGACCAACCGGACCCTGCTCGAATACACCTGGAACCACACCAGCCTGAACGCCTTTCGCGTCGACAAGGGACTCACCTACATCCAGAGCGCGTTCGATCCGGTGCGCCACGTCGAGCAGGCCAAGGCGCTCGAGTGCGCGCTCGCCGGCGAGGTGCTGATGCACCTCGAGTTCCTGCGCAACCGCGACGGCGCCACGACCTGCAGCGGCCTGCAGCTGATCCGCTACAGCAGCGACGCGCGGCTCGACGAGATCATGCAGATCCACCGCGACCACGGCGTGAACATCAACAACCCGCATGTCTACATCGTCGAAGACGGCAAGCAGGCGCGCATGAATCCCGCCGTGCTCGAGATGAAGGCGCGCTTCGATCCGCAGGGCCTGCTCAACCCGGGCAAGCTGCGCAGCTGGGCGGCGCGCGAAGCGGTGCCCGTCAGTGCGGCGGCCTGAGCGGACGCGTCGGCATCACGGGTTCAGCCCTTCGCCGTCGGCTCGTCCGACGCTTCGCCGGGCGCCGGATAGCGGACCGCGAGCACCTCGAGCGTCTCGGTGCCGCCCGGCGTCGCGAACTGCACCTCGTCGCCGACGCGGGCCTTGATCAATGCCCGCGCGATCGGCGAGACCCAGCTGACGTCGCCCTTCAGGTTGTCGGCCTCGTCGACGCCGGTGATCGTCACCGTCTTCTCGTCGCCGCGCGCGTTCGCGTAGGTGACGGTGGCGCCGAAGAAGATCTGCTCGTTGCCGTGATGCAGCGACGGGTCGGCGACCTCGGCGACGTCGAGCCGCTTGGTCAGGAAGCGGATGCGCCGGTCGATCTCGCGCAAGCGCTTCTTGCCGTACAGGTAGTCGCCGTTTTCGGAGCGGTCACCGTTCTTCGCCGCCCACGACACGACTTCGACGATCTTCGGCCGCTCGCCGTCGAGGAGCTGCATCAGTTCGCCGCGAAGACGCCTGTATCCCGCCGGCGTGAGGTAGTTCTTGGCGCCCGCCGGCAGCGCCGGCGCCGCGACCTCGTCGTCGCCGCCGTCGTCATCGGCGTCGGCGTCGCTTTCGCGGGCGAAGGCTTTGTTCATCGGTGCGGGCGCGGAAGTCGTGGCGAGGGCATGATGATCGCTCCCCCGTGATCACCGCGCCGCAAAGGATTTTTCACCATGGCCCACACAAGAAACGTCGCCGTCCTCGTCGGCAGCCTGCGCAAGGGCTCGCTCAACCGCAAGCTCGCCCTCGCCCTGCAAGGCATCGCGCCCGAGGGGCTGACGCTCGAGATCGTCGAGATCAGCCAGCTGCCGCACTACAACCAGGACGACGACGCCAACCCGCCGGCCGCCACGGTCGCCTTCAAGCAGAAGATCGCAAGCGTCGACGCGGTGCTGTTCGTGACTCCCGAGTACAACCGCTCGGTGCCCGGCGTGCTGAAGAACGCGATCGACGTCGGCTCGCGTCCCTATGGACATAGCGCGTGGAGCGGCAAGCCCACCGCCGTCATCAGCTTGTCGCCAGGCGCCATCGGTGCCTTCGGCGCCAACCACCATCTGCGCCAGTCGCTGGTCTTCCTCGACATGCCGGCGATGGCCCAGCCCGAGGCCTACGTCGGCGGCGCCGGCGACCTGTTCGACGATGCGGGCGGGCTGAAGAAGCCGGAGACCAAGCAGTTCCTCGACAAGTTCCTCGCTGCTTTCGCGCGGTGGATCGAGAAGAACGGCGCGCCGGCGCACTGACCGGCCACTGAAGCGACGGCGGGCGCGGCACGCCGCTCGGCCCGGCCCTCCGGGCATGGGCCGCACAATCGCCGTCCATGATCGAGATCGCGACGCGGCTGTTCGGGCCTTGGGTCCGCACGGTCGGCGCCGGCACGCTGCGCGCCGACCTCGTGGCCGGCATCCTGGGCGCCCTGCTTGTGCTGCCGCAGGCCTTCGCGTTCGCGACACTGGCGGGGCTTCCGCCGCAATACGGGCTGGCCACGGCGATCGTGCCCTGCGCCGTGGCAGCGTTGTTCGGCTCGAGCTGGCACGTCGTCTCGGGGCCGACCAACGCCAACTCGCTGGCCCTGTTCGCGACGCTCGCGCCGCTCGCCGTCGTCGGCTCGCCGGCTTACATCCAGCTGGCCCTCGCCGTGACGCTGATCGTCGGCGCGATGCAGTGGCTGATCGGCGCGCTGCGCCTCGGCGGCCTCGCCAACTTCATCTCGCCGTCGGCGCTGCGCGGCTTCACCAGCGGCGCCGCGGCGTTGATCGTGCTGCACGCCTTGCCCGACCTGCTCGGACTCGCCGTGCCCGCCGACCACCGCAGCTCGGCGCTGCTGTCGTCGCTGGCCGCCCACCTGGGCGACGCATCGATGTCGGCGCTCGTCGTCGCCCTGTTCACCGTCGCCATGACGCTGGCGCTGCGCCGGCTCGTGCCGCGCATACCGCACATGCTGATCGCGCTCGTCGCAGCCACCGCGCTGGCGGCCGCGATCGGCCGCTGGTGGCCGCCCGGCAGCGGCGCGGGCGCCGCGGTGGCCATGATCGGCGGCGTGCCCTCGGCGTGGCCGCGCTACCAGGTACCGGCGATCGACCTCGGCCAGCTGGCCGATCTCGTGGGCATCGCCTTCGCGCTGACCATCGTCGCGCTCGGCCAGTCGATCTCGATCGCCAAGGCGGTGGCCGAACGCTCGGGCCAGCGCATCGACGCGAATCGCGAGTTCCGCGGCCAGGGGCTGTCGAACCTGGTCGGTGCGTTCCTTTCGTCGTACGTGTCCTGCGGCTCGCTCAACCGGTCAATGCCCAACTTCGAGGCCGGCGCACGCACGCCGCTCGCCGCCGTGTTCGCGTCGGTCTGGCTGCTGCTCCTCGTCGCGCTGATCGCACCGCTGCTCGGACTGATCCCGTTCGCGGCGATCGCCGGACTGCTGCTCGTCATTTCCTGGTCGCTGTTCGACTGGCGCAGCTGGGAGCGCCTCTGGCGCTTCAGCCGGCAGGACTTCGCGATCGCCGCGGCGACCTTTGCCGCGACGGTGACGATCCGCCTCGAGATCGCGATCCTGCTCGGCACCATCCTGTCGCTGCTGACCTTCCTGCACCGCACCTCGAAGCCACGCATGCGCATCATGGGTTTCGACAGCGAAGCGCCGGATCGCCCCTTTGTCGTTCGCGCCGACGTCGCGGCGCCGCTTGCCGAGTGCCCGCAACTGAAGATGATCCGCATGGAAGGCGAGGTCTACTTCGGCGCCGTCGCCCACGTCGAAGACCAGCTGCACGACCTGCGCAGCTCGGCCGGCGCGCCGAAGCACCTGCTGGTGATGACCAAGAGCATGAACTTCATCGACCTGCCGGCCGCCGAGATGTGGCGCCACGAGCTCGAGGCGCGGCGCGCCGCGGGCGGCGACCTCTATTTCCACCGGCCGCGCGCGCCGGTGCTCGAGCTCTGGCAGAAGGTCGGCTTTCTTCCCGAGATCGGCACCGATCACATCTATCCCGCCAAGCGCGTCGCCATCGCCAGCATCTTCACGCGGCTAGACCGCGGCATCTGTGCGCATTGCACGGTCCGCGTCTTCGAGGAGTGCGGGTCACTGCCCGGGCCGGTGCCGCCCTTCGTCGAGGCGGCGGCGCCGACGCGTCCGCACGGCTGAGTCCTCAGGCGACGCTGGCGAGCTTCTTCTTCGCGCCGCGCGGCGAAGGCACCGAGGTCTGCGTTTCGCAGCCCGCCGCGATCAGCCAGGGATCGCGGTCCTCGCCGCCGAAGGTCTCGACCAGGAAGTCGACGAAGGCGCGGGTGCGCGCCGGCACGTGCTTGCGCGTCGGCATGCCGGCGTAGAGCGTCGTGCTGAGCAGGTGCCAGCACGGCAGCACGCGCTCGAGCGCGTTCTCGAGAAGGGCCTCTTCGGCGACGAACGACGGCAGGCCGGTGATGCCCATGCCGGCCAGCGCCGCGGCGTAGAGCGTATCGGTGTGGATCGTGCTCAGCCCGGCACGCGGGCGCTCGAGGGTGAACGATTCGGTCGGGCCGTCGACGCTGGCGCTGCGCGTATGGAAGGTCAGCTCGCGCATGAAGTTGGGCACCATCGCCTCATGGTCGGCGAGGTCGCGCGGGTGCAGCGGCCGGCCGTGCAGGTCCAGGTATTCCGGCGCGGCGCAGGTGATCACCTCCGAGCGTGCCAGCCGCCTTGCGACGAAGCCGCCTTCGAGCGGGCGCCGACCCTCGGTAAGGATGGTGACGTCGAAGTTCTCGTCGACGGTCTCGACCGGCCCGGGCACCGAGAGCTCGATCGAGACGCGTGGATAGCGGGCGCGGAAGACCTTCAGGTGCTTGGCCAGCTGGTGCACCGCGAATGCCGGCGAGCAAAGCACGCGCAGTTGGCCGCGCGGCTCGGCGCTCGACGCGGTGGCGAGTGCTTCGGCCTCGTCGATCTCGGTCAGGACGTGATGGACCCGGTCGAGGTAGGACTCGCCGGTATCGGTGAGCGAGAGGTGCCGGGTCGTCCGGTTGATGAGGCGCGCGCCGAGGTGCTCCTCGAGGTCGGCGACGAGCCGGGTGACGACCGCGGGCGAGAGGTTCAGCTCGCGCGCCGCGGCGGCGAAGCTGCCTTCCTCGATCACCCGGGAAAAGACGCGCATCGAGGTCAGCCGGTCCATTGCAAGCCCTTCACTGTTTCGTTTTCAGCAATTCGCAATTGAAGCACAGCTAGTTTATTGACGTTCGAGCAATGTCTACAGTCCCTTCCATCGACACTCTTCCCAAGGAACCCCTCATGAACTCCAAGCTTCTCTACGCCGCCACCGTCGCCCTCGCACTGGCCAGCGGCCTGGCGATGGCCGACGAAGGCCGGCCCATGACCCGCGAGCAGGTCGCCAACGCCTGGAACCAGGCCGCGGTCGACGGCACGCTGCGCCACAACGACTACGACTACGACAAGTACGACGCCCGGATCCTGTCGAGCCGCACCCGCGACGAGGTCGTCGCCGAGATGCTGAGCTCGCGTCCGAACCCTGCCCTGGTCGGGCCGCTGCGCAACCGCACCTACAACCCGGCCGGCATGGAGACGCTGCGCGTCTCTACCCTGCCGCGCGCCGAGGTCAAGTCCGAGGTGGTCGCCGCCGTCCGCGACGGCACCCTGCGCCACAGCGACTACGACGATCTGCCGGTGCGCAGCGCGCATCGCGCCACGCGCAACGCCGCGCCTGTGCTCGCCGGAACGGGCAGGCTGTCGACAGGCGGCTGATCGGCTCGCATCGTCCCCTGCAAGCCCCGGCGGTCGATCCCGCCGGGGCTTTTTTCGTCAACATCCAAGCCTTCGCCCGGCTCGGGAGGAGACGGCGAGAATCAGCTCAGGACATCCGCAAGCCGTTGCACCGAATGGATCTCTCCCACCTGTTGCTGGCGCATCGCTCGATCCGCACCTACCTCGACCACCCGATCGATGCGGCGCTGATCGACCGCGTGCTTGGCGAATCGCTGGCCGGCTCGTCGTCGAGCGGTAACCTCAACATGGTCTCGGTGGTCAAGACCCGCGACCTCGAGCGCAAGGCACACCTGGCGACCCTGCACTTCGACCAGCCGATGGTGCTACAGGCGCCGCTCGTGCTGACCTTCTGTGCCGACACCTTTCGCACGCGGCAGTGGCTGGCGCAGCGCGAGGCACGGCCCGGCTTCGCCGACTTCATCAGCTGGCATGTCGCCGCCTTCGACGCCGTCATCCTGGCGCAGACCGCAGCGCTCGCCTTCCAGTCGCTCGGCCTCGGCATCTGCTACATGGGCACGACGCTGCACTCGATGGGCGCGATCGCCGAATTCCTCGAGCTGCCGGAGAACTGCCTGCCCGTGACGAGCATGGTGGTCGGCTGGCCCGCCGAAGCGCCGGCGAAGCGCGACCGCCTGCCGGCCGACGCCTGGATCCACGAGGAGCGCTACCAGCGGCCCTCGCCGGCGGACATCGACGCCCGCTTCGGCGAGCGCGAGCGGCGCGGCTGGGCGCGCTACCGGGCGATGGGCGAAGAGATGATCCAGCGCATGGAAGAGCACGGCATCAGCTCGCTGGCCCAGTTCTACACGAGCAAGATCAAGTACGACCCGGACCGCTTCGCCGAGGACTCGGCGGCGCTCGTCGCGCTGCTGCGAACGCGCGGCTTCCTGTCCTAGCGTCGACCCGTGGAGACCCTCGGTCGAGGGCGGCGGGGCATCGCTATCGTGAAGCGATTCGAGAACCACGGAATA
>JANXXS010000406.1 GCA_025350505.1 Burkholderiales bacterium
TCGGCCAACCTGCGCGCGATCGTCTCGCAGCGGCTGGTGCGGCGCGAGGACGGCAAGGGCCGCTCGGCGGCGATCGAGATCCTGCTCAACACGCCGTCGATCGCCGAGCGCATCTTCCAGGGCGAGTTCCACGAGATCAAGGCGATGATGGCGAAGTCGCGCGAGCTCGGCATGTGCACCTTCGACGCGGCGCTGTTCGACCTCTACGACGAGGGCCTGATCGCCTTCGACGAGGCGATCCGCAACGCCGACTCGGCCAACGAGCTGCGCCTGAACATCAAGCTGAAGAGCAAGCGCGGCGAGCCCAAGGCCTCGGAGTTCGGCGGCCTCTCGCTCAACCCGATGACGCAGCCGGCCGATCTCGAGGACCGCGCGCACCAGAAGATGCTACAGATGCACGAGTCGAGGAAGCGCTTCGAGGAAGAGCAGCTGAAGCAGCTGCGCGAGAAGAAGCGCCTCGCCGAGCTCGCCGCCGCCGGCTCGAAGTCGAACTGACGCGGCGGCGATGCCCGGCCCCTGGGTGCCGGGCGGCAGGACGACGTTGGACGTATCTCGGGCGCGCCGGCGTGCCGGCGACGCTGACCCAGGTGGCGCGCCACACCGGCGTGCTGTTCCGCGTGACTGGAACCGGCAAGGATCGGCCGTGGCATCTGAACCGATCCGCCCTCGCGCAGGGGCCGCACGGGAGCGTTGACGTCGCGCCGGGCGCGGGTCGGGGTCGGCACGCGCATGTGCATGCGCCGGCGCCAGCGCCAGCGCCAGCGCAGCGACCGACGTTCAGAACATGGTGTTCGGGTTTGCCGTAGTCGGCGGCACGACCTGCAGCACGTCCCAGTGCTCGACGATCTTGCCCTGGTCGTCGAGGCGGAAGATGTCGATGCCGGCCCAGTCCTTGTTCGTATCGGTCGGCCAGGTCTGCCGGCAGTGCAGCACCACGTAGTGGCCTTCGGCAATGACGCGCACGAACTCGACGTGCTTGCCCGGGTAGTCGCGAGCCATGCGCACGAAATAGTCGATGAAGGCTTGCGTGCCGTCGGCGACATGTGGGTTGTGCTGCGTGTAGATGTCGCCGGCGTAGAGGCGGATCGCCTCGGCCGGCGCGCAGGCGTTGAACATCAGTTCGTAGAAGGCCACCACCGTCTTCTTGTTGCGTTCCTCGGGCGTCATCGGTTCATCCCTTCGTCTGTCGGATATGTGCGTTGACAGGCTCTAGATCTAGACGCGCGAGCGCAATTCCCGCACGCCGCGGCCGAGCTTGCGGCGCAGCAGCGTGCGCAGCGTCACGCCGTCGGCATAGCCGATCTGCGCCGCGATCTGGTCGACGCTCTCGCTGCCAGTGCGCAGCAGGTGCACGGCTCGCTCGACGCGCAGGTCCTGAAAGTAAGAGAGCGGCGTCTTGCCGAGCACGGCGCGCATCCGCCGCGCCAGCGTGCGCTCGCTCGTGCCGATCGAGCGCGCCGCATCCGCCAGCGAGAAGCCCTTGGCGAGTCTGTGCCGGGCCCAGCCCTCGAAGCGCTCGACCACCGGGTCGGCATGCGCGAGATGGTCGGGGATGACGAACTCGGCCTGCGAGCCGCGCGCCTCGACGAGCAGATAGCGTGCGGCCAGCGCCGCCAGTGCGGGACTGCGGCCGCGCAGCAGGCCGAGCGCAAGGTCGAGGTGCGCCATCGCCGCGCCGGCGGTGGTGAAGCCGGCCGAGTTGACGAGCATGCGCGACTCGTCGAGCGCGACCTGCGGATAGCGCTGGCGAAACATCGGCGCCAGCCACCAGGACGTGGTGGCGCGCTGGCCGTCGAGCAGGCCGCTCTCGGCCAGCACGAAAGTGCCGGTGCAGGCGGCGCCGGTGGTCGCGCCGGCGCGCGACCAGCGCTGCAACACGCCGATGGCATCGGCGACGTCGGGGCGCTCGAGGCGGGCCGCCAGCGCGTCGGGCATCTTGGCGCCGAGGGCGGGCACGAGGACGGCGTCCGGACGCCGCACCGCGGCGACGGGCACGACGGGGACGGTCAGGCCCTGCGCCGTGCGCACGCGCCGTCGCATACCGACGAACGTGAGCTCGATCGGCGCCGGCGCGTCGCGCAGCGTCGCCGCCAGTTCGTTGGCGGTGGTCAGCGTATCGGTGAGCGCGGCGAGGCCGAGATCGAACACGCCGTCGAGCACGAGCAGATGCAGGCGCATGGCAAGAATGATATCAATGTTGTCACTCTCGCCACTAGCCGCCAGAGCACGCGGAGCCCAGACTGCGGGTCTCGCCGTCGCTCGACGGCATCTCCACACGGAAGGGAAGCACCATGGTCGCGCTCGCATTGTTCGTCCGCCTCGAAGCCAAGCCCGGCAAAGAAGCGGCGGTCGCCGACTTTCTCGCCGGCGCGCTGCCGCTCGCCAATGCCGAGGCGGGCACGACCGCCTGGTTCGCGCTGAAGTTCGGCCCTTCGACCTTCGGCGTCTTCGACGCCTTTGCCGACGAGACCGGACGCCAGGCGCATCTCACCGGCCCGATCGCCGCGGCCTTGATGGCCAACGCCGCCGCGTTGCTCAACGAGGCGCCGAAGATCGAGAAGATCGACCTGCTCGCCGCCAAGCTGCCCGGCTGACGGTCGCTGCGCGCCCGCCGCTACGCACGCCGCGGCAGGGCGCGCGTTTCGCCGATCGCCAGCACGAAGAAGTCGTCGTCGGCGATGCCGTGCGCGGCGCGGGCTCCGGCAAGTGCTCTGGGAGGCGCGTCGAGCGCCTCGTCGGTCAGCTCGAAGGTGCCCCAGTGCACGCCCAGCGACCGCTTGGCCGCGAGGTCGCGGTGGATCTTCATCGCCTCGTCGACGTTGACATGCTGGTTGGCCATGAACCAGCGCGGCTCGTAGGCGCCGATCGGCAAGAGCGCGACATCGAAGCCGCCGCTGGCCGACTGACGCGCGGCGAAGCGCTCGCGGATGTCGACGAAGTCGCGCGAGTAGCCGGTGTCGCCGGCGAAGAACAGATGGCAGTCCGGCGCGAATACGGCGAAGCCGCCCCAGAGCGTCTTCATGCGGTCGGTGAGGCCCCGCCCCGACCAGTGCTGCGCCGGCACCAGCGCAACGTCGACGCCGGCGACGCGATGCTCGTCCCACCAGTCGAGCTCGACGCCGGTCTGCACGCCGCGCTCCTCGAGCCAGCGGCCGACGCCGAGCGGCACGACGAAGACCGGCGGGCCGCCCGGCTGCTTGCGGAGCGCCTGCACCGAGGCCTCGTCGAGATGGTCGTAGTGGTTGTGCGAGGCGAGCACGAGGTCGATGTGCGGCAGCTCGCCGAGGGCGATGCCCGGCGGCAGGTGGCGCTTCGGTCCGGCAAAGGCGAGCGGCGATGCGCGCTCGGAGAAGATCGGGTCGGTCAGCAGCGACAGCCCGCCCAACTGCGCCAGCACCGTGGCATGGCCGACCCAGGTGACCGTGGGCTGCATGGCGGCGCCCGCGGCCGCGTTGGCGTGCAGGAAGGCGAGGTCGGGCGCCACCTTCGGGATCGGCGTCGAAGGCGGTGGCGGCAGTCCCTTGCGCGACGCGTCCCAGCGCCAGCGCAGCACCTCGGCCAGCGAGCGCGGCACGAACTCGCCGTAGTTGTTCTGGAATCCGTCGGGCCGGTGGTGGCGCTTCGGGCGAGGATCGATGGTTGTCATGGATGGCAGGGCGGCGGCAAGACCGGCATCATCCACGACGAGCCGCACTGCTCACGAAAGGCGAACCCATGTCCCTGTTCGACATGACCGGCAAGGTCGTCGTCATCACCGGCTCCTCGCGCGGCATCGGCAAGGCGATCGCCGAAGAGATGGCGGTGCATGGCGCCAAGGTGGTGATCTCGAGCCGCAAGCAGGACGCCTGCGAAGCCGTCGCCGCGGCCCTCAACGCGAAGCACGGCGCCGGCACCGCGATCTCGGTGCCGGCCAACATCTCGTCGAAGGAAAGCCTGGCCCACCTCGTGCTGCAGACGCGGCAGGCGCTCGGCCAGATCGACACGCTGGTATGCAACGCGGCGTCGAATCCGTACTACGGGCCGATGGCCGGCATCAGCGACGAGGCGTTTCGCAAGATCCTCGACAACAACATCGTCGCCAACCACTGGCTGATCTCGATGGTCGCGCCCGAAATGCTGGCGCGCGGCGAGGGCTCGATCACGATCGTCTCGTCGATCGGCGGGCTCAAGGGCTCGACCGTGATCGGCGCCTACTGCGTCTCGAAGGCCGCCGACATGGAGCTGGCGCGCTGCCTGGCCGACGAATTCGGGCCGCGCGGCGTGCGCGTCAACTGCATCGCGCCGGGCCTGATCCGCACCGATTTCGCGAAGGCGCTCTGGGAAAACCCGGAGACGCTGAAGCGCTCGACGTCGGTGGCCTCGCTCAAGCGCATCGGCGAGCCGCACGAGATCGCCGGCGCGGCTGTCTTCCTGGCGTCGCGGGCAGGCGCCTTCACCACCGGCCAGACCCTCGTCATCGACGGCGGCGCCACGATCAGCGGGGGCGCGTGATGGCCAACAGTCTCGAAGGCAAGGTCGCCGTCATCACCGGCGCAGGCTCGGGTATCGGCCGGGCGGCGTCGCTGCTCTTCGCCGGGGCCGGCGCGAAGCTGGTGCTCGGCGACAAGACCGACGCCGTGCACGAGACGGCGCGCCTCGTCGCGGCCGCGGGCGGCAGGGCCGTCGCGCAGCAGATGGACGCCGGCGTCGAGGCCGACGTCGCCGCGCTGGTCGCGGCGGCACTGAGCGCGCACGGCCAGCTCGACGTCGCCTTCGCCAACGCCGGCATCTCCGGCGGCCTGGCCGGCATCTTCGAGCTGACGCCGGAGGCCTTTGCCGAAGTGCTGCGCGTGAACCTGATCGGGCCCTGGCTGATGGTCAAGCATGCGGGCAAGACGATGGCCGACGCCGGGCGCGGCGGCTCCATCATCTGCACCGCCTCGGTGGCAGGCCTGCGCTCGGGCGCCGGTGGCCCGGCGTATTCGGCGTCGAAGGCCGGCGTCATCAATCTCGCGATGGTCTCGGCGCAGCAGCTCTGCGACACCAACGTGCGCGTCAACGCGATCTGCCCGGGCCTGACGCAGACGGGGATGACGCAGCCGATCTTCGACATCGCCAGGGACCGCAACGTCTCGCACAAGCTCGGGCACCTCAATCCGCTGCGCCGCGCCGCGCAGCCGGACGAGCTGGCCCGCGTCGCCCTGTTCCTCGCCTCCGACGATTCGAGCTACATCAACGGCCAGGCCATCGTCGTCGATGGCGGCCTGTCGAGCTCGCACCCGGTGACGCGCCAGAGCACGGGCAAGACCGCCGCCTGAGGATCGCTGCCACGAGGAGAAGCCGATGAAAGCCGCCGTCCTGCACGCGCCGCGCGAGGCGATGACGATCGAGGAGGTCGCCATCGAGAAGCCGAAGCGCCGCGAGGTGCTGGTGCGCACCGCTGCCGCGGGCCTCTGCCACAGCGACCTGCACTTCATCGAGGGCGCGTATCCGACGCCGCTGCCGGCAGTGCTCGGGCACGAGTGCGCCGGCGTCGTCGAGGCGGTCGGCGAGGACGTCGCCTACTTGAAGCCGGGCGACCACGTCATCGGCTGCCTCTCGGTGTTTTGCGGCCACTGCGAGTTCTGCCTGAGCGGCCATCCTTCGATCTGCCAGACGCCCGAGGTCAAGATGCCGCCCGGCGCGGCAAAGCGCCTGACCTGGCGTGGCCGGCACATGAACCAGTTCCTCAACCTGTCGTCGTTCGCCGAGCAGATGGTGGTGCACGAGCATGCGCTGGTGAAGGTGCGCGAAGACATGCCGCTCGACCTGGCCTGCCTGATCGGCTGCAGCGTCATCACCGGCTACGGCGCGGTGGCGCACACGGCGAAGATCGAGCCAGGATCGACGGTGGCGATCTTCGGTGCCGGCGGCATCGGCCTGGCCACCATCAACGCGGCGCAGATCGCCGGCGCCGGCCGCATCGTCGCCATCGACAAGGACCCGTACAAGCTCGGCCTGGCGAAGCGCTTCGGCGCTACCGACGTCGTCGATGCCTCGGACGGCGACACCGTGAAGCGCGTCGTCGAGACGACCGGCGGCGGCGTGCACTACTCGTTCGAATGCATCGGCCTCAAGTCGACCGCGGAGCAGAGTTTCTCGGTGCTGCGCTCGGGCGGCACGGCCACCCTGATCGGCATGATCCCGGTCGGCACGAAGATCGAGTTGCATGGCGTCGACTTCCTGCGCGAACGAAAGATCCAAGGCTGCATGATGGGCTCGAACCGCTTTCGTACCGACATGCCGCGGCTGATCGAGTTCTACCTGCAGGGGCGACTGCACCTGAAGGAGATGGTGTCGGCGCGAATCAAGCTGGAACAGATCAATGAAGGCTTCGCAGCGCTGAAGGCGGGCGGCATCGCCCGCAACGTCATCGTCTTCGATGGCTGAATCGGTTGGCTCGAAGACAGGCCCGCTTTGTGCGAGAAACCGCACGTGCGATGCGAGACCCGGCGTTCAGCCCGCATCGCAGCAGACGAAGATTCGCTCATCAAGGAGCTTCGCGTGCGCAAAGCCTTGTCCGGGTTCGTCGCGTTGGTGCTGGCTTCGGCCTCGTGCCAGGCCGCCGAGCTGACCGATACCGAGATGCGCTGGCTGCGCGGCAGCTGGCCGGTCGTCGTCTCTGCGCGAAGCACCGGCATGCCGCTCGACGTCGTCGTCCAGCCGCAGCCCGCAGCCGGTGTCGCGCCGCTGGCGCTCGCCTTCGTCGATGGCCGTTGCAAGCTGGTGCTGTCGATGCGCGGCAACGCCGAGGCCGAGGCGACGCTCGATCGCATCGAGCCCGAGTTGCTCGGCGCCACGCTCGAGCTGATGGCCGCGCACGAGCTCGGCCACTGCCGGCGCTATCTCGACGGCGCCTGGTACGGCCTGCCCGCCGGCTTCACGCCGAGCATCCCCGGCGAGCTGGAGCCGGAGCTGCGCGCCGCCTACGTCGACATGGCGGCGCTGCGCCGCGAAGAGGGCTACGGCGACCTGGTCGCCCTGGCCTGGACCGAGCGTCACCATGCGGCCGAGTACGCGCGCCTGCATGCCTGGCTGGTCGAGGAACGAATGCGCGACCGCGTCGCCGGCAGCCCGCACGACACGCTGGCCTGGGTGCGGCTGGCCGAGCACGGCGTCGGCCCGGCCGATGCGGCGATCTTCGCCGCACCGGCACGGCTCTGGCGCGCGGGCCTCGATGCCGAAGACGACTGACCGACACGTGGCGCGGCGCCGCTGGCCGGCCTCGCGGGGGGGGCATCTTCCTGCTCAGCCAGTTCGGCCAGGACGGCGTCACTGCTCGTGCCGTCCACCAGCGTGCTGACGACCATGACCGGCAGCTGGCACATGGTCTTCTACATCGCCGCGGCGATGAACGCGATCGCCGCCATATCGGCGCTCGTGCTGCTCAAGCCGATGCGGCTGCGCCAGACCCGGGCCGACGCGGCGACCTGATCGCTCGCCGCAAGGCGTTGGAGCAGCCCGGGTCGCGGCGTTCGCCGACGCGGCCCGAAGTGGGCGTCGCGGAGAATGCGCCGATGAAACCACCGCAGAGGCTTCGCTCGCTCATCGAAGAAGGCTTGATCGACGGCGTCGTGCGCCAGCTCATGAGCGGCAAGGAGGCGATGGTCTATGTCGTTCGCTGCGGCAGCGAGACGCGCTGTGCCAAGGTCTACAAGGAGGCGACGCAGCGCAGCTTTCGCCAGGCCGTCGACTACACCGAGAACCGCAAGGTCAAGAACACACGCCAGGCCCGGGCCATGGCCAAGGGCACGCGCTTTGGCCGCGAGGCGCAGGAGGCGGCGTGGCAAAGCGCCGAGGTCGACGCCCTGTATCGCCTTGCTGCGGCCGGCGTGCGCGTGCCGCGGCCCTTGAACTTTCACGACGGCGTGCTGGTGATGGAGCTCGTCACCGATGCCATGGGCGACGCCGCGCCGCGCCTCAACGACGTGAGCTTCACGGCCGAAGAGGCCCGCGCGCATCACGCGACGCTGATGCGCGAGGTCGTTCGCATGCTGTGCGCCGGCGTCATCCACGGCGACCTCTCGGAATTCAACATCCTGCTCGCCGCCGACGGCCCCGTCATCATCGACCTGCCGCAGGCGGTCGATGCGGCGGGCAACAACCACGCCGAGCGGATGCTGCTGCGCGATGTCGCCAACCTGGGCGGCTACTTCGGACGCTTTGCACCGGAGCTGCTGAAGGCGCAGTACGGGCCCGAGATCTGGGGCCTGTACGAACGCGGCGTGCTGCAGCCGGAGGCGCCGCTCACAGGCCGCTTCGAAGGCAAGACGGCGCCGGTCGACGTGGACAGCGTGCTTCGCGTCGTCGACGACGCGCGTGCCGAGGAGAAAGCGCGCCTGCTGCGCCTGCAAGTCGCTGGCTGAAGCTCAGGCCAGGTAGTCGTGGACGACGCTGCCGAGGCCGAGCGTCATGTCGGTCAGGAGGTGCGTGCCGGCGATCACCTCGAGCACCGGCAGCCGCGCCACCGGCGCCAGCGCGTGGTGGAACAGCTCGAGCGCGGCCGGTGCCGTCCACGCGCCCTTGACGGTGACGTCTTCGAGAAAGTAGCGCACCAGCTCGCAGATGCGGGCGCTGCCGTCGACGTGCGGAATGATCTTGAGCAGGTAGTTGGGGGCGAGCAGGCCGGCCAGCACGGCGGCATGGTCGAGGCTCCTGTGCTTGTAGCCCATGGTCGCCGTCGCCACCCGCACCGAGCCGTAGTCGAGCGTGCCGAGCAGGGTGTCGGTCTCGACGCGGAGCGTGGGCGCGGCGAGCTTCTTCGGAAAGCCCCAGAGCTCGCGCCCGCCGGCGATCGGTGCCTCGTCGTTGAGGTACATCGAGTGCACGTAGCCGCCGGGCTGGCCTTCGAAGGTGACCGGGATCACCTGGCCCGACTCGGTGTAGTCGCCGAAGCCGGTCGAGTCGGGCATGCGGATGAACTCGTACTTGACGATCGGCTCGCCGATCTGCAAGGGCTCGGGCACGACGGCGCGCAAGGCGTCGGGGTCGGTGCGGTAGGTGACGATCAGGAACTCGCGATTGATGAAGCGGTAGGGGCCGGGCGGAAAGGCCGGGCTGGTGAGCGGCATGGCGAAGGCATTGCGCTTGACGTCGTCGATGTTCATGGCGGGGCTCTCATGCAAAAAAAGTGGCGAAGGCGCTGCGCAAGGTCT
>JANXXS010000429.1 GCA_025350505.1 Burkholderiales bacterium
CGCTCGACCGCGCTGCCGCTCGTTCCTGGCCTGCGCGTCGAGAGCGAGGGCGATTGGTTTGTAGATATCCAGCGGCGCGGTGAGCGACATGTCGTCGGCGCCGGCGAAGCGCCGCTCGAACGCCTCGTCGAATCGACCGAGGCGTGCCAGCGTGTCGGCGGCCCTCAGCTCGAATCGACCTGATTCGACGAAGCGTCCGGCTCGGCGTGCGCGGGTCGCCGCCTCGACGAGGGCGTTGACGGCGGGCTCGTCGAGCCCGGCCTCGAGCCAGTGCTCGGCCACCCGAGCCGGCTCGCCACCGGTGGCCGCAAGATGTGTCGCGCTTACGCGATGCAGATGCTTGGCGATCGGCGCAGGAATCGTCCTCAACACTGCTTCGTAGACGAGATCGTGGGCGAACGAATCGCCCTTGAAGACCTGCGACGCCTCGAGCTCCGTCCAGGCATCGGCGAGGTCGAGGGCCGGCATCGACATGACGGACCCGGCGATCTCGACGCCGAAGTCGACGCCCGCAATCGCCGCAACCCGGGCGAGCGCGAGCGCCCTCTCGGAGAGTTGTTTCAGCCGGCGTTCGATCAGCGCTCCGACATGGAGCGGAGTCTGCGTCGGCCACTCGTCGAAACGTCCGGATGAAAGACCCTGCTTGAGGACCTCGAGGGCGAACATCGGGTTGCCACCAGTGCGGCGACAGAGAAGAGCGCCGAGGCGGCCACCGTCGAGCTCCGCGACACCGAGAGAATCGACGAGGTCACTCATCTGGACCTGGTCGAGCGGCCCGAGCGTTGCGCTCTCGAGCAGCTGAGCCCCTTCGAGCGTGGCCCGAAACAGTGCGGTCGCGGGGCTGTCTTCGCCCGGCCTTTGCGCAAACGCCCAATCGACATTTGCCAGCGCGCCGCCGCCGACGATCGCCTGTATCAGTTCAAGGCTCGCCTCGTCGGCGAGATGCAAGTCATCGAAGAGCAGGCAATGGATGCCGGCCTGTGTCAGCAGCGTTTCGGCGGCGCCTTGCAGAACGAGCCGCATGCTGTCGCTCGGCGCGGAGACCTGCGGATCGAGCTCTGGAAGGATTCGCGCAAGTTGGCGGGTGCGAACCGGATCAAGCACCACCTCGCCGCACTCCCGGACGCGCCGCAGCAGGCGGGCGAGCGTCGCGTACGGAATGGCGGCGTCTCCCGGGCGGCCCTGTACGGCCACGATACGGGCCGGCCCCCCACGGTGCGCCCGCTCGAGTGCCAGCTCAGCAAGCAGCCGGCTCTTTCCCATGCCGGCTTCGCCCATCAGCAGAGCCGCGCGCCCGGACTGCCAGGCAGCGCGGATCGCCGTGAGCTCGCGGTCGCGTCCGATGAGCCGTGGCGTGCGCAGCAGGGTGACGGGCATCGGCAGGCGCGGCGGCGCAACCATGACGGCGATGTTCACCTGCCGGGCAAGCTGGGCGGTCTCCAGCGACGGAGCGACGCCGAGCGCTCGCTGCAGCGCGTCTTTGCATCGCTCGTAGGCTGCGAGCGCCGCGCCGACATCGCCGCGCAAATAGTGCAGTCGCATGACCCGGCGATGCGCGTGCTCCGAAGTGGGGTCGAGGTCGACCAGCGCCTGCGCGTCGCGCAGCGCCGCAGCCAGCTCGCCCGCGGTTTCGGCGGTCGAGGCGCGCGCTGCCAGTGCTTCGTTGTGTGCGTGGCGTGCGGTGTTCCGCCGTGCCGTGAGCCAGGTACCGATTTCCGATCCGGGATCGGGCTCGATGCCGTCGAGTAGTGTGCTCGCATCGGCCCGGTCATCTGCAACCGTCAGGCCGCATAGCGCCGCCAGATCGCCCGGTGCGACAGCATCAAACCCCAGCCCGCGCTTGAGACGCAGCAGCCGTTGGCGCAGGGCGGTCCGGGAACGCGCTTCGTCGGCGGCGGGCCAGAGCAGGGAGGCGAGCCGAGAGCGCGGCGTCGGCCCCTCGAGCGCGAGCCAGGCGAGCAGCAGCGCGTCCTTGGCCTCGAGGCGGACGATGCGGCCCTCGCGGGTTTCGCAGCGCGGCCCACCGCGCAGGTACAGCGCAGCTGCGGCCGGACGATCGATGATGCCGTCGGTTGAAACGTCCCCCTCCCAGAGGAACTCGAGCATCGCAATTGTCCTCGACGGCTTGCTGCCTACGGCAAAGTCGCCGTGAGCAAGGCGTTGCCCGAAGTGATCGCAACCCGGTTGCCGCCGAGGCAAGCGAGCCCAGCGGGTCCGGTGAGGCGAAAAGTCGCCATGGTTCCGGTGCTATCGCCGCTGCCCGGCACGCCAACCTGCCCGGCCACCTTCGTGACCACCCGGGGCGGCGTGATCATGCGGATCGCGTCGTTGCCGTGGTCGGCGACGTACACGTTGCCGGCTGCGTCGAATGTGGCAATCACCGAGAAGGTCGCCGCATTGCGTTCGACCACGCTCCGGTCGGCGCGTTGCATGCTGATCGATGGCACCGCGGAGCGGCAAGCGCCTATAGCGGCGGTGGACAAGGCTTTCTCTCCCGAAGCGCCGCAAGCACCCGCCTCGAACCGGGGCGCAGGTGTTGCTGCGGGAATCGGTTGTATGAAAGCGGGCGTGACGCGGACGTGACACGCGGCCGGACCCGCGGCCGGACCCGCGGTCGGGAGGGGAAGGTCAGGGACGTCTGCGCGGGATCGCTGAGCGCAGCGCGTCGGTGGCGCGCAACGCGCCGACCTCGATGCCGTTCCAGTTGCGCAGTGTCACCTCGCTGAGACCGCGCATGAAGGTCGCGTCGGCATCGTCGAGATCGAGCAGCGCCTCGATCGTCGCCGCCATCGCGACCTCGGCGGCACGCGCGGTGTTGCCGTCGTCGATCTTGATGGCGACGCCGAACCCGCGCTCGGGGAAGGCGGCGCAGAACACGGCCTCGGCGCCGACCTTGCAGAAGACGCGCTCGCCGAGCTTTTCCATGACACGAGTGTCGAAGCGATCGGTGCCGCCGACCATGAATGGATGGCGCGCGACGGCGGCGCGCAGGCGCTTCGCAGCGGCGGCGTGGCCTTCGCTCAGGCCGATGCCGGCGCCGACGCGTGCGAAGGCGAGGGCGAGATTGCGCAAGGGAATCGCGTAGGTCGGGATCGAGCATCCGTCGGTGCCACGCGTCGTTTGCGAGAGGTCGAAGCTGGTCACCGCCTGCAGCGCCGCGCCGACGGCGCGCATCACCGGATGCTCGGCGCCGCCATAGCCCATCGCGTAGTGGCGCAGGTTCGCTTTGCCGCCGAGCCGGCAGGCCAGGCAAAGAAACCCGGCGTGCTTGCCTGAGCAGTTGTTGTTCAAGGCATTCGGCTCGATGCCGGCCGCGGCCATCTGGCGCTGCACCGCTTCGCGCGTCGGCCACTGAGTCCCGCACTCGAGCGCGCCGACGTCGAGGCCGGCCCGCGCGAGCATGCGCTCGACGACGGCGGTGTGTCTCGGCTCGCCGTTGTGCGAGGCGCAGGCGATGGCGATCTCTTCGTCGCTCAGGCCGAGCTGGTCGGCGGCGCCGCTCTCGACGAGCGGCAGCGCCTGCAGCACCTTGACCGCAGAGCGCGGAAAGATCGGCCGCTCGACGTCGCCGAGCGCGAGGACGAGCGCGCCGTCGGCGTCGCACACCGCGACGGCGCCGCAGTGCGCCGATTCGCAGACGCCACCGCGCATTGCTTCGACGAGGATCGGGTTCATCGGTCGGTCGTGATCGAAAGTCGGATCGTCGGCGACTGTAGCCTGCGGCAACACGACGCGATGGCGACAGCACCGCGCCGCCGGCTGGCGACAATCGCCGCATGTCGGCCACGGCCCTGGGCCTCGTACTCGTCGCAGCGTTGCTGCATGCGCTCTGGAACGTGGTCGCCAAGCGCACCGGCGGCGACGCGCGCTTCGCCCTCATCGCGGCGCTGTTCCTCCTCGTGCTCTGGGCGCCGCTCGGCGTGTGGGCGGCCTGGGGCGTGCTGCCGCGCTGGGGTGCGCTCGAATGGACGGTGCTGCTTGCGAGCGCGGTCGTCCATGTCTTCTACTTCACGACGCTGCTGCGCGGCTATCGGCTTTCGGACCTGACCGTCGTCTATCCGGTGGCGCGCGGCACCGGGCCGTTGCTCGCCTCGCTCGGCGCGCTGCTCTGGCTCGGCGAATCGATGAGTGTCGTCGCCGCCTGCGGCGTCGCCGGCGTCGCGGTCGGCGTCTTCTTTCTCGCCGGCGGGCCGGGCTTGTGGGCGAAGGCGCACGACCCGCTGCAACGCCAGCGGGTGCGTGCGGGCCTGGGTTGGGGCGCAGCGACGGGTGCGCTGATCGCCGGCTACACGCTGATCGACGGCTACGCGGTCAAGGTGCTGCTGCTCTCGCCGATCCTCGTCGACTACGTGGGCAACCTGTTCCGCGTCCCCTTCCTCTTGCCCGCGGCATTGCGCGACCGGCGCGGCTTCGGCGAGGTGTGGCGTGCGCAGTGGCGGTCGGCGCTGGTCGTCGCCGTGCTCGGGCCGCTAGGCTACGTGCTCGTGCTCTATGCGGTGCGGCTCGCTCCGCTCAGCCATGTCGCGCCGGCGCGCGAAGTCTCGATGCTGTTCGCGGCCCTCATCGGCGGCCGCTTGCTCGGCGAAGGCGATCGCTCGTTGCGACTGGTGGGCGCCGTGTGCATCGCCGGCGGCGTCGGCGCGCTGGCGCTCGGTTGATGGCGATGCAGCTCGCCGGTGTCGACTTCACGAGCGCGCCTTCGCGGCGCAAGCCGATCACCGTGGCCTTCGGCAAAGTCGCCGACGATGGATCGCTCGTGGTTCTGGAAACAATCGTCGAGCACGTCGACTTTCGCTCCTTCTCGGAGTGGTTGCGCACGCCGGGGCCGTGGCTCGCGGCATTCGACTTCCCGTTCGGCCTGCCGCGCGAGCTGGTCGAGTCGCTCGGCTGGCCGCGCCAGTGGCTGCCGCTGATGCATCACTACACGGGCCTGTCGCGGGCCGAGATCGTCGCGACCTTCAGGGCCTGGTGCGCGGCGCGTCCGGCGGGCGGGAAGTTCGCGCATCGCGGTTGCGACGCCGGCTCGGGCGCGTCGCCGTCGATGAAGTGGGTGAATCCACCGGTCGCCTTCATGCTGCATGCCGGCATCGGCCTGTTGCTCGAGGCCGGCGTGCACCTGCCGCGCCTGCACGACGGCGACCGGCAGCGCGTTGCGCTCGAAGGCTATCCGGGCCTCATCGCGCGCGAGTTGATCGGCCGGCGTTCATACAAGAGCGACA
Organism: Burkholderiales bacterium; assembly: GCA_025350505.1. Classification (GTDB taxonomy): domain Bacteria; phylum Pseudomonadota; class Gammaproteobacteria; order Burkholderiales; family Burkholderiaceae_C; genus Schlegelella_A. Next base: position 5,220 of record JANXXS010000429.1, read on the forward strand.
CGCGTTCCAAGCACACGCCGGAGCGGCGCGCGGCGCGGGCCGAGCTCGTGGCGGGACTCGAGCATGGCAGGAGTCGACTCGGCTTGCGCCTCTCGCTCACCGACGCGCAACGGTCCGCGCTCGTCGACGACGGCTCGGCCGATCGTCTCGACGCCGCGCTCTGCATGATGCAGGCGGCATGGGCCGCGGGACAGGCGGGCTACGGCTTGCCCGACGTCGTCGATCTCCTCGAGGGCTGGATCGTCGGTGCCAAGCCCGAAGCCGTCTGCTAAGGTCCTTCGCTGATCCCGAAGCAGCCTGGAGCGCATGGAAATCACATCGTGGTCGGCTGTCATCGGTCTCCTGCTGATCGTCATGGCGCTCGGCGACTCGCTGCTCGCGCGGCTGCCGCTCAGCACCTCGATGCTGTACCTGCTCGCCGGCGCGGCGGTGAGCCCGCTCTGGCTCGGCTGGACCACGCTGACGCCGGCGGCGAACAGCAAGGGACTGGAGCAGCTGGCCGAGGTCGTTGTCCTGCTCTCGCTGTTCGGCTCCGGGCTGAAGATGAGCGCCGGCTTCGGCGACGGCCGCTGGCTGCTGCCGGTGCGCCTGGCGCTCGTCTCGATGCTCGTCACGGTCGCCCTGATCGCCGGCTTCGGCGTGCTCGCGCTCGGCCTGCCGATCGGCGCGGCGATCCTGCTCGGCGGCATCCTCGCACCGACCGACCCGGTGCTCGCTTCCGACGTGCAGGTGGCCGAGCCCGGCGACCGCGATCGCCTCCGTTTCTCGCTCACCGGCGAGGCCGGTCTCAACGACGGCACCGCGTTTCCGGTGGTGTTGCTCGGCCTCGGCCTGCTCGGCCTGCGCGACATCGGCGACATCGGCTGGCGCTGGTTCGCCTTCGACGTCGTCTGGGGCGTGGCCGGCGGCGTCGTCATCGGCGCGCTCCTCGGCACCGCGATCGGCCAGCTCGTGCTCTATCTGCGACGCACGCACAAGGAGGCGGTGGGCCTCGACAACTTTCTCTCGCTCGGGCTGATCGGCCTGGCCTACGGGCTGGCGAGCATGGCCGAGGGCTACGGCTTCCTCGCGGTGTTCGCGGCCGGCGTCGCCTTGCGTCGGCTCGAGCAGAAGGCGAGCGCGGCGGCCGGGCCCGGCAAGCCGGCTGCGGCGCCGGGCAAGGCGGCGGCGCAACGCAAGCGCTCGGCCGAGATCGCTGCCGAGGCGCACGCCGATCCCGATGCGACGCATGCCGAGCAGGTCGCCACCGACCCCAGACATGCGCCGGCCTACATGGCGCATGCGGTGCTCGCCTTCAACGAGCAGATCGAACGCATCGGCGAGGTCGCCGCCGTCATCGCCATCGGCATGCTGCTCTGGACCGTCGACTGGCGGCTCGCCTCGTGGGGCTTCGTCGGCGCTTTGCTCGTCGTCATCCGGCCGATCGCGGTGGCGGTGGGACTGTTCCGGTCCAGGACCTCGGGGCCGCAGCGCGTGCTCATCGGCTGGTTCGGCATCCGCGGCATCGGCTCGCTGTACTACCTGATGTACGCGATCAACCACGGCCTCGACCGCACGCTCGCGGCGAATTTGGGCGCGCTCGTCTTTTCGGTCGTCGTCGCCTCGATCGTCGTGCACGGCGTCTCGGTGACGCCGCTGATGTCGCTCTACGAACGCAGGAAGCGGCGGCGCACGACGGCGTGACTATCATCGCCGCGATGAATGATCCGTTCGCTCAGGCACTCGATCGCGATGCCCCCGAATCGATGCAGCGGCGCCGTGCGGCAAGACGCGTCGTGCTCGCGGCGGCGCTGATCTGCATCGACCTGCCGACGCTGGCCGCGGCGCCGTCGCGCGGCGGCGACGAAGCGCGCATCGCACGCACCTTCGCCGCCTTCTGTGACACCCTGATTCCCGCCGATGCCCTGACGCCGGCGGCGTCGGCGCTCGGCGTTCCCGCCGCGATCCTCGGCGACGTGCGCGGCGATGCGCTGGGCGAGCGGCTCGTCGGCGCCGGCTGCGCCTGGCTCGACGTCGAATGCGGCGGTGACTTCGCTGGCGCCAGCGAACCATCGCGCAACGCCGCGCTGGAGCGCATGCAGGCGATGCCGTGGCAGTCGCCGGCGGGGCGCTTCTTCGCCGTCATGCGCAACACGGCAATGGCCGACTACTACGTGCAGCCGGCGTCGTGGCGCGGCCTTGCGCTCGACCGCCCGCCGCAGCCGCTCGGCTTCTTCGAAGCGGTCCGCTGATGGCCGACGGCGCCTACGACGCCGTCGTCGTCGGCGCCGGCGCCGGCGGCGGCGCGGTCGCCTGGCGCATGACGCAGCGTGGCTGGCGCGTCCTTCTCATCGATGCCGGGCCGGCCTTCGATCCCGAGCACGACTACGGCCTCGACCGGCCCGATTGGGAGAAGCAGCGTTTTCGGCACAAGCCGGGCAGCGAGGGCGAGACGAGCTTCGCGACCTTGCAGGCGCTCGACCCGGCGCTTGCCGACCTGCGCTCGTGGAGCCTGGCGCAAGGCCCGACCCACCGCGAGAGCCGTCGCGCCGTGTCGGGGCCGGGTTACCACCGTGTGCGCGGCATCGGCGGCAGCACGCTGCATTTCGTCGGCGAGGCGCATCGCATGAATCCGGAGTCGATGCGGATGCGAAGCCGCTTCGGCGTCGCTGCCGACTGGCCGGTGCAATATGCCGAGCTCGAGCCGTTCTACGTCGAGGCCGAGCGCGTGCTCGGCGTTGCTGGTCCGACGACCGCCGGCGATCGCTGGCGCAGCGCCGCCTATCCGCTGTCGGCGCATCCGCTGTCGCGCGCCTCGCGCCGGCTCGCGCGCGGCGCCGCGGCATTGCAGATTTCGTGGCAAGCGAACCCACGCTCGGCGCTCTCGGCCGTCTACGACGGCCGGCCGTCGTGCAACTACTGCGGAGGCTGCACGCACGGCTGCCCGCGCCGCGACAAGGGCTCGGCCGACGTCACCTTCATCGCCAAGGCGAAGGCGAGCGGGAATTGCGAGGTGCGGCCGGAGCACACGCTGCTGCGCATCGTCAGCGGCAAGGGCGGCAGGATCGAGGCGATCGAAGTCGCCGATGCGACGCGCCGGGTGCAGCGCATCGCCACGCCGCGCCTCGTGCTGGCTTGCGGCGCTGTCGAGACGCCGCGCGTCCTGCTGCTGCAGCGCGGCCTGGCGAGCGCCCAGGTCGGCCGTAATTTTCTCGAGAGCGTCGCCTGGACCAGCGTTGCCGACGCGGGCGAGCCCCTGATGAGCTTCGGCGGACTGCCGGCGGATGCGATCAGCTGGGACCGCAATCGTCCCGACGCGATCCCCGGCGTGATCGGCGGCTTTCGCCTCGGCGCTGCCATCCACGAGGCCGACATGATCGGCGCCATCGCCCATGCGCAGCGTGCCGTGCCGGGCTTCGGCCGCGCCCACAAGGAGGCCATGCGGCGCAGCGTCGGCAGCCTGGTGGCGGTCGGGGCGGTCGGCGAAAGCCTGCCCCACGAGGGGTCGAGGATCGATCTCGACCTGCGGAGAAAGGACGATTTCGGCCGGCCGCTCGCGCGCATTCATTCGCACGTCGACGCGATGACGGTGAAGCGCCTGCAGGCCATGGCTGCGGCAACGCGCGCGCTGCTCGAGGCGAGCGGCGCCGGCACGCTGGTCGAGGAGTTCGGCACCTACGACTACTTCTCGTCCGCGCACGTCTTCGGCACCTGCCGCATGGGCGACGACCCGCGCAGCTCGGTCGTCGACGCGAACCTGCGCCTGCACGGCAGCCCGAACCTGTGGATCTGCGACGCCAGCGTCTTTCCCAGCTCGGGCGGCGGCGAGGCGCCTTCGCTGACGATCCAGGCGCTCGCGCTGCGCGCGGTCGACCGGATGAGCTGAGGCGGGGCCGCCACGCCCACCGGAAGGTGGGCTTGGCGGCGCCGCGCTCGCGGCCCAGAATCAAAAACTCCGTCTCGGCCGGTCGCGCCGAGACCGGTGAATCGGACCCCTATGAACAACAAGGAGCGAACTTGATGAGCAAATCCCTTTCAGCTGGCCTGCTGGCGCTTGCCGCCCTCGCCCTCGCGCTACCGGCCCACGCCGGCAAGGGCGGCCCGGTGACGCCGCCCACGATCGACCCCACGGTGACCCCGCACGCTCGCACCGACAACCAGCTCTATGCCGGCATCAACTGGAACTTCGGCGTTCGAACCGGGGCAACCGCTTTTGTCGGCGTTCGTGCCGCGAGGGTCAGGGCCGATGGCAAGGCGCATGGCGTCAAGGCCGAGATCGGCTACGTGCTCAGCGGTGCGCCGATGGGCCTCGGTGAGGCTCGCCTGAAGTACCTCGGCGTCAATCGCGAGACGCAGGCCGAAATCGGCGCCGGCTACTCGTTCTCGAGCCAAGCCTTCCTGTTCACCGCGGGCGGGCAGGCACCGTTCTTCAATGCCGGCGGCGACTACCTGTTCGGCAAGGGATTCCTGGTCTATCTCGGCGGCAACACGCTCAACAGGATACGTGGGCCGAAACAGACCCTGAGCTGCCCGATCGGCTACACGCTGGACAACACCGGTCTTTGCCAGCTCGACGCAATCCCGTGACGCGATGACCGCGCCACGGTCTGATACCGTGGCGCGGTGAAGGATTTCAGGGCGCCGGCCGAGGCGTGGTTTCAGGCGCGCGGCTGGCAGCCCTTCGCGTTCCAGCGCGAGGTCTGGTCGGCGATGGCCGCGGGCCGCAGCGGCTTGCTCCACGCCACCACCGGATCGGGCAAGACCTACGCCGTGTGGTTCGGCGCCATCGCGCGCGCCGCGGCACTCGGCATCGACGCGAAGGGTGCGCACGCGCCGCCGCTCGGCATCCTGTGGCTGACGCCGATGCGCGCGCTTGCCGCCGATTCGGCGCGCGCCATCGCCGCGCCGCTCGCCGACGTCGGCCTCGGCGCCTGGACGGTCGGCATCCGCACCGGCGACACGCCCTCGGCCGAGCGGGCGAAGCAGGACCGGCGCTTTCCGACCGCGCTCATCACCACGCCCGAGTCGCTCAGCCTGATGCTGACGCGCGAGCAGGCGAAGGCGGAGCTGTCGACGATCCACACCGTCATCGTCGACGAGTGGCACGAGCTGATGGGCAGCAAGCGCGGCGTGCAGGTGCAACTGGCGATCGCGCGGCTCAGGCGCTTCAACCCCGGCCTCGTCGTCTGGGGACTGAGCGCGACGCTCGGCAACCTCGACGAGGCGATGCAAGTGCTGCTCGGCCACGACGACGGCGATCTCGTGCGCGGCCGGGTCGAGAAAAACCTCGTCATCGACACGTTGCTGCCAGTGAACCCCGGGCGCTTTTCCTGGGGCGGCCACCTCGGCCGGCAGATGCAGGCCCCGGTCGTCGACGAGATCGAGAAGTCGTCGACGACGCTGGTCTTCGTCAACATGCGATCGCAGGCCGAGGCCTGGTACCAGCTCTTGCTCGAGATGCGGCCGGACTGGGCCGGCCAGGTCGCATTGCACCACGGCTCGCTCGACAAGGAAGTGCGCGAATGGGTCGAGCTCGGCCTGAAGGAAGGCCGACTGAAGGCGGTGGTCGCGACCTCGTCGCTCGACCTCGGCGTCGACTTCCTGCCGGTCGAGCGCGTGCTGCAGATCGGCTCGGCGAAAGGCGTCGCGCGCTTGTTGCAGCGTGCCGGCCGCAGCGGCCACGCACCGGGCCGCGCCAGCCGCATCACGCTCGTGCCGACCAACACGCTCGAGCTGGTCGAAGCGGCGGCGGCGCGGCGTGCGGCGATCGCCGGCAATATCGAAAAGCGGGCGACGCCCGACAAGCCCTTCGACGTGCTGGTGCAGCACCTCGTCACGATCGCGCTCGGCGGAGGCTTTCGCGACGACGCGCTGTTCGAGGAAGTGAAGCAGGCCTGGGCCTATCGCCAGCTGACGCGCGCCGAGTTCGACTGGGCGCTCGACTTCGTCGTCAAGGGCGGCTCGAGCCTGCATGCGTATCCCGAATACCACCGCGTCGTCGCTGACACGGAAGGCGTGTACCGCGTGCCGAACCGCATGATCGCGCGCCGCCACAAGCTCAACGTCGGCACCATCGTCAGCGACGCGTCGGTGCAGGTGAAGTACCTCTCCGGCGGCCGCATCGGCACGGTCGAGGAGGGCTTCGTCGCGCGCCTGCGCAAGGGCGACTGCTTCATCTTCGCCGGCCGCAACCTCGAGTTCGTGCGCGTCGAGGAGATGACCGCTTACGTCAAGCGCAACGACTCGAAGAAGGCGGCCATGATCAGCTGGGCCGGCGCCAAGATGCCGCTCTCGAGCGAGCTCGCCGACTCGGTGATGGACGTGCTCGCCGATGCGGCCCAGGGCGACTTCTTCGAGCCCGAGATGCAGGCGGCGCAGCCGATGCTCGAGACGCAGGCGCGGCTCTCGCGCATCCCGACGCCGAAGACGCTGCTCATCGAAAAGCTCGATTCGCGCGAAGGCCAGCACCTCTTCATCTATCCCTTCGCCGGGCGCAGCGCCCACATCGGCCTGGGCAGTCTGCTCGCCTGGCGGCTCTCGAAGAACGAACCCAACACCTTCAGCATCGTCATCAACGACTACGGGCTCGAGCTGCTCAGCGCCAAGCCGATCGACCCGGCCCCACTCGTCGACCAGAGCCTGTTCGAGGAAGGCGACTTGCTGCAAGACGTGCTGGCCAGCCTCAACTCGAGCGAGCTGGTGCGGCGGCGCTTTCGCGAGATCGCGCGCGTCTCCGGCCTGATCAGCCAGGGCTATCCGGGCCAGCCCAAGAGCACGCGCCAGCTGCAGGCCTCGAGCAAGCTGTTCTACGAGGTGTTTCGCAAGTACGACGCCGGCAACATGCTGCTCAGCCAGGCCGAGGGCGAAGTACTGAGCCAGGAGCTCGACATCCGCCGCCTGAAGGAAGTGCTGAACCGGATGCGCCGGCAGCGCGTCGTCTTCGTCGAGCTCGCGGTGCCCAGTCCGTTCGCGCTGCCGCTGATGGTCGAGCGCTTCCGCGAGAAGCTGACGACCGAAAAACTCAAGGACCGGCTCGCGCGGATGCTGAGGGAGATGGAACGCGAGGCGGAGAAGGACTGACGGCGGCGGCGCGCGCGCGGAATTGCAGCGTCGATGCCCCTGACGCAAAGCCGCCGAGGCGTGCCCGATATGCTTGCCGCTCGTTTGCAGGAGGCATCGCCATGACCGACATTTCACACGACGCGGCGGAAGCTGACGAGGCCGCCACCGATCTCTCTCGTCGCGACTTCGTCGCCCTTTCGGTCGCCGGCAGCCTCGCCGCCGCGGCGACATCGGCGCAGGCGGCGCTGCCCGTCGTCGAGACCGAGGTCACGATCCGCACGCCCGACGGCGAGTGCGACGCCGCCTTCATCCATCCTGCCTCCGGCACCTGGCCCGCCGTGCTGATCTGGCCGGACGCTTTCGGCCTGCGCCCGGCTATGCGCGCAATGGGTCGTCGCCTGGCCGCCGAGGGCTACGCGGTGCTCGTGCCCAATCCCTTCTATCGGATCGGCAAGGCGCCGATGTACGACAACGCCGCGACTGTCGACTTCAAGGACCCGACGACGATGCAGAAGCTCGGGCCGCTGTTGGGCTCGATCGGCGCTGCCGATGCGGCCGAGAAGGACGCCATCGCCCACGTCGCCTTTCTCGACGCGCAGCCGCAGGTCAACCGCGCGAAGAAGATCGGCACGCAGGGCTACTGCATGGGCGGCGCGCTCGTCTTCCGCAGCGCCGCCGCAGTGCCCGACCGGGTCGGCGCCGGCGCGTCGTTCCACGGCGGCGGCCTCGTCACCGACAAGCCGACCAGCCCGCATCTGCTCGTGCCGAAGATGCACGCCCGCATGCTCGTGGCGGTGGCGCAGGACGACGACCAGAAGCAGCCCGATGCCAAGGACAAGTTGAAGCAAGCGTTCGCCGCCGCCATGCTGCCGGCCGAGGTAGAGGTCTATCCGGCACGGCACGGCTGGTGCGTGCCCGACATGCCGCAGCAAGGCGGCGCGCCCCTCTACGACGCCGCCGAGGCGGAGCGTGCCTGGGCCAGGTTGCTCGCGTTCTACAAGACCGCGCTGGCCTGACGGGCGATTCGCCGTCGCTAACGCGAGAAGCGCAGCACGCCGTCGTTCACCGAACCGAAGCGCATCGCGAGCAGGTCGCTCAGGTAGTTCTGGTTCAGCTTCCAGGGCTTGACCGAGCCCTGCCTGGGCAGCTGGTCGGCGGCGCGCTGGAAGTAGCCCGACGAGAAGTCGACCCACGGCAGCAGCGGCGTGTCGGGGCCCGGTGCCAGGCACTGGCGCGCGCCCGTCTTCTTCATGTGGTTGAGCAAGCGGCAGACGTACTGCGCCGTCAGGTCGGCCTTCAACGTCCACGAGGCATTGGTGTAGCCGAACGTGTTGGCCATGTTCGGCACGCCGCTGTACATCAGGCCCTTGTAGTTGACGGTGCGCGACGGCTCGACTCGCTCGCCGTCGACGTAGAGCGCGGCCTTGCCGAGCATGGCGAGTTGCAGACCCGTGGCGCTGACGACGATGTCGGCGTCGAGCGTCGCGCCCGACTGCAGCTTCAACCCGGTTTCGGTGAACGACTCGATCTTGTCGGTGACGACCGACGCGGTCCCTTTGTTGATGGCCTCGAAGAAGTCGCCGTCGGGCAGCAGGCAGAGGCGCTGTTCCCACGGGTTGTAGCGCGGCGTGAAGTGGGTGGCGATGTCGGCTTCGGGGCCGAGCGCCTGGCGCACGCCGCCGAGCAGCAGATCGCGCATGCGCTCGGGCTTTCTCTTGCAGAGTCGGAACACATACATGCCGAGCAGCACGTTTTTCCATCGCGTCAGGCGCAGCGCAAGCCGCAACGGCAGGCGGCGGCGCAGCCGCGTGCTGATCGGATCGACCGAGGGCCGCGACACCATCCAGGTCGGCGAGCGTTGCAGCATGGTCACGTGCGCGGCTTTTTCGGCCATCGCCGGCACGAGCGTGACGGCGGTGGCGCCGCTGCCGATGACGACGACCTTCTTGCCGGCGTAGTCCAGGTCCTCGGGCCACTGCTGCGGATGGACGATGCGCCCGCCGAAGCGGTCGACGCCCGGGAACTCGGGCTGGTAGCCCTGGGCGTAGTCGTAGTAGCCGCTGCACATGAAGAGAAAGGCGCAGCGGATGCTCGAGGTGCTGCCGTCTTCCTCGCGCCGCAGCTGGACCCTCCAGTGCGCATCGGTGGAAGACCAGTCCGCGCGCACGACCCGCTGGCCGAAGCGGATCTGGCGATCGATGCCGTATTCGCGCGCCGTCTCGTGCAGGTAGTTCAGGATCGTCGGCCCGGCGGCGATGGCCTTGGGGTCGGTCCAGGGCCGGAACGAATAGCCGAGCGTGTGCATGTCGGAGTCCGATCGCACTCCCGGGTAGCGGAACAGGTCCCAGGTGCCGCCCAGATCCTTGCGCCCCTCGACGATGGCGTAGCTGCGATCGGGGCAGAGCTTTTGCAGGTGATACGCGGCGCCGATGCCGGAGATGCCGGCACCGACGACCAATACATCGACCGCTTCTTCCGTCATCGTTCCTGCTCCGGATTCGTTCTTGGCACTTCAGCCAGGGCGCCTTCGTGCACGGACTGTAGTGGCTCCGCGCGCAGCACCGGCGCGCCGGTCATCCGATCGCCGCTTGTCGCGCCATCGATTGTTCCGGGTTCACCCAGACCAGCCCGACGAGCCCGCCGAAGACCAGCAGCGCACCGCTCAACGCGAACCCTTGCTCGTAGCCCGAGGCCGCGCTGCCGACGGCATTCTGGATCAGGCGGCCGGTCACGACGGGCGCCAGCACGCCGGTGATCGAGGCGATCGAGGCGATCGAGTTCAGGATCGCCAGCATCGCGCTGCGCTGGGCGTACGGCGAGACCGATCCGACCATCGCCGGAGCGAGCGAGAAGATGACGCCGGTGAGGCCGCCGCCGACCGAGAGCAGGATGACCTTGGTCATGTCCGGCATCGGCAAGAGCTTCAAGGCCACGACGAGCACGCCGCCGACGATCAGCGCCCTGCTGGAGTGCGAGGCACGCCCATGGCGCGACCTGGCGCCGCGCGCCAGCAGGCGCTGCGACCACGCCGAGAGCGCCAGGCCGATCGAGATATTGAGCAGCGTCAGCAGCGCGAAGAGCCGCCCCGAAGTCAGCGCGTCGAAGCCCAGCCCCTTCTGCAGACAGGCGGGAAACCAGGTGAGGGTGAGCGCGAGGCCCCAGAACGCCATGAAGTTCTGCACCAGCACGCCGAGCACGGTCGGGTCGCTCGGCAAGACGCGATACGGGAGGCGTCGGGCGGTGACCGCAGCGGCCCTCTCGGCACCGGCACCGGCGTCGTCGCCGTTGCCGTTGCCGACGATCGGCCCCTCGGCGCCGACGATCAGCCAGACCAGCGCCCAGACGAGCCCGACGACGGCCATCGCCGTGAAGTTGGCGCGCCAGCCCCAGTTCAGCGTGATCCAGGGGATGACGATGCCGGCAGTCAGCACGCCGCCTGAAATCCAGCGCCGGGCGGCGGATTCGGTACCGAGATGTGCCACTTTTTGCAGGCCGGGTTCGCCGGCCCCGGCCGGCCGCCTCAAGAAGGCGCGTCGGCCGCCGATACCGGACAGGTCGAATCTCGACGAACGTCAAGGCACGCCGCATGTCCGCAAAACTGCCGACACGGCCGGCGTCGCGCGCCCATCCTGCGGAGGATCGGGGCACGGCTCCGGCCACGCACGAAAAGCACGGTTCGCTGCGCTGGGTGCGAAGTGTTCTCGGCAGATCGATCCGCCTCGAGCAACACCGCGAGCCGCCGCCGGGCGCCGGCATCGATGCGCGCCGTGCCGCGGTCACCGATGCGCCGCTGTCGCTGCTCCTGCAGCAGCGCACCGAGCTCGGCGCGCGCCTGCTCGTGCACGACCCGGCGACGCAACCGGTGCGCAACCTCTTCGTCATCCACGACGAGCTCGGCAGCCGCGGCTGGTCCGGCGTCGAGGCCTTGCCGGCGCAGATCGTCGACCGGGCGTTGACCGAAGCCGAAATACTGTCCAGCCAGGAGCCATCGAACCTCTTGACATCGATCATCGACAGCCTGAAGGCGCTCAGGCTCGCTGCCGTCGAGCGGGCCGCGCAAGCCTTGCACGCAGCCAGTGAGCGCGAGTGGGAGACGCTGAAGGTCCCCGAAGTCTCGGAGACCAACTACGACGAGTACGAGCTGATGGAGCGGAGCTGGGTCGGCACGGTGCCGGCCGGACTCTAGCGGCTCGACGGCCAGTGGGCCGATGCCCGTAACGCCTCGTCGCATCCACTTTGCAGGACTTAACGCGCGGTGCGCGCGGGCCGGGTCGGCGCCGCCGCGAAGGCCTTCGTTGAAGGAGGACGTCTTACGGAGGACTCCCATGAAGATCGCCACCCTCGTTCCCGCCATCCTGATCGCGACCGCCTTCTCGGGCTGCGTCGTCGCGCCGGTCGCCCCGGTCTATGCCGCGCCGGCCGGCGTCGTCTACGTCGCTCCGACCTATGCCATTCCCGCACCGGGCTACGTCTGGGCCTGGCACGCCCGCTTCGGCTGGGGCTGGCACCACCCGCAATACGGCTGGCACCGCGGCTGGCGCTAGGCCACCGCGAGGCCGCGTCGTTCAGGCGGCCTCGAGCACGTGGATGGCGCGGCTCGCGGTGAAGTCCTTGACCTGGCTCGCGTAGGCCTTCATGTGCGGCGCCGCGCCGTGTGCGCGGAGCGCCTCCATCGAGGTCCAGCGCTCGACGACGACGAAGCTGTCGGCACCGAACTGCGCGAAGCCGGCGCCGCCTTCGCGCACGTCGACGACGGCTTCGTAGGCGAGGCAGCCTTCTTCGGCGCGCACCGCCGCGACGTTGTCGCGCCAGGCGTCGAGGATTCGCTCGCGCAGGCCGGGCCTGGCAGTGATGATGGCGAGGACGTGGACCATGCGGCGTTCTCCAGTGTTGGACCCGAGCCGATGATCGGCTACTTCTTCTTTGCGTCGCCGAGCAGCACCCGCCGGTAGTCGACGAACATGCCGCCGGAGACGTCGGCGCGCAGCGGCGCCCAGGTGTCGGGGGCGGCGGCGATGTCCTTCAGTATCTGGCGCGGCACGCTGTATTCGTCGTCGATCTCCTCGCTGCGTGTGAGCAGCCAGCCGACGATCAACTCCTCGTCGGTGGCGCCGACGAGGCGGAACTCCTTCGCCTTGCCGAGCTTCATCTCGCCCATCGCCTGCAGCGTCGCCAGCTTGGCCATCTCGAGCTCGACGTCGTCGATGCCGTGGTCGAGGGCGATCAGCTTCTCGTTCAGGCCGAGCCAGCCGAACACGCAGCGCGCCTGCTGGCCAATGGCGAACTCGGCGCCGTCGGTGCCAGGCCCGAAGGCGGAGTCGTACGAGGCCTGCGAGCGCGCCTCGACCTCCTTCCAGTTCGCCACCTCGGTCGACGGCCACACCGCGAGGAATTGCTTTCGCTTGGTGTCGAGATAGGTGAAGGTCGGCTCGACGCGAAAGGTCGTGGCGCAGGTCGGGCAGGCCTTGCGCTGAAAGCTGCGGTCGAGGATGGCGGTGCGCAGGTCGGGCCGGCGCACCGCGTTGACGCTGTGCACGAGCTCGAAGCTGACGTCGGTGCCGCAGGCCGGGCAGGCCATCGCGACGGTGTTGAAGACGGACATGTCGTTCGCTGCCTTTCGGGATCAGCCCTTGGGCTTCACATTGAGCTTCTTGAGCCAGACCTCGGCCGGGTGGCCGGCCTTGAGCTTGCCGATCTTCCAGGCGGCGTAGAGCTCCGAGAACCATTCGCCCGGGGCGCGGAACTGGTAGCTCGTGATGCCGCGCTTGCGCGCGTCGGCGAGGTAGCTGAACCAGGTGCTCGGATAGCCCTCGTGGTAGACGCGCTTGCCGAGCGTCGCCTGGTCCGTGAGGCCCTGGCTGTCCCAGACGTTGTCGGTCTGCGCCGCGTTGCAGAAGTTCTCGAACTTCGTCTTGTCGCCGCTGAAAGTGGTGAGCGGCGCGGCCGGGTTGCGCAGGATGCGGTCGGTGACGTACTTGCGCTCATCGGCGGTCCTGCCGAAACCGGTGTCCTTGATGACCGCCTCGACGATCTGTTCGACCTGGCCGCCGATCTCGATCCAGCCGCCCATCTCGGGCTCCTTGCCCTTCTGCGCCATGTAGTTGCGCGCGTCGTCGATGGCATGGGCCAGCTCGTGCAGCATGTTGAAGTCGAACAGGTCTTCGGTCCCGTCCTTGCCCGGCTTCGGCGGCGCCGGCTTGCACGACTCCTCGCGCTCGGGAAGGCGGCCGGCGGCGTGCGGCTCGAAGTCGGGCTTCTTGTACTGGCCCGGCCGCGAGTTCATCACCACCTCGTCCTTGTTGGCGGCGTAGAACGGGAACTGCTGCGTGTTCGTGCCGTCCTGGTTGGTGCCGCCGTCCTCGCGCGTGACGCGGCGCTTGATCTTCTTCAGGCTCGGGTTGTTGATGACGTCCTTCGGGATGTCCTTCATCAGCGCGCACATGCGCTGGATCGACTCCTGCGCGTGGGTGTCGTCCTCGGCGGCCTCGATGGTCATCTTGAAGCGGGCATGGGCCAGGTCGATGAACACCTTCTTGTCGACGTTCGGCGGCAGGTTCTTGATCAGGTCGTCGAGTTCGCCGTAGGCGCCGGCGTCGGCGAGCTTCTTCACCTGCGCGGCGAGCTTGGGGTCGGGCGGCGTCTTGCGCGCCATGCCGTCGGCCGCGTGCGCGTCGACCGCGTTGCCGACCGCGGCGACGATCTTGTTCGCCTCGTCGAAGTTCATCACCGAGGCCAGCGCGCGTGCGCGCGTGATCTCCTGGCCCTGCGCGACCTTGATGCCGGCGTTTTCGGCCTTGTCGAGCTCGACCTGCGCCGCATCGGCCGCCTTGTCGAAGGCGATGCGCTGCGCCGCCGCCGCGTCGACGGCGCCGGCCGCGGTCTCGCCCTTGTTCAACTCGGACATCGCCACCGCGTGGTCGCCCGAGGTCTCGGCGGCCTCGGCCGTCTTCAGCGTCTTCGTCAGCGCGTCGAGCTTGAGCTGCACCTTGGCGGCCATCGCCTTGTCGGCGTTGTACTGATCGAGGCGCGACTTCAGCAGGTCGCGTCGCGCCAGGTAGTCGCCGTGCTCGACCTGGATGCGGCGGCCGGCGACGAGCTGGTCGGTCGCGCCGGTCAGGGCCTTGGTCGCGGCGGCGGTGTCCTTGGCGTCGATCTGCTTCTTCGTCTCGTCGATGCCTGCCTGCACCGCGGCGAAGGGCACCGTGGCGAGCGCCGCATGCGGCGCCTTCCGGGCCGTCGCCAGCTCGGCGATCAGCGCGTCCAGGCCCTTGCGCAGCGACGCCGTCGACGGCTTGGCGCCGACCGCCTCGCTCACCGCGGCCGCGCCGCCGAGGCCTTCGGCCAGGCTCTTCGCCGTCGCCAGGTTGGCGCGCGCCTGGGCCAGGCGCACGCGCGCCGTCGCGAAGTCGTGCACCGCGGGGTCGGGCCCGAGCGCGAGCGCGGTGCCGGGTGCGCCCTTGTCGCCGGCCACCTGCGCTGCCTCGTCGAGCACGCCGCGGACGACGTCGAGCTCGGCCTTGATCCTGGCGGCGGCGGGGTGCGTGCGCAGCTTGGCGAGGTCGCCGCCGATCGCCGCGCGCTCCATCGTGTAGGGCGCCGCCTGGGCGATGGCCAGCCCGACGCTCGTGCACGCGGCGGCGATCGCGGCCAGGCTGGCCGTCGCCTCCTCGATCTGCATTTCCCCATGCGAGGCCATCGCGTCGGCCTCCTTGACGCGCTGCTGGATCGCCGCCAGCGGCGCCGCCGCCGGCTTGCCGAGCCCCTGCACCGAGGCGACCATCGGATCGATCTTCTTGCGCTCGACGTCGTAGTCGGCGCGCCGCTTGGCGATTTTCTCGGCGGCGGCGATGCGCCCGCCGCCGTTCGGCAGCAGGCTGCCGATGTAGCCGGCGTTCAGACCCATCTCCCGCCACTGCTTGGCGGTGTAGAGCGTTTCCTGCTGCGACATGAGCTTGTCGAGCTCGGCCAGCTCGGCGGCGATGAAGGGGGCGCCGGGCAGTCCCTTCAAAGTCGCGATCTGCGGCTTGATGTTGTCGATGTAGAAGGTCTTGAAGGACGGCGAGATCACCGCAGCGAGCGAGTCGACGTCGGTCTTCGCGCCGGCGTAGTTGCGCGTCGGCGGCGCCGCCTTCACGTCGGCGGCCGGGATGATGGTGAAGTTGACGGCCGGAAAGGTCCAGCCGGTGTTGGTGGCGGACACGAGCAGCAGGTTGGCGGCGGCGCGGTGCACGAGGTAGTCGGCAAAACCGTCGGCGAAGCGCTTGCCGTCTTCGCACGCGGTGCGCGCGCTCGCCAGCTCGGCCATCGCCTTCGGCCAGTCGGGCGTCGCCGCATGGGTCGCGGCGGCCGCCAGGGCGGCATCGGCGACGCCGGTCTTGTCGGCGACGTGCGCAGCCTGCTTGTGCTTGCCGAGATCGGCGCGCAGCCGCGTGATGGCGAGCCGCTCCTTGGCGTAGGCGACCATTTCCGGCGACGTGCCCGGCCTGGCGCCCGAAGGTCCGGACGCCGCGCCGCCCGACGGCGGCGTGCCGACGGCAGCGCTGACGGCGGCGCCTTCGGCCGACTTGGCCGGGGCCTTCGGCGCGCTGCCGTCGCCGTCGCCGTCGCCGTCGCCGCGGGGCTGTGCCAAGGTCGGTGCGCCGACCTGTGCCACGCCGGGGCCGCCGCCGCGCGCGCTGGGCGCCGACATGTCCGGGGCCCGACCCACCAGGGCGGCGGGCGGCTTCAGTCCGAGTCTTTCAAGGAGGTTGGGCATGGCGCGCGAGGAATGAAGAGGGGCTCACGTCAGGGCCTGGCCCTGTGCCGGCGGCCTGCGAGCGGGGCCGGGCACAAAGGGTACCTCATCGCGCGGCGCGCAAGCAATTTTCGGCACCTTGCTTGGTGGCGCGGGCGGCGCGCTGCGGGCAAGCCGGAGCGTCGTCGAGACATCGTCCGGTGGCCTGACCGGACCGCCGGCTTGAATTGATCCTCGCCGCGCCCATCTGCCGTCGATGAACCCCGCCGCGGCGAGTACAGCGTTGCCCATGCTGGTGCTGGTGGCGGCGACACTGCTCGGCGTCGCGGCCCTGGTGGCGCAGCATGGTGGGCCGAGCGAGGCCGGGCACGGCTCGGTTCGCGACCCTTCCCGGCGGCGTGGCGGGGCATCCTGCGCCGCCGCGTGCCGATCGTCGCCCGCCTGCCGCTCGAGCTGCAGCTCCAGTTGAAGCGTCTGGTCCAGGTCTTCATTGCCGAGAAGGCGTTCATCGGCTGCCAGGGCCAGCGCATCACCGACGAGATCCGCGTCACGATCGCTGCCCAGGCCTGCCTGCTGCTGCTCGGCCAGGCGCGCGCCGACTGCTATCCGCGCCTGCGCCAGGTCCTCGTCTATCCCGGCTCCTTCGTCGCCGATCGCGAGCGGCCGCTCGGCGCCGGTGTG
>JANXXS010000011.1 GCA_025350505.1 Burkholderiales bacterium
CGCGCTGCTCGGGCTGCTCGCGCTCGCCGTCGAACATGGCCGTCACCACCTCGGCCAGCGAGAGCATGCGGCCGAGCGGGCTGATCGCGTCGCCGACCAAGCCGCGCGGATAGCCCGAGCCGTCGAGCCGCTCGTGGTGCTCGACGATGGCGCGCACCACCTGCTTCGAGTATTCGGGAAAGCGGCCGACCAGCATCGACGAGGTGAGCGGATGCACGTAGACCGGATTGAGCCGCTCGCCGCTCAGGCGCTCGTCGGCGTCGAGCAGGTTCGGGTCGATGTGCAGCATGCCCATGTCGTGCAGCAGGCCGGCGGCGGCCGCCTCGGCGATGTCGTGCAGGGCGGCGCCGCCTTCGCGCGCCAGGTGAGCGCAGAGCAAGGCCATCAGGATGCTGTGCGCAAAGAGGGCCGGCCGGCGGTCGTGGGTCAGCGTCAGGTGCAAGGCGATCGGCCTGGGCAGCGGCACGGCGGCGATCGCCTCGAGCACGATCTCGCGGGTGCGCCCGATCGGCGCCATGCGCGCGAAGAAGGACCACTCCGCCATCGCCGCGAGCGCCGCCTCGCGCAGCACCTTGGCGTCGACGCTCGGATCGGCATCGACGCATTCGTCGAGCGGCCGCGAGAGCCGATGTGTGACGAGGCGGTCGTAGAGGCCGCGATCGACCCTGACGCCGCCTTCGAGCAGCTTGATGCCCTGGGCGTTGTAGATCGGCTCCGAGGTCGTCACCGGCTGATCCATGGCCAGCTCCGAGACCGCATGCAGGAAGGCAGGCGACGACTCGGCTTCGGGCTCGGCAGCGGCGGCTTCGTTCATCGCGCTGAAGCTAACACGTAGCGGGCGCGGTTCGCGCCTGCGAGGCGTCTCGCCTGCCAACTCTCTGGCGATTGCCCGGCCCTCGACGAAGCCGGTCGCGCCGACGACACTGCCGGCCATGCATTGCGAGCCCGAGATCCGCGCCGAATGGGCGCACCTGAGCTATGCCGAATCGTCGTCGGTGCGCGAGGTCTACGGCTTTGCCGGCAGCCCGGGCCGCGTCAACCTCGAAGGCATCCGCTTCATCCCCGAAGGCCGGCCCGGCCGCGTGCTGCTGGTCTACATGCACCCGGCCAGCACGCTGCAGTTGCTGCCGGTGCCGCGCGCCATGGCGCGGCATGGCATGCATGTGCTCTGCGCGGCCAGCCGCTACGCGCGCAACGACACGCCGCTGATCTTCGAGAACGTGGTGCTCGACCTGGGCGCCTGGATGCGGCAAGCGCGCGAGGTCTGGGGCTACGAGAAGGTCGTGCTCTGCGGCTGGTCGGGCGGCGGTGCGCTGGCCCTGCTCTACCAGGCCGAGGCCGAGCGGCCGACGATCACGGCCACCCCTGCCGGCGACCCGGTCGACATGGCCGCGGCGAAGTTGATCGCGGCCGACGCCATGATCTTCCAGGCGGCACACGTTTCGCGCGCCCAGTTGCTGGCAGACTGGATCGACCCATCGGTGCTCGACGAGAACGACCCCGACCGCCGCGACCCCGAGCTCGACCTCTACGACCCGCGCAACCCGAACCAGCCGCCGTATTCGGTCGAATACATCGCCCGCTTTCGCGCCCTGCAGCTGGCGCGGCTGCGCCGTCGCACCGACTGGGTCAAGGAAACGCTGCATTCGATGCGGTCGCGCGGCGAGGCGAAAGCCGAGCGCGGCTTCGTCACGCATCGCACCCTGGCCGAGCCGCGCTTTCTCGACGCCACGCTCGACCCGAACGGCCGCACGCCGGGCACCAGCTACCTCGGCGAGCCGCGCCTGGCGAACAGCGCGCCGGCCGGCATGGCGCGCTTCTCGACGCTGCGCGCATGGCTTTCGCAATGGTCGATCGACGACACGCAGGCGCGCGGCGAGCGCTGCGCGGCGCGCGTCACCGTGCCCTTGCTGGCGATCGAGAACGGCGCCGACGACGCGGTGCCGCAGCCGCACACCGGATTGATCTATCACGCCGCAGCGAGCGCCGACAAGCACATGGTCGTCATCGAGGGGGCGTCGCACTACTACGCCGGCCAGCCGAAGCAACTCGACGAGGCGGTCGGCGTCTGCACGAGCTGGCTGGACGCGCGCGGGTTGCTCGAATAGCCCTCACCCCGGCCCTCTCCCGCGAGCGGGAGAGGGAGGAGCGCCTTTCTACAATGCGACGATGAACGCCGTCATCGAGGCCCGCATGCGCCGGCCGATCCGCGAATTGCCGGGCGAGCTGATCAGCCAGATCGCCGCCGGCGAGGTGGTCGAACGGCCGGCGTCGGTAGTGCGCGAGCTGATCGACAACGCGGTCGACGCCGGCGCCACCAGCATCGTCGTTCGCCTGGTCGGCGGCGGCGTGCGCGCGATCGCGGTCGAAGACGACGGCGACGGCATCGCCGCCGGCGAGCTGCCGCTGGCGCTGCGCCGACACGCGACCAGCAAGATCGCCTCGCTGGCCGAGCTCGAAGGCGTCGCCACGCTCGGCTTTCGCGGCGAAGCGCTCGCCGCGATCGCCTCGGTGGCCGAGCTGTCGATCGCCAGCCGCACCGCCGACGCGGCGCACGCGACGCGGCTCGACGCGCGCACCGGCGAACTACTGCCCGCGGCGCGCGGCACCGGCACCAGCGTCGAGGTGCGGGAGCTGTTCTTCAACACGCCGGCGCGGCGCAAGTTCCTGAAGACCGAGGCGACCGAGCTGGCGCATTGCGTCGAAGCCGTGCGCCGGCAGGCGATCGTCCGTCCGGAGGTCGCGTTCGCAGTCTGGCACGAAGGCAAGCTGGTCGCGCACTGGCTGCGCGCCGGCCTGGCCGAGCGCACCGCCGACGTGCTCGGCGCCGAGTTCGTTGCGCACAGCCGCGCCGTCGGCGTCGACCTCGGCGGTCTGTCGATCGTCGGCCGCGCCGGCACGCCCGAATCGGCGCGCGGTCGCACCGACCTGCAATATGTCTTCGTCAACGGCCGGCACATCCGCGACAAGCTGATCGGCCACGCCGTGCGCGCCGCCTACGACGACGTGCTGCACGGCGGCCGCCACCCCGCCTACCTGCTCTTCATCGAGGTCGTGCCCGAGCGCGTCGACGTCAACGTGCATCCGACCAAGATCGAGGTGCGCTTCCGCGACTCGCGCGAGGTGCACGAGGCGGTGCGCAAGGCCGTGCAGGCGGCGCTGGCGATGGCGGTGATCGGCCCCGACGCATTGCCTGCGACGGAACAGGACGAGCCCGCGAAGGCTGGCGCCACCCGCTGGCCCGGCGACGCGTGGGCGACGCAACGGACGCTCGCCTGGCCCGCCGCTTCGCCCCTGCGCGCCGCCGAGCCGACGCCTGCGTTCTGGTCGCGCGAGCCGGCGTCGGCCGTGTCGCCGTATCCGCTTTCGACCGCGGAGCAAGGCGGTGGCGGCGAGTCCGACGACTGGCCGCTCGGCCGTGCCCTGGCCCAGGTCGCCGGCACCTTCGTGCTCGCCGAGAACGCCGCCGGCCTGGTCATCGTCGACATGCATGCGGCGCACGAACGCATCGTCTACGAGCGATTGAAGGCCGAGCTCGACGGCGTCGCGCCGCAGGTCCAGCCGCTGCTCATCCCCGCCACCTTCGCGGCCAGCGCGGCCGAGATCGCCACCGCCGAAGCCAGCGCCGATGCGCTGCGCGCGCTCGGTCTCGACCTGGCGCCGCTCGCTGCCGGCACGCTGGCGCTGCGCTCGGTACCGGCGGCGCTGGCCGATGGCGATGTCGTCGAGTTGGCGCGCAGCGTGCTGGCCGAGTTTGCCGAGCTCGGCGCGAGCAGCGTGCTCGAGCGGGCGCGCGACCGCCTGCTCTCGACCATGGCCTGCCACGGCGCAGTGCGCGCCAACCGGCAGTTGACCATCGACGAGATGAACGCCCTGCTGCGCGACATGGAACGCACCGATCGCGCCGACCAGTGCAACCACGGCCGGCCGACCTGGCGCCAGGTCAGCCTGCGCGAGCTCGACCAACTGTTCTGGCGCGGCCGCTGAGATGGCCACGAGAATCCCGAGAAGCGGCCCCGAAAGGGCCATCGCGCCCCAGCAGTCGTCCGGCCACACCGACGGCAGCGTTCGCCTCTCCAAGCGCATGAGCGAGCTCGGCCTGGCCTCTCGCCGCGAGGCCGACGAGTGGATCGCGCTCGGCTGGGTGCGCGTCGACGGCCGCGTCGTCAGCGAGCTCGGCTCGCGCGTCGTCGAAGGGCAGCGCATCACCATCGACGCGCCGGCCCGCCATGCCCAGGCGCAGCAGGTGACGGTGCTCGTCAACAAGCCGGTCGGCTACGTCAGCGGCCAGGCCGAAGACGGCTACCAACCGGCGCGCGTGCTGGTGACGCGCGAGCGGCAGTGGCGCGAAGACCGCTCGCCGACGCACTTGAAGCCACAGCATCTGAAGAGCCTGGTGCCTGCCGGCCGGCTCGACATCGATTCGGTCGGCTTGCTGGTGCTGACCCAGGACGGCCGCATCGCCAAGCAGCTCGTGGGCGAAGGTGGCGAGGTCGAGAAGGAATACCTGGTGCGCGTCGCCAGCAAGATCGGCGCACCGCTCCCAGCGGACAAGCTGGCGCTGCTCCGCCACGGCCTGGTGCTCGACGGCGAGGCGCTCCGGCCGGCCGAAGTGGAGTGGCTCAACGACGATCAGCTGCGCTTCGTCCTGAGCGAGGGCAAGAAGCGACAAATCCGGCGCATGTGCGAAGAGGTCGGCCTGCAGGTGCTCGGCCTGAAGCGGGTGCGCATCGGCGGCGTCTCGCTCGGCAACCTGCCGACCGGGCAGTGGCGCTACCTCGGCGTCGGCGAACGCTTCTGACGATCGCGGCTAGTGCAGATTGAGATGGCCGCCAAACAGACCGAGCGGGCCGATGATGATCAGGTAGATGGCGACGATGAAGTTGAGCAGCCGCGGCACGACGAGGATCAGGATGCCGGCGATCAACGAGACGAGCGGGCCGATGGCGAGGGTCATGTTCATTGCGTGGGTCTCGAGGGGTTACTGAATTCGGCGCAGCGACGAGATCTGGCGCGACAGGCCGCCAAGGCGCGGATAGCTGCCGGGGCGGAACACGGCGCAGCTGCCTGCGATGCCGGCATCGGTGCAGACTTCCCAGTTGCCGTCGTAGACGATCAGGGACTGGGCACGGTCGTTGAAGTGGTTCTGCGTCAGGTCCATGCCGTCGCTCTCGAAGCCGAGCCTGTCGCCGCGGAATTCGGGCTCGGAGTACAACTCCATGCCGACGCCGCGCGGCACTTCTCGGACGCGCTCCGCCGGGCCGCCGGGACGGATCGACGAGATCATGTGGTCGAATCCGAACACGGCCAGCTCGTCGTAGCGGCCCGGTTCGAAGCTGCGGCAGCCGCCACGGAAATAGGCGTCGCGGCAGACGACCCAGGTTCCCGATTCGACATACAGCGAGGACGCGGCGTCGTTGAAGTTCGATCGAACGAGGTCGGCCACCGGTCCCGACAGCGCCAGGCTGCGGCCGTTCAGGCCGCGCTCGTCGTAGAGCACCGCGCGCGCGCCGACCGCCGGGCCGGTCGGCACGCCTTGCGAGATCACGGCCGGAGCGTTGTCCGCGGCGCGCACCAGGCGCGCCGAGGACAGCTGCTTGGCCATCCCGTAGCCAAGGTCGGGATAGCGACCCGGGCCGTAGATGCGGCAATCGCCGCGGTAGTTCGCGTCGACGCAAAGCTCCCAAGCGCCCTCGATGACGATCACGCTCGACGCGCGGTCGTTGAAATCTTCCTGGTTGAGCGTCGGCGCATCGGCGTCGAGCTGAAGCGACCGGCCGGCGAATCCGGGTTGCCCGAACAACTGGATCGAGCCGCGCCCGTAGTCGCGGTAGGAGCCGCGCCGGTCGCGGTACGTGCCGACCTCCCGCGCCGAACTGATCCGGTCGTTCATTCCCTCGACCGTTGGATACTCGCCGGGCACCAAGGTCGCGCACGATCCCTTGAAGTCGGCATCGGTGCAGACCTCCCAGCGGCCGGAGGTGACGACGATGCTCGAGGTCTTGTCGTTGAAGCCGGTCGCGCTGATGTTCGGCGTCCAGCCGCGCAAGGTGAGTTGCGCGCCGCCGAAATCGACGTGTTCGTACAGCGTTATCTCGGCCGCCTGCGCGGCGTGGCTCGCGGCAAACAGCGCGAACCCGACGATCAATCCGGCACTGCCGCGTGTTCTCTGGGAGGTCATCGCAATCCTTTGGTTCGTCGGCAGGCCAGGCCCGGACGCTCAACGAGAGTCTCGTCGCCATGACATAGAACGCCATCGGACGGTCCTCGTTGACCGCGTCGGCAGCCGCGCCGATGCGCAGTCGGCCGGCTCCTACCTGCTACCCTCGCCGCATGCCCCGCTCCTGCCTATGCATCGCCGGGCCGACGGCCTCCGGCAAGAGCCGGGCGGCGATGGCGCTGGCCGCGCGGCTCGCGGCGCAGACGCGCGTCGAGATCGTCAGCGTCGACTCGGCGCAGGTCTACCGCGGCATGGATATCGGCACCGCCAAGCCCGGCGCGGCGGAACTCGCGGCCGTGCCGCATCACCTGATCGACATCGTCGATCCAGCCGAGCGCTATTCGGCGGCGAGCTTCGTCGCGGATGCGGCGCGCCTGATCGCCGACATCAACGGCCGCGGCGCGCTGCCCGTGCTGGTCGGCGGCACGATGCTCTACTTCAAGGCCTTGTTCGACGGCCTCGATGCCCTGCCCGGGGCCGACCCGGCGGTTCGCGCCGCGATCGACGCCCAGGCCGCCGAGCGGGGCTGGCCGGCGCTGCACGCGGAGCTGGCGGCGATCGATCCGGCAACGGCGCAGCGCCTGGCTCCTAACGACGCGCAACGGATCCAGCGCGCGCTCGAGGTGCATCGCGTCAGCGGCCGGCCGCTCTCGGCCTGGCACACCGCGCCGCGGCGTGCCGAGCCGCCGCCCTTGATCTCGCTCGAGCCGCTCGACCGCGCCTGGCTGCACGCGCGGATCGGCGAGCGCTTCGCGGCGATGCTCGGCGCCGGGCTGGTCGACGAAGTGCGCACCCTGCGCGCCCGCGGCGACCTGAATGCCGAGCTGCCTTCGATGCGCGCGGTCGGCTACCGCCAGACCTGGGCTGCGCTCGACGCCGGCGACCTCTCTTCGCTGCCGGCCGCCGGCAGCGCCGCGACGCGCCAGCTCGCCAAGCGCCAGCTGACCTGGCTGCGGGCAATGCCGAGGCGCCAGGTCGTCGCCTGCGACGGGCCCGACGCGGTCGAGCAGGCCGTTCGTGCCGCAATCCGGCTGCTCGCTTCCTGACCGGTCGCCGTCATGGCCTTGCTCGAGATCGCCTCGCTCGGCAAGCGCTACGGCGACGTGCCGGTGTTCGCGAACGTCGACCTCGTTGTCGCCGCCGGCGAATTCGTCGCCATCCTCGGCGAATCCGGGGTCGGCAAGTCGACCCTGCTGAACTGCATCGCCGGACTCGACGGCGTCGACGCCGGCGCGGTGCGCATCGCCGGCACCGGGATCCATGCGCTGGCGGAACCGTCGCAGGCGGTGTTTCGTCGCGAGCATCTCGGCTTCGTCTTCCAGGCCTTTCACGTCCTGCCGCATCTCACCGTCGCCGCCAACGTCGGCCTGCCGCTGCTGCTGCAAGGCAGGCCCGACGACGCGCGCGTGCGCGTCATGCTCGGCGCGGTCGGACTGGCCGGCTTCGATGCGCGCTTGCCGCAGACGCTCTCCGGCGGGCAGCTGCAGCGGGTCGCGATCGCGCGCGCGCTGGTGCACCGGCCGCAGCTCATCCTTGCCGACGAGCCGACCGGCAACCTCGACCCGGCCACCGCCGATCGCGTCATGAGCCTGCTCTCCGAGCAGGTGCGCGAGCAACGCGCGGCCTGCGTCCTGGTCACCCATTCGCGCACCGCCGCGGCACGCGCCGACCGCGTCATGACGCTGACGCCCGAAGGCATGGTCGCCTGAGGCGGGTCGCCTCGCGACACGCGACTCTCACCACCGATGCTCACCCTGCTGCGCAAGCTCTCCTGGCCCGAGCTCCGCCATCACCCATGGCGCAACGGCGCGGCGCTGTTCGCGGTGACGCTCGGCGTCGCCCTCGCCTTCTCGGTGCACCTCATCAACGCATCGGCGCTCGCCGAGTTCAGCGCCGCGGTGCGCGCCGTCAACGGCGAACCCGATCTCGAGATCATCGGCGCGCAGGCCGGCTTCGACGAGGCGCTCTACGGGCGCGTTGCGACGCACGACGGTGTCGCCGTCGCGAGCCCGATCGTCGAGGCCGACAGTTATGCCTTCGACACTGCCGGCAAGCGCGTGCCGCTGCACATCGTGGGCATCGATGCGCTGGTCGTCGCGTCGGTGTCACCGGCGTTGCTGCCGCGACCGGGCAATGCAGCCGAGCGCTACGCCGTGCTGGATCCGTCGGCGGTGTTCCTCAACGCCGAAGCGGCGCGTCGACTGGCCCTTGACGGCGCCGACGCCGGCTCGATCCGCGTGCAGGCAGCGGGCGGACGCGCGAGCCTGCGCGTCGCCGGCAGCGTCGCCACCGGCGGGCCGCCGCTCGCCGTGCTCGACATCGCCGGCGCGCAGGTCGTGCTCTGCATGACGGGGCGCCTTTCGCGCATCGACGTCCGCCTCGTGCCGGGCGCCGATCGCGAGCACGTCGTGCGCGCGCTGGCGCTGCCCGCCGGCGTGCGCGCGGCCGCGCCCGGCGAAGCCGTGCAGCGCGTCTCGAACGTATCGCGCGCCTACCGCGTCAACCTCACCGTGCTGGCGCTCGTCGCGATGTTCACCGGCGCCTTCCTCGTCTTCTCGATCCTCTCGCTCTCGGTCGCCAAGCGACAGCAGCAGCTCGCCCTGCTCGGCGTGCTCGGCCTCTCGGCACGCGGCCGGCTCGCCCTGGTGCTCGGCGAGTCGGCGGTGCTCGGCATCGTCGGCAGCGTGCTCGGCATCGTGCTCGGTACGGCGCTCGCCACGCTCGCGCTGCGTTTGTTCGGCGGCGACCTCGGGGGTGGTTACTTCCCCGGCGTTGCGCCGGCCTTGCGCTTCGATGCCGGTGGCGCATTGCTGTACGGCACGCTCGGTATCGTCGCGGCGCTGGTCGGCGGCTGGCTGCCAGCGCGCGCGGCGCAACGCATCGCGCCGGCACAGGCCTTGAAGGGGCTCGGCTCGGCACGCCCCGGCCATGGCTCGTTGCTGCTCGGCATCGCACTGATCGCTGCCGGCGTCGTGCTCGCCGCATTGCCGCCGATCGAAGGCCTGCCGCTCGCCGCCTACGCCTCGGTCGCCTGCCTGCTGATCGGCGGCATCGCCTGCGTGCCGGGCGGCGTGGGCCTGCTGCTCGCCGCCGTGGCACCGGCGCGCCGGCCGCTCGCCCTGCTTGCCATCGAGCGGGCACGGTACGAGCGTGACAGCGCGACGATCGCGGTGGCCGGCGTCGTCGCCAGCCTGGCGTTGTCGGTCGCACTCACGGTGATGGTGGCGAGCTTTCGCGACGCCGTGACGCGCTGGCTCGACACGGTGTTGCCCGCCGACCTCTACGCGCGCGCCGCGATCGGCCCGGGGGGCGGCGACCTTGCGATCTTGCCGCCAAGCATGCCGGCGCTCGCCGCGCAACTGCCGGGCGTGCGCCGCGCCGACGCACAACGTGTCGTGCCGGTGAGCTTCGATCCCTCGCGGCCCGCGGTAGCCATCATCTCGCGGCCGCTCGCCGATCCGGCGCAGAGCCTGCCGCTCGCCGGCGAGCTCGTCGAAGCGCCGGCCGGCAGCGTCGCGATCTACGTCAGCGAAGCGGTCGTCAGCCTTTATGGCGCGCGCGCCGGCGCGCGCTTCGCCCTGCCCTTGCCGGACGGCACACGCGCCGAAGTCTTTGTGCGCGGCGTCTGGCGCGACTACGCACGGCAGTACGGCGCGATCGTGCTCGACGCCAGCGACTGGCGGCGCCTGACCGGCGACGAGCGCATCAACGATCTCGCGCTCTGGCTCGAGCCGGGCGCGAGCACGAGCGCCGTCGAGTCCGCGTTGCGACGCCTCGCCGGCGAACTCGGCTACGACGGGGATCTGCTCGAGTTCGCGGCGCCGCGCGAGATCCGCGCCCTCTCGCTGCGTATCTTCGATCGCAGCTTCGCCGTTACCTACTGGCTGCAGGCGGTGGCGATCGCGATCGGCCTGTTCGGCATCGCGGCCAGCTTTTCGGCGCAGGTGCTGGCGCGGCGCAAGGAGTTCGGCCTGCTCTCGCACCTCGGCCTGACGCGGCGGCAAATCGTCACCGTCGTCGCCGCCGAGGGCGCGGTCTGGACCGGCGTCGGCGCGGCGCTCGGCCTGGCCCTCGGCATCGCCGTCAGTGCCGTGCTCGTGAAGGTCGTCAACCCGCAGAGCTTTCATTGGACGATGGACCTGCTGTTGCCCTGGCTGCGCCTCGGTGCGCTGTGCGCCGCGGTCGTCGCGGCAGGAACGATCACGGCATGGCTGGCGGCGCGAGGCGCGATCGGCCGCGAGGTCGCGCTGGCGGTCAAGGAAGACTGGTAGCAGCCTCGCCCCCTCTCCCGCCCCGCCGGAGAAGCTGGGATGAGGCTATGCGCGCCGAGCGACCCTCACCCCCTACCCTCTCCCACGAGTGGGAGAGGGAGCAATGCCTAGCCGCCCTGCTTAGGATCGCTGATCTGCTTCTCGAGCGCTGCGGCGAGGCGGCGTGCCTCGTCGCCCTCGGGGATCGGCCGGCCGCTGTCCCGCCACTCGACCGCTGTCTTGAAACCGTCGGCCTGCGCCTGGCGACGGAACCAGACCCCCTCGGGGTTGTGCCGGGTGATCCCGTCGAACACCGTCGCCAGGGTCTGCGCCTGCTCGATGCCGGCGGTCTGCATCACCTGGTTGACGACCAGCTTGTGCATCGCGAGGTGTGAACGCGGCACGCCGGCGATGCGATCGGCCAGGGCGTTCGTCGCAGCGTCGAGTTCGATCGCCGGCACCGCCTGGTTGGCGAGGCCCCATTCGGCCGCCTTCGTGCCGCTCAGCATGTCGCCGGTAAACATCATCTGCTTGGCGCGTGCCGGACCGAGGCGAAAGGTCCACATCGCCGTCGTCGGGCAGCCCCAGACGCGCGTCGGCATGTAGCCGATCTTCGCGTCGTCGGCCATCACGAGCAGGTCGCAGCACAGCGCGATGTCGCTGCCGCCGCCGACTGCATAACCATGCACCTTGGCGATCGTCGGCTTGCTCGACCGCCACAGCGACATGAAGTCTTCCGTATGGCGCTTCATCACCGCGTAGTCGACCATCGAGTCCCATGGCAGCTTTTCCTGCTGCAGTGGGTTGTCGACGTGCGGCTGCAAGGGCGTGTCCTCGGCGAGCACGACTATGTCGTAGCCGGCGCAGAAAGCGCGGCCCTCGCCCTCGACGACGATGACGTGGACCTCGTCGTCGGCCTCGGCCCAGGCGACCGCCTCGCGGATCTCGCCCGGCATCTTCGAATCGATCGCGTTCCGCCGCTCGGGCCGCGACAGGCGCAGGCGCGCAATGCGCGGTCGCGCCGGGTCCTTGTCGATGCTGAGCGAGCTGAACTTCGGCATCGCGGACGCGCCGGGTGGAGCGCCGTCAGTTCGCCGCGAAGCAGTAGATGCGCGCGTCGCCGCCGGTCGCCTTGAGCGAGGCGACGTCGCAGCCGCGCGACTGGTGCGACGAGTTCCACGACTTCGCCGGCGCGCTCTCGTCGAGGCCGGTGCGGTCGCTGTGGCCGACCATGGCCGCGCCCTCGCCGCCCTTGGTCCAGTTGCCGCAGGTCGTGTCGACGGCGCCCTTGATCGACGTGCCGTCGGGCTGCGAGCCGGTCAGGATGTCGTGCATGGTGGGCGTGTCGCCGCGGCCGTTCACGACCTCGCCCTTCTCGGTCAGCGCCGTCTGCTTGCCGAGGTTGTTGGCGCCGTGCAACTCGGTCACGTTCTCAGCGACGACGACGCCCTTGGCGTTGCGCCACGGGCCCGGGCCGATGCGGTCGCGCGCGTTGACGCCGGGCGCGCCGCGCGCCGGCACGGTGCTCAGGTAGGCGCGCCACGTGTGGCCGGTCGAACCGGCCGCGCTGGCGAGCGAGCTGCAGAGCTGGTCGGCGCCGGCGATGCCGCCGAGGTCGCCGCCCTTGCCCGAGCCGGTGCTCGAGACGAAGAAGGTCATGTCGTTCTTGGCCATCATCGAGCCGCACGCGGCGAGAACCGACAGCGTGCCGCAAGCGGCGAGCAGAACGACGAATTTCGAGCGACGCATGGGGGAACTCCTCATTGGGGGACTGTCGGGCTTCGCGGTCGAAGCGGCCGGGGCAGACTAGTGCAAAGCCGCTGCCGCTTCAAGCGGCGTTCCCCGCGTTGCGCGGCATGGCGCGGGGTGCGACCGACCCGGCCACGTGTGCGATGCTTGCACGATGCTTTCGCGCCGTCGCCTGCTCGTCGCCCTGCTCGCTGCAAGGGGAGCGCGCGAAGCGCTCGCCGCGAGCCCATCCGCAAGCCCGGTCGCGCTCGCGTTCCCGCGCGACTTCGGTGCGCATCCCGCGTCGCGCATCGAATGGTGGTACGTCACCGGCGCGCTCGAAGCGGCAGCGAAGACCTGGGGCTTTCAGATCACCTTCTTTCGCGCCGCCACCGGCATCGCCGGTGCCGAGACGAGTGCCTTTCGCGCCGACCAGCTGCTCTTCGCGCACGCCGCCGTCACCGATCTCGGGAACGCGCACCTGCTGCACGACCAGCGCATCGCGCGGCGCGGCTTCGGCATCGCCGGCGCGTCGACCGATGACACCGGCGTGACGCTGCGCGGCTGGCGCCTCGATCGCGCTGGCGGTACCGGGGCGAGCCGCTATCGCGCTGTCGCCGCCAGCGAGACGGCCGGCTTTGGTTTCGACCTCGCGCTCGAAGCGACCCAGGCCGTGCTGCTGCAAGGCACGGGCGGCCTTTCGCAAAAGGGACCGGACCGGGCGCAATCGAGCCGCTACTACAGCGAGCCGCAGCTCGCGGTTCGCGGCACGCTGGCGCTCGGTCGTGCCGCGCCGCTCGAAGTCGCGGGCCGCGCCTGGCTCGATCACGAATGGAGCGATTCGCTGCTCGACGCGAGCGCGGTCGGGTGGGACTGGATCGGCATGAACCTCGACGACGGCGCCGCACTCACTGTGTTTCGCCTGCGCCGCGCCGACGGCACGACACTTTGGGCGGGTGGCAGTCATCGACCGGCCGGCGGCGAGACGCGCAACTTCGCGGCCGCGGAGCTGGCGTTCGAGCCGGGGCGACGCTGGGCCAGCCCGGCGTCGAAGGCGAGCTATCCGGTCGAGTGGACGATCGCCACGCCGCTCGGCCGCCTCGCGGTCAAGGCCCTGCAGGACGACCAGGAGCTCGACAGTCGTGCCAGCACCGGCGGCATCTACTGGGAGGGCCTGTCGCAACTCTTCGATGCCGGCGGTCGCCGGCTCGGCCGCGGCTATCTCGAGATGACCGGCTACGTATCACGCCTCGTTCTTTGACCGGCGCGGTCAGTGCGCGCCGCCGGCCGCGGCGCCCGCGCCGCCGATCGCCGGACGCGTCATCCACACGAAGACGAGCAGGGCGATGAAGAGGGCGGCCGAAAGCAGGAACAGGTCGGTCGCCGCCATCGTGTAGGCCTGCACGTCGATCAGGCGGTTGATGGTGGCGAGCGACTGGGTGCCGTCGTAGCCGCTCGCGCCGAGCTGGCCGAGCGCCAGCGATGCGGCGCTGTTGCTGCGGTTGACCGTCTCGGCGATCTCGGCGTGGTGCAGGATGGCCCGGTCTTCCCACGCCGTCGTGAAAATCGAGGTGCCGATGGCGCCGGCGGTGATGCGCACGAAGTTGCTCAGGCCGGCGGCGGCGGGCATCCGGTCCGGCGTGAGGCCCGAGAAGATGACCGCCTGCAACGGAATGAAGAAGAAGGCCATCGCCGCGCCCTGCAGGATGGTCGGGATCAGGATCGTCTCGAAGTCGGCCTGGGTGTTGAAGTGCGAGCGCATCCAGAGCACGATGCCGAAGCCGATGAAGGCGACGGTGGCGAGCTTGCGCGGATCGATCTTCGAGACGTTCTTGCCGACCCAGGGCGACAGGATGATCGCCAGCACGCCGACCGGTGCCGTCGCCAGGCCGGCCCAGGTCGCGGTGTAGCCCATGTACTGCTGCAGCCAGAGCGGCAGCAGCACGACGTTGCCGAAGAAGAGGCCGTACGCCACGGAAAGCGCCAGCGTGCCCATCAGGAAGTTGCGCCGGCCGAACAGGCGCAGGTCGACGACCGGATGGTCTTCGGTCAGCTCCCAGGCCAGAAAGAACGCGAAGCCGATCACCGCGGTGGCAGCGAGGATGACGATCTGCGGCGAATTGAACCAGTCGAGCTCCTTGCCCTTGTCGACCATGATCTGCAAGGAGCCGACCCAGACCACGAGCAGGCCGAGGCCGACGTAGTCGAGCTTGGTCTTTCTCGGTCCCGGGTCGCGGGTGCGATAGATCGACCAGGTGATGGCGGCGGCGATCAGGCCTACGGGCAAGTTGATGTAGAAGATCCATGGCCAGGAGATGTTGTCGGTGATCCAGCCGCCGAGCAGCGGTCCGGCCACCGGCGCGACCAGCACCGTCATCGCCCACATCGCCATCGCCGTGCCGGCCTTGGCACGTGGATAGCTCGACAGCAGCAGCGTCTGCGAGAGCGGGATCATCGGCCCGGCGACCAGGCCCTGGATGACCCGGAACACGATCAGCATGCCGATGTT
Source organism: Burkholderiales bacterium (assembly GCA_025350505.1). GTDB lineage: Bacteria > Pseudomonadota > Gammaproteobacteria > Burkholderiales > Burkholderiaceae_C > Schlegelella_A. Next base: position 14,708 of record JANXXS010000011.1, read on the forward strand.
CGGCGCCAGGCCGCACAGCCACGAGGCGATCACGAACAGCAGGATGCTGAGCACGAACAGGCGGACCGGGCCGAAACGCTGCGTCAGCCAGCCGGTGAGCGGCACCGAGATCGCGTTGGCGACGGCGAACGAGGTGATGACCCAGGTGCCTTGCGAGGGGCTGACGCCCATGTCGCCGGCGATCGCCGGGATCGAGACGTTGGCGATCGACGTGTCGAGCACGTTCATGAAGGTCGCCAGCGACAGCGCGAACGTGCCGAGGACGAGTGCGCCGCCGGCAAGCGGGGCCGGTGCTGCAGGGGATGCTGTCGCCGCAGGCGCCGATACCGCGCGCGCCGGCTCGACCGGCGGGTCCAGAGCGGCCGAAGTCATCGAGCCCCCCAGGCGCTGCGCGTCGGCCCCCCGAGGGGGCCTGAACGCCTCGGGAGCGGCCCGGCGGCGTTCATCAGTGAGTCGCGGTCGAAGCCGGAGCCTGGGCCAGCGACGCCGCGCGATCGGCGCGCACGGCCGCGACCGGCGGCGCAGCCTGGCGTTGCGCCACCGGCGCCGGCGCCGACCGGCCGGAATTGGCGGCGATGATCCTCTGCACATCGGCCTCGGCGGCGCCCTTGCCGTCATCGAAGACCGCCGTCGTCGCGTGGGTCGGGCTCTGCGATGCCTCGGCCAGCATGCGGCCGCCGGTCTTCGTGATGTCGACCTTGGCGTCCATCGACAGGCCGACGCGCAGCGGATGCTCGGCGACCTCCTTCGGGTCGAGGGCGATGCGCACCGGCACGCGCTGCACGACCTTGATCCAGTTGCCGGTCGCGTTCTGCGCCGGCAGCAGGGCGAAGGCGGCGCCGGTGCCGGCGCCGAGGCCTTCGATCGTGCCGTGGTAGTCGACCTTCTTGCCGTAGACGTCGGCCTGCAGCTCGACCGGCTGGCCGATGCGGAGATTGCGCAACTGGCCTTCCTTGAAGTTGGCATCGACCCAGACGTCCTTGAGCGCGATCACCGACATCAACGGCGTTCCCGCCTGCACGCGCTGGCCAAGCTGGACGCTGCGCCGCGCCACGTAGCCGTCGACCGGCGCCAGCAGGTCGGCGCGGGTCAGCGCCAGATAGGCCTCGCGCACGCGCGCTGCGGCACGCAGGACGTTGGGGTGCTGCTCGACCGAAATGCCTTCGGTCAGCGACTGGTTCGACGCCAGCTGCTCGCGCGCCGCCGCGGTGCCCGATTCGGCGGCCGCCAGCGCCGTCTTGGCGACTGCGACCTGCGAGGTGACATGGTTGAACTCTTCCTTGCCGACCGCGCCGGTGGCGACCAGCGGCGCCCGCCGCGAGACGTCGTCCTGGGCGCGCGACAGGTCGCTTTGCGCGCGTGCCGCGTCGGCCTCGCGCGCCGCGATCTGGGCCTTCAGCGCGCCGTTGTTGACGAACCAGGTACGCGTCTCGCGCACTGCCTGCGCCAGCTGCGCCTCGGCCTGGTCGAGGGCGACGCGGGCGTCAGCCGGATCGAGCTTGACGAGCGGCTGGCCGGCCTTGACGAAGTCGGTGTCGTCGGCGGAGATGGCGATGACGGTGCCCGCCACCTGCGGCGTCAGCTGCACGACGTTGCCCTGCACATAGGCGTTGTCGGTGCTCTCGAAGTGGTTGAGGACGAGCGCCCAGTAGATGCCATAGGCAATCAGGCCGAGCAGTACGACGCCGGTCACGCCGAGCAGGGCGGTGCGGCGGCGTCCGTTGTCGGACGGTACGGCGGCGGCTGCGGCGGGCGGTGCGACCAGCGTCGCGGCGGGCACCGGCGTGGCGGCCAACGGTTGTTCTGAAAGACGCTCAGCGTCGTCGGGTTTCATCGAGGAGATCTCCGAGAGAAAGTCTGGGCTGCTGCTCAGGACAGGGCAGCCGGCGCGGCATAGCCGCCGCCGAGCGCGCGCACGAGCAGCATCTGGGTATCGAGCGCACGGGCCCGGATGTCGACGCCGATGCGCCGCTGCGCCAACACGTTGGTCTCCGCGGTGAGCACGGTGAGGTAGGTGGCCAGGCCGGCGCGGTAGCGCTGCGTCGCCACGTCGTAGGCCGCCTCGGCCGAGGCGATCGCCTCGGTCTGCTCGCGCTGCTGGCGGTCGAGCGAACGCGACGAGCTGATCTGGTCGGCGACATCGTGCACGGCGTCGATGACGCTGCCGTTGTAGGTATCGATGGCGGCGTCGAGATCGGCGGTCTTGCCGCGCAGGTTGGCGCGCAGCCGCCCGGAGTCGAAGATCGGCAGGCGGATCGCCGGGCCGACGCCGTATTGCTCGCTGCCCGCCTGCACCAGCCGGTCGAGGCCGATGCTCGACAGGCCCGCGAAGGCGATGAGGTTGATGTTCGGATAGAACTGGGCGCGCGCCGAAGCGACGTCACCAGTGGCGGCCTCGACGCGCCAGCGCGCGGCGACGATGTCGGCACGGCGGCCGAGCAGGTCGGCGGGAACCAGCGCCGGGACCGGCACGGCGTGCACCGCCGACAGGTGCGGCGCGAGCGCGTCGGCGGCTTCGGGCGGCAAGGCGGCGAGCGCGGCGATGGCATGGCGAGTCAACGCGATCTGCTCGTCGACGCTTTCGATCTGCTGGCGCGTTTCGGGCAAGGCGCCTTCGCCCTGGCGCAACTCGGCGGTGGTATCGAGGCCGGCCGATACACGCTGGCGGATCAGGCCGAGCACCTGGTCGCGCTGCGTCAGCGAGCGCTGCAGCACCTCGCGCTGCTCGAGCAGGCGGGCCAGCTGCACGTAGTTGCGTGCGACGCCGACGGCGAGCACGACGCGCGCCGCGGCGGCGTCGGCCTCGGCGGCGCGCTGCGTGCCGATGGCGGCATCGAGGGCGGCGCGATTGCGGCCGAACAGGTCGAGCTCCCACGAGCCGGTCAATTGCAGCGTCGCGGTCTCTCGGATCGTGCCGCCCAGCGGCGGCGGATAGATGCTGGTCGCGCTGAAGCGCTGGCGCGTCGCATCGAACGAGCCGTTGAGCTGCGGACCTTCGGCGGCGCGCGCGCTGCTCGCGTTGGCCGAGGCCCGCGCGACACGCGCCTGGGCGACGCGAAGGCTCGGCGAGCCGGCGACGGCCTGGTCGATCAGCGAGGTCAAGGTCGTGTCGGCGAAGCCCTGCCACCAGTCGGGCGCGAGCGGTGCCGCAGCGGCCGAGGCCGGCACGCCGACCTTGGCCGGATCGACCAGCCTCGCGTTCGAGACGATGCCGGAGGGATTGGCGCAGCCGGCCAGGGCGATGACGATGGTCGAGGTCAGGGCGATGACGATCGTCGTCACGGTCCGTGCCACGGCCTTTGCGCGCGATGCGGAATCGGCGTTGCAGCGGCTCATTTCGCCGTCCTTCCGGCAGCCGCCTCGCCGTTGGCCAGCATGCGTCCCAGAAAATTCTTGAGTTGCGTCCATTCGGTCTTCGAAAAACCCGCGAGATGCTCGTTCATGACCTGCGCCAGCTCGGCAGGAACCTTGTCGGCGGCGATCTCGCCTTCAGGGGTGAGCTCGATGTTGACGACGCGCCGGTCGTCGGTGGAGCGGTTGCGCCGGCAAAAGCCCTTGCTTTCGAGCCGGTCGAGCAGCCGCGTCATCGCCCCGGGATCGGTCTGCAACTCGCGCGCCAGTTCGGCCACGGTCGAGGCGCGGAACCGTCGCAGCATGAAGAGCGGACCCCACTGGGCGTGCGTGATGCCTTGCGGCTCGAGCCGCTTGTCGGCGGCCTGGGCGATGCCCATCAGCACTCGCTTCATCAGGTAGCCGACGCTCTCGTCGGCGCAGTAGCCGGCGGCGCGATAGAAATTGGCAGGGATGGGAGCGTGGGACACAATTGAAATATACATGCTTAGGCAATGAATGTCAAGGCTTTCATTGCGTATGCTTTCATTGCATGGGCTTTGTTTCGACAAGGTCTTCTCCAAGCCGGTCACCTAGACTCGGCGCATGCCAGGTGCCACGTCGTCCTCTCCGAAAGCGGCGCGCGATGTCCGGTCGCTTGGCGGCCTTGTGCCCTTCCTGCGTCCGTACCGCGGCCGCATCGTGCTCGCCGCGGTCTTCCTCGTGCTGGCGGCGGCGAGCACGCTCGTCTTTCCGGTCGCATTGCGCGCGCTCATCGACCAGGGCCTGATCGCCACCGATCCGGGCGCGCGCGTGATGGCCTTGCGCGAACACTTCTTCGCGCTCTTCGCCGTTGGCGTCGCGCTCGGCGTCTTCTCGGCGGCGCGCTTCTACATGGTGAGCTGGCTCGGCGAGCGCGTCACCGCCGACCTGCGCAACGCCGTATACGCCCACGTCGTGCGGCAAAGCCCCGAATTCTTCGAGACGACGCAGACCGGCGAGGTGCTGTCGCGCCTCACCACCGACACGACGCTGGTGCAGACCGTCGTCGGCTCCAGCCTGTCGATGGGCCTGCGCAACACCGTCATGGGCATCGGCGCGATGGCCATGCTGATCGTCACCAACCCGGTCGTCATGACGCAAGTGCTGGCGATCCTGGTCCTGGTCGTGCTGCCCTCGCTCTACTTCGGCCGCCGCGTGCAGCGACTGTCGCGCGCCAGCCAGGACCGCGTCGCCGACTCGAGCGCCATCGCCGCCGAGGTGCTGAACGCCGTGCCGGTGGTGCAGAGCTACTTGCAGGAAGGCCGCGAGGCCGAGCGCTTCGGCGCGTCGACCGAGCGCGCCTTCGCCACCGCCGTGCGCCGGACGACGCTGCGATCACTGCTCGTCGCCTTCATCATCAGCGCCACCTTCGGCGCCCTGCTCTGGGGCCTCTATCAGGGCACGCGGGCGGTGATCCACGGCGACATCACCGCCGGACACCTCGGCGAGACGGTCGTCTACGTGATCATCCTGGTCAGCAGCGTCGCCGTGCTGTCCGAGGTCTACGGCGACCTGCTGCGCGCGGCCGGCGCCACCGAGCGGCTGATGGAGCTGCTGCAACTGCAATCGCCGGTCGTCACGCCGGCGTCGCCGGAGTCGATGCCGGCACCCGCCGGCGGCGCCTCGGTGCGGCTCGAGCACGTCACCTTCCGCTATCCATCGCGGCCGCAGCATCCGACCCTGGTCGACTTCAGCTTCGCCGTCGAGCCGGGCGAAACGGTGGCCCTGGTCGGGCCGAGCGGCGCCGGCAAGAGCACGGTGTTCCAGCTCATCCAGCGCTTCTACGACGTCGAGTCGGGCGCCGTGCGGATCGACGGCGCGCGCGTCGAGAAGGTCGCGCTCGAGGCGCTGCGCGGCCGCATCGGCATCGTGCCGCAGGACAGCGTCATCTTCTCCGCCGACGCCATGGAAAACATCCGCTACGGGCGTCCTTCGGCGACCGATGCGGAGGTCGTCGCCGCCGCCACCGCCGCCTACGCGCACGACTTCATCAGCGCCCTGCCCGAGGGCTACAAGACCTTTCTCGGCGAGCGCGGCGTGCGTCTCTCGGGCGGCCAGCGGCAACGCATCTCGATCGCCCGGGCGATGCTGAAGAACCCGCCGCTGCTCCTCCTCGACGAAGCGACCAGCGCCCTCGATGCCGAAGGCGAGCGCATGGTGCAGGCGGCGCTCGAATCGGCGATGCGCCATCGCACGACGATCGTCATCGCGCATCGCCTCTCGACGGTGCAGCGCGCCGCCCGCATCGTCGTCCTGGAGGCCGGCCAGATCGTCGAGACCGGAACGCACGAGCAGCTCGTCGCGTCGGGCGGACTTTATGCGCGGCTCGCGGCGCTGCAATTCGATCGCTGAGTCGATAATTCGACGATGAATGCCGACCGTCCCGTCCGCTCGCAATACGAGGACTTCATGCGCCACGTGCGCGACCACGGCGTCGCCAAGAGCGACCGCACCGGTACCGGAACGAAGAGCATCTTCGGCCACCAGATGCGCTTCGACCTGGGCGAAGGCTTCCCGCTGGTGACGACGAAGAAGGTGCACCTGCGCTCCATCGTCCTCGAGTTGCTCTGGTTCCTGCGCGGCGACGGCAACGCGCGCTGGCTGCAGGAGCGCGACGTCACCATCTGGGACGAGTGGGCGGCGCCGAATGGCGACCTCGGTCCGGTCTACGGCGTGCAGTGGCGGTCCTGGCCGACGCCCGACGGCGGCCACGTCGACCAGATCGCGCGCGTCGTCGAGCAGCTGAGGAGCGACCCCGACTCGCGCCGCATCATCGTCAGCGCCTGGAACGTCGCGGCGCTGCCCGAGATGGCGCTGCTGCCCTGCCACGCCTTCTTCCAGTTCTACGTCGCGCCGGCTGCCACCGGCGGGCGGCCGAAGCTGAGCTGCCAGCTCTACCAGCGCAGCGCCGACATCTTTCTCGGCGTGCCGTTCAACATCGCCAGCTACGCCTTGCTCACGCACATGCTGGCCCAGCAGTGCGATCTCGACGTCGGCGACTTCATCTGGACCGGTGGCGACTGCCACATCTACAGCAACCATGCCGAGCAGGTCGAACTGCAGCTCTCGCGCCCGCCCTTCCCATACCCCCGGCTCGAGATCCTGCGCCGCCCGCCTTCGATGTTCGACTACGCGTTCGAGGACTTCGCCGTGCTCGACTACCAGCACCACTCGGCCATCAAAGCCCCCGTGGCGGTATAGGGCCTTTCACCGCCAGCGGGCCCGTCCAGCGTGGCGAAGTTCACTGACGACGGCCGAGAAGCGCCCCCGCGCGCCGGCCGGCGGCGCTAAAGTTGCGGGATGTCGACCAACTATCTGGCCCCGACGGCCGCCGAGCTCGAACGCGAGTGGGGCCAAACCCTCGCCGACGACTGGCATGCCGACGTCGTCGCCGGCGATTTCGCGCCGATCATCCGGCGCTACGGTGTCGGCGCCGCGGCCCAGCGCGAGGTCTGCCTGGCCCGGTTCGGCCTGCTCCAGGCCTCCGCCAAGTCGATGCGGCCGCCCGGCACGACCGTCAACTCGCGCAGCGAATCAGCGGCGACACGCACCGCGTCCAAGGGTGCCTGGGCCGGCCGGCAATGGTGCATCGTTCCGGCCCAATGCTTTAACGTTCCCTACTACAGAGAGGGCTCGAAGCGCTCGGAGCGCTGGCGCATCCGCCGCGCCGATCGCTCGCCGCTCAGCATTGCCGGCCTCTGGGACCGCTGGGTCGGCGACGACGGCGAAACCCTGCTCAGTTTTTCGATCCTGACCCTGAACTGCGACCTGCATCCCCTGCTCTCGCGTTTCCATCGCCCGCCCAGCGACAAGGGCGAGCCGCAGGAAACGCGCACCCCGGTTCTGCTCGCCGAAGAAGACTTCGACGCCTGGCTGGACACCACGCCCGGCCGGGCGCCGATCTACTTCGGCACTTTCGGCAAGGACGATCTCGAGGCCGAGCCCGCGCCCGCCTCGGTGCGTCGCACGACCATGATGATGCCGCTCGACACGGCCGTCTCCGAGCTGTAGTCCGGGGTTTTTCCCGACCCGGCAGGGTCGCCACCTCCGCCATATTGATCCTTGCTCCAGGAGCGATCGACATGGCAAGCAACATCAAGGGTCCGGGCATCTACCTGGCGCAGTTCGCGAGCGACACCGCGCCGTTCCACTCATGGGAATCGATCACGAAGTGGGCCGCTGGGCACGGCTTCAAGGGCGTGCAGATCCCGTCGTGGGACGAGCGCATCTTCGACATGAAGAAGGCGGCCGAGTCGAAGAACTATTGCGACGAGCTGAAGGGCATCGCCGGCAACCACGGCATCGAGATCACCGAGCTGGGCACACACCTGCAGGGCCAGCTCGTCGCCGTCCACCCGGCGTACGACGAGGCCTTCGACGGCTTCGCGCCCGAGGCGGTAAGGCGCAACCCGAAGGCGCGCCAGGCCTGGGCGGTCGAGCAGATGCTGCTGTCGGCGCGCGCCTGCCGCAACCTCGGCCTGAAGAGCAACGTCAGCTTTCCCGGCGCCCTCGCCTGGCCGTATCTGTACCCGTGGCCGCAGCGGCCGGCCGGGTTGATCGAGGCCGCCTTCGACGAGCTCGCCAAACGCTGGCGGCCGATCTTCGACGCCTTCGACGATGCCGACTGCCACGTCTGTTTCGAGCTGCATCCGGGCGAGGACCTGTTCGACGGCACCACCTTCGAGATGCTTCTTGAGCGCGTCGACAACCATCCGCGCTGCGCCATCAACTACGACCCCTCGCACTTCGTGCTGCAGCAGCTCGACTACCTCGAGTTCATCGACATCTATCACTCGCGCATCAAGGCGCTGCACATCAAGGACGCCGAGTTCCGCCCGACCGGCCGGCAAGGCGTGTATTCGGGCTACGCGCCCTGGATCGAGCGCGCCGGGCGCTTTCGCTCGCTCGGCGACGGCCAGGTCGACTTCGGCGCAATCTTCTCGAAGATGGCGCAGTACGGCTACGACAGCTGGGCGGTGCTTGAATGGGAGTGCTGTCTGAAGCACCCCGAGCAGGGTGCCGCCGAAGGTGCCGAGTTCATCAAGAAGCACATCATCCGCGTCACCGAGAAAGCCTTCGACGACTTCGCCGGCGGCGCCACCGACCCGCAGCAACTGCAGCGCATGCTCGGCCTCGCCGGCGCCGCGCGATGACGATCGAAGCGGCCGCCGCGGCGGGGCCGGCGCCGCGCATCCGCCTGGGCATGGTCGGTGGCGGCGAAGGCGCCTTCATCGGCGCCGTGCATCGCATCGCGGCACGCCTCGACGATCAATACACGCTGGTCGCCGGCGCGCTCTCGTCGACCGCCGAGAAATCGTTGCGCTCCGGCGCCGCGCTCGGCCTCGAGCGCGTCTACGCCGACTACCGGACGATGGCTGATGCCGAAGCGGCGCGCGACGACGGCATCGAGGCCGTCGTCATCGTCACGCCGAACGACCAGCATGCACCGGTCGCCGAGGCCTTTCTCGAAGCCGGCATGCACGTCATCTGCGACAAGCCGGTGACGACGACGCTGGCCGATGCGCGCCGCCTCGAAGCGCTGGCCAGGAAGCAGGGGCGCCTGTTCGCCGTCACGCACAACTACACCGGCTACCCGATGGTGCGGCAAGCGCGTCGCATGGTCGCCGACGACGCGCTCGGCACGATCCGCGTCGTGCAGGTCGAGTACGCGCAGGACTGGCTCGCCGGCCCGCTCGAGTCGACGGGCCAGAAGCAGGCCGAATGGCGCACCGACCCGAAGCGATCGGGCCTCGGCGGCTGCATCGGCGACATCGGCACCCATGCCTACAACCTGGCCGACTACGTGACCGGCCTCGAGGTCAGCGCGCTGTGCGCGGAGCTGAGCACCTTCGTCGCCGGCCGTCGGCTCGACGACAACGTGCAGGTCATGCTGCGCTACGCCAAGGGCGCGCGCGGCCTGCTCTGGGCGAGCCAGGTCGCGCCGGGCAACGAGAACGCGCTGCGCCTGCGCGTCTACGGCAGCGAAGGCGGGCTGAGCTGGCAGCAGGAGCATCCCAACCAACTGCAATGGTCGCCGCTCGGCCAGCCGACGCAAACCATCGCCCGCGGCACCGCGGCAGCTCACGCGGACGCAGCGCGCGTGACGCGTATTCCCTCGGGCCATCCCGAAGGCTACCTCGAAGGCTTTGCGACGATCTATGCCGAGGTCGCGCAGGCGATCCGCGCCGCGCGCGACACGAGCGGGTCGAGCGCGCTCAACCCGGCGGTGAATTTCCCGACCATCGCCGACGGCATCAAGTGCATGGCCTTCATCGAGGCTGCGGTGCAGTCTTCGGCCGAAGGCGGCCGCTGGGTCGGCCTGGTCTAGCTCGTTTCGACACCCGATGGCGCGTCGCGGCGCTTGCGAAGCCGTCGCGCGTACCGCGGCACGGCATTCGGCATCGCTTCCGGCAAGGGCGCGACGTGACGTCGACAGCCTGCAGCGCCTCGCCTTGCCGGCCGGCGATCGCGCAGCCGGCTTGGTACAGGTTGACGAGGCGTCACCCGGCAGCCGGGAAGCGTTTGGGGTTTATCGTCCGCATCTGGCGGCGCGCGGCGTCGTCGATGGGTTGGCCGCGATCGGAAGATACGCGAGTTGCTACCGAAGGCGCAGAAGGACGGCCATGTCAGCTCACCGAATCAGCGTCCTGGGGGTGCTCGTCGCTGGCTTCGCGTTCGGCCCTGCCGGTGCGCAGCCCGCGCCTTCGGCGGGCAGGATCTACTCCTGCATCGGCAAGGACGGCAAGAAGATCACGCAAGACCATCCGATCACCGAATGCGCCGACACCGACCAGGTCGAGCACAACCGGGACGGTTCGCCGAAGCGCATCGTGCCGCGGCAGGAAACCGAGGAAGAGCGCAGCGCGAGAGAGGCCAGGGAGCGGGTCGAAGCGGCCGAACGCGTGCAACGACAGGTCGAGGCGCGTGCCGACAGGCAGCTCCTCAATCGCTATCCCACCAAGGCAGCTCACGACGAGGAGCGCATGAAGGAGCTGGACGACATTCGGCGTTCGATGCAGAAGATCGACGAGCGCAAGAAGCTCCTGCTTGCCGAGCGCAAGCCCATGCTCGACGAGGCCGAGTTCTACATCGGCAAGCCGCTGCCGCTCAAGGTGAAGAGCGGGCTCGATTCCAACGACGCCGCGCTTGCCGCGCAGGAGGCCTTGCGCCAGAACCAGGAGGCCGAGCTGGCCCGCAACAACAAGCGCTTCGACGACGAACTCGCAAGGCTGAGAAAGCTGTGGGCGGTGCCACCGGGCGCCCCGAAGGGCAAAGCGTCGGCGCCGACGACGCGATAGCCCCGGTCGCTCCCACGGCTGGCCCCGAGGCGAGCGGGAATGCCGATGCCGTTGTCCGAGACGAGGCTCATCCGAGCCAGCGAAACATGAGAGGTATCAACAAGGAAGCGAGCAGGACCTGCAGGCCGAGCGCGATGCCGGCGTAGGCGCCCGCGTCGTCGTGCACCTGCAGTGCTCTCGCCGCGCCGATGCCGTGCGAGGTCGTACCGAGCGCGAAGCCGCGCACCGCCCAGCTATCGATACGCAGCAGGGTGAAGAGGTACTTGGCCGAGAGCGCGCCGACCAGGCTTGCGCGTCTGCGACGCGAGAACAAGCAGCTCAAGCTGGAGCGTGACATCCTGGCGAAGGCTACGGCCTGGTTCGCCGGCAAGGGCGACAAGACGTCCATCGCGCTTCGGAGATCGCCGCTTGCGGGTTTCTCGGCCGAGGAACTCGCCGACTTCGCGCCTAGCCGGTCGCGAGCCGACGCTGCCGGCCGCTGCGCCGCGCGCGTTCCATAGACGCCTAACTTCGATTGCCGAGGACTCCTGAGTCCCCTATAATCGTTTCAATATCGTTTCACTTTTCCATTCAATCGCGCCAAGTTTAGCCAGAAGGAAGCTGATAAATAATCGTTTCATCCATGACTCCTGATTCTCTCATCATCCTGCTTCGGAAGCGCCATCGCCTCGCCGCCGCTCAGCTGCTGGCCGAGTCGGGCGGAAGCCGGGCCACGCTCATGCGAACCGTGCGTGCCGCGGGAGACGCGGTCCTGACAATTGGCCAGGCCCGCCGGACCTCCTATGCGACGCGCCGGCTGCTCCGCGGCAGCGCGGCGCCTCTGCACGTCTTTCGCATCGACAGGGCGGGTGGCTCGGCCGAGGCCGGGCGGTTGCACCTCGCCTACCCCGATGGCAGCCTGCTCCAGTTCGGCGCCAACTTCGAGTGGCCCCTGAGCGTCGAGATGCAGAACGGTTGGTTCGAAGGCATCCCGTATCCGCTGCAGGACCTGCGCCCCGAGGGCTTCCTCGGCCGAGCCTTCGCGCGCAACAACGCAGACCTTCTGCAGGTGAGCACGGACCCGCGCAAGTGGTCGGACGACGACACCCTGCACGCGCTGTCGCTCTTGGGCTCCGACCTGAGCGGCGACTTCATCGTCGGCGAGACCGCCTATCGGCTCTGGCTCGAGCGGCGGCAGCGCCCGCCGAAGCCGCTGACCGACTCGCAGCTGACGGAGGGCTATCCATCCCTGGCGCAGCTCGCTATGCAGCACGGGAGTGCGGACTCGTCCGCTGGCGGCGAATTTCCGAAGTTCACGACCTTGCGCCAACTCGGCGGCGAGCCGGTCCACGTCATCGTGAAGTTCTCCGGCTCGGACGACTCGCCGGGTACGGAGCGCTGGGCCGACCTCCTGGTCTGCGAGCACTTGGCTTCCCAGTGCATTCCGACCCTTCCGGGCCTGACTTCCGCGCGCACGGCCATCCACCGCGCGGCCGACAGGACGTTCCTCGAGGTCGAGCGCTTCGACCGTCACGGCGTGCACGGCCGGTCGGCGATGTGCTCATGGGCGGCGGTGAACAACGCCTGGCTCGGGCCGGCAGGACGGCCGTGGCCCGAGGGGGCAGCGAAGCTCCTCGAGGCCGGACTCATCGACGAGGAGACGCGCGAGGCAGTGACGCGCCTCTGGCACTTCGGGCAGCTCATCGGCAACACCGACATGCACGACGGCAACATGTCGTTCGTTCCGGGCGGGCCGGGCTTTCGCTTGGCGCCGGTCTACGACATGCTGCCGATGCTCTACGCGCCGCAGCGCGGCGTGGAACTGGTCGAGCGCAACTACGCGCCCCGCCTTCCCCTCCCTGGTGAGCGCGAGCTCTGGCAACAGGCCGCCCAGGCCGCACTCGGGTTCTGGAACCGAGCCGCTCACGACCGGCGCCTCAGCGCAGTCTTCCGAAGAACGTGTGCCGCCAATGAGAAGATCCTGGCAGCTGCCGTAGAGGCGATTCCAGGCGGGCGCGCGCCCGAACCGGTGCAGGCGCCGGCGCGCGCGCGCCGGCCCCGCTGAGGGGCTTTAAGGCCGACAAGGAGGCGTGTCGCCAGGGTCGAGCGCTCCGCCGAGCAGGTGGACGGTGCAAGCAGGTACACGACGACGCACCAAACGTACGCGGGACGCCCCTTCTGCGGAGGACCAAACTCAAGTCGATGAGTTCCGCATCGAAGTCAGTCCGTCTCTTCGCGAGTCCGAGTAGACAGCGCGCTTCGCCAGCCATGTGGCGAATGCTTCCCCGCGAGACCCATGGTGTCCCGCAACGCCTTCTCCAAAGCCTCGCGCGACAGATGTGAGCGGCCCTGGTGACCGGGAAACAGGTAAACGCTGTCTTCGGTTGCATGAGCTGCCAGCGTCGCAGCTCCGATGCAATCTGCTTTGGAAGGATGACCCGATGGTCGTGGGATCTCCCGCCGCCGCTGACTTTCATCTCGCATCGCTGCGAGGAATGCGCCAAGAAGCGGGCTGACTTTCGAGGTCAAACTGCGCCCATTGTGCGGACACGACATTGCCGATTCGCGATCCGCTGAAGGCAATCAGTCGGTGCGCCAATCGCACCCCGGGCGAAAGGCCGTGTCCGGAAATACAGGGGCAAGACCACGGCTTACCGGTAGCTTGCCAAGCGTCGGCATGACGTCTCGTTCGAGCGCCCGCTTGCTCTTCGTGAAGTGGATGGGGGCCCACTCACCCTTCTGCTTTGCCAGCCAGGCTGCTGCGACGTCGGCGAACGTTTGCTGGCTGTCTGCCACTCGTTCGGCGCGCTTTGCACGCCGCTCCGTCACGGAGTTCAGACGCCGACGCCACCACTTTCTGGACGAGAAGCAGATGAATCTCGATGGACGTCCAAGGACAAGAATTGCCTATGAAAATGGCAAAAAAGAGACCGCGAAGGCGGTCTCTTTGAGGTGTTCCTGGTGGGCTGGGGTCACTCTAACACCGGCCGGAAAGCCGCATGAATGCTCACTTTCTGGCCCGCAGGCGCCTGCGGTTACTGCGCCAGTTACTGCATCGCGCCTTCGCGCCCTGGCGCGTCGGCATCGCCGAGCTGCCCGGCGCCGCCCACAGTCGCAACCTGGCGCACCGCTCGATCGTTGCCGCGCTGCGGCGCGACGAACTCGCCGTGCAGCCGTTGAATCGCGAGCATTGCCCGCAGGTACTCGCCGACCCAGCGCGGGATCGCGACGGCGCCCTTACGCCAGCGCCAGACGGTGTTCGGCACCAGGCCCGCACGCTCGCAAAAGTCGGTGCCTTTCCAGCCCAGCGCCGCCAGCGCTGCATCGAACTCATCGGGTGTCATCTCGTCGGCCCTTTCGTGCGCTACCGCTGCGCTTCGCGCAGCGTATCACGTCGCATTCTGTAGATCAATACGGCGCATTTATCTACAAAGAGTAGACATAACGCCCGTTGTGCGCGGTTGCGCTGGACACTTGTGCACATCCCCTATCGGCCGCAAAGCGAGCATTCATGCGGGTTTGCGGCCGGTGCCTTATTTTTGAGCGAATCTAACCCCGGCGTCTTTTGCACTTTGTAGACTGCACGTCGAAAGTTATCCACATTTCGCCGCGTGCGTTCGGTTCCCGGTTTGCCCATTGAATCCGCGTTCGCATGACGCGCGCCGCTGCGACGCGCGCGCAGTTGCCGGCCCTGTCGTTTTGCACCGGGAACAGCGGGAACACGGGAACACCGGCCGCAAACCCGCATGGATGCTCACTTCTGGCGTTCCCGGTGCCTGAAATTCTGTTCCCGCCCGGTCTCGGCAACGGGAACAGCTTTCGCGCCTCCGGCGGCCTCGCGGTCGACTGGATCACAGCTCGTCGCCGAAAACGCTCGGCTTGATGCGGTAGCACGCCGACGAGGCGATGCCGGGTAGCCGTTGCTTGTCGGTCAGGCGGTCTTTCTGGTGCGCCAGGTGGCCCCGACGCTGCAACAGCCTGGCGACGGCCGTCGCGTCGAAACCGTGGCAGACCTCGCCCCGGAAAACCTCGGGCAGCACGATGTACTCGACCTGCGCATTGCGGCGCAGGGCCGTGGCCCCGTACTCGGTCACCGCATCGAGCTGTAACGGCTCGCCGGCCTCGTCGACGTGGCGCCGAAAGCCAGCCCGGTTCAGCGTGCGCGGCGACTTGTCGTCCATCGCGCGATCCCACCAGGTAAAGCGGCCCTCGCCGTTCAGCTCCAGGAAGCGCAGCACCTGGCGCAGCATCGCCGCGTCTTCGCCGTTGTCCAGGTGGCCGCGCGCCGCGAGCCATGCCGCGAAGCATCGATGCGCCGCAGACGCGGCCTCGCCGACATGCCATCCCGTGATGCCCGCTCGCGTCGCCAGCTCGCCGGCCGCAGCGATCAACGCGAAGCGCATCGCAGCGCGTCGCACTTGCTCGGCCGCGCTCGCCGCCGGCACCATCTCATCGCGAAAGCGATCGATCAGCGGCGCGAGTAGTGCGGGCAACTCCGTGTAGTGCGCACTGGCCCATTCGAGCCAGGCGCGGCCAGGCGTGCCGTAGAACCGTGCCGCCGCGCTCACGGCCGCATCGGCAAGCGCAGCGGGCCCGGCGTGCCCGTGCAGCGTCTCGAGCCCGCCCATGCCGGCGCCAGCGTCCAGCGGAATATCGAGCATGCGCACTTCCTGGCCAGCGCGCGGCGTCTTCGCTACCGCGTCCATATGCTGCGACAGCGACAACTCACCCGACGACAGAAACAGCGACCGCCAAGTGCGCCGCTTGCGCGGCAAGCCGCCTCGCGTCGCGCGGCCTTTCTCTTGCTCGTTCGCCAGCATGTACGCGCATTCACCCGCGACGCGCGGATCGAGCTGGCCGAACTCGTCGAGGATCAGCAGGCAGTCGGAGTGCTGCACGGCCGTGGCCTCTAGCGCGTTGTCGGTCGTGCGCCACCGCTGCATGTAGCTCGGCCGTCCCCACACGCTCGCCGCGACACGCAGGGCCGTTGTCTTGCCCTGGCTCGAATTACCCCGGAAGTGCACGCCACCGCTTTCAATCTCGGCAGGTCGCAGCATCGGCCCGGCGAAGGCGCAGCACACGGCGAAGGCCAGGCGCGAATTGTCGACGCACAGCGCGCCGACCTCGGCCTGCCACTGCTCCAACGTGCCATGCCTTGCGAAGGTGTTTTCCATGCCGCTTTCGCTCTGGAAAACGTAGCGCTTGCCCTCGGCAGTACCGATGCTGCTATGGGGCAAGACGAAGACCGGCCCATGCCAGCCGACGCGATCGGTGCACGTCACGCGCTCCGGCGGACTGCGCGTATCGATGTACTGCGCCACCAGGTTGCGAGCACGCGGGCCCGGCGCCATGCGCAAGCCCAGGTCGCGCAGCCGACCCGCCCACTCGGCGCCCTCGCCGCTCAGCATCGCCGAAGGCATGGCCCATTGCTTCGGGTTCCCGTCCGGGTCGGTGAATCGCAGCAGGTAGCCCCAGCCGTTCGCATCGTCGGAGCGCGTCATCGCGTCAATGTCCAGGCGCGCGCACAGCCATGCACGCTTAGCGTCGTCATCCTTGTCGCGTGTCACGTGCCACACGCCATCCGCGTCGACCTCGAACGGGTCGCGCTTCGGCGGGCCGGCGTCGCCTCCGGGTCCGTCGCGATCGGCACCGCCGGAGCCGTCGTCGTCGCCGCCGCTACCGTTGCCCTCGCCGGCGGCTTGGCGCGCCTGGCGAGCCCGTTTCGGGCCTTCCCGCAGCGTTCCCGACGCAAGGGCCTGCACCGCATCTTCGATCGCCTGGCGCACCGCTTCGGGCCCGGCGTGCTGCGCCAGGTCGTTCCAATCCGTGCCGCCCTCAGGCAAGCCCTGCGGGACCACGATACCGGCCGGCGTGCCTTCGACGTTTACCGCTCGCGCCGCGGTCACGGCGCCGGCACGGCCGGGATTCTTTCCGGTGCGGGCCTCGGTCTCGCGATCGTCGTCCGCACAGACCAGGATCGACGCGGCCGGGTGCAACTCGCGCAGCTCGCGCGCGACGTTCGCCAGGTTCCCCGCATCGAAGGCCACGGCCACCGGCCGACCCGTCGCCTCGTGCACGCTTGCGGCCGTCGCGTAGCCCTCTGCGATCAGCAGCACAGCGGCGCAGGCGGGATCTCCGATCCAATGCAGCAGCCCGGTCTTTCGGCCGCCTGGCAGGAAGCGCTTTTCCGGCGCGTTGCCGGCAGGCTTGACGGGCGCGATGCGCTGCACGTTGCACAGCTCGCCCGTCGCCTTGCGCATCGGCACAAGCAAGGTGCCGTCGACCAGGTAGCGCACGCCGTGGCCCTTCACCCCTTTGCGCTCCAGGTACGGGCTGGCGCCTTTGTCGCTGGCTTCGTCCCACAAGTGCGCAGCATCGCGCGCCGCTTGCTCGGCGCGCTCTCGGTACTGCGCTTCTTCGGCCGCGCGCTTGCGCTCGCGCTCGGCTTGATCGCGCGCCACTTGCTCGGCATCGGGCCCAACGCAGGCGCCTGCGCTCGCCTGGCCAGGCTGCGCGTCCGGGAAGCGGAAGCCGTGGCCCTTCGCCATCGCGAACAGCGTTCCGATCTTCACGCGCCCGCCGGCCTTGATGCTGCGCCAGGTGTCGCGGGCGGCCTTTGTCTTGTAGACCTTCGCTTGTTCGCTCCAGTCATTCCAAAGGCCGAAGCCATCGGCGCCGAGCTCGGCCTTTACCGCCATGCCGACCTTGACCCATGTATCGCGGTCCACGTCCGGCGGCATGCAAGCCAGAGCCTCGCGGATCAGCTCGGGCGTGATGACGCGCGGCGCGAGTGCGGGCCTCTTTGGCTCGCGCTTGTCGCTCATGTTTCGCGCCCAGCCTGCCCGTTCACGGACAGCAGGCGAAGCGTCTTACCTTTGCCGTTCAGCTCCCAGGCGCACAGCGGTTCGTCTTGCGCAGAGGACAGGTGCCGCACGTTGTCGGGCGTGATGACGATGCGCATGGAAAAGCCATCGATGAAGTTACCGCCGCTCTTGGGCCAGCCGGTGAACTTGTGCTCTACGGTAAAGCGTCCAGGGCACGAGGCAACGAATCGACGGATCAGGTCCGCGTAGTACAGCCGGCACAGGTCGCCGCTGGTACTGGGCGGCACCGGCTCGCCCGTCGCTGCAACGAATAGGGTCATGCTCCCCGAAGGCCGGAACACCAGGTGCAACTTCCGGCCGCCGGGGACGACGGTGCCGCCGGCAATGACTTGGCTCGGCTCCGTGAAGTCGCCTTCGCGAATGAACGCGTCCGGTCGCGACGCGATGTGCCGCTCCGCAAGCTCTGCGTACTCGCGCCCGTCGATCGTGAAGCGCGGCCGGTGTTCACTCGGCATGACGCGCCCCTCCTACCTTGGGCACATCGGCCCCAAGCGCAGGCGCCTGCACTTCCGCTTTCAACCGATCCTGAACCCAGCTCAGGATCGCCCCTTCGCTCCAGGCCACAGTGCGGCCGTGGAGCCGCACATTGCGAGGGAATTTGCCCCCGCGCATCAGCTCGTAGAGCGTTGACTTTCCGAGGCCGGACAGCTTCAACGCCTCCGGCAGTCGCACGCATCGATCGCGCCGCACGGGCGCGCTCGTTTCTGTAGCTAGTCGCATCGTTCGTCCTTCCATGTAGGCCCTCGGGCCGCTGCGGCCCACGTCGGACCGTGCTGGAAATTGAATCGATGACGTGCCCTTGCGGCCACGTTGCAAGGTGGCGGCAAGGCGCCGCAAGCGACCCGCCGCCTATGGCCGGCGGTGCGCGCTTAAGCCGGAAGGTGCAAGGCGAAATGCAAGGCCAGTCTTTCCCGGCTCATCGCGCAAGGTGCCGCGTGATTCCGACGACAGCCCCACCCTTGCGCGGTTTGCGACTGCCGATCACTTGCCCAATGGTCTGCCGTTTCGTGCCAACAAGCGCAGCGATCTCCGCATCGCTCAAGCGCTCGACATCACGCAGACGGCGCATTTCGGCCTTCTCCGCGTCGGTCCACCGGGCACCCGCGACGTGCTTTGGCAGGAACCAGCGCGCCGCCTCGGGCGCAACATTGCCACTGTCCGGCGCATCGACCGCTGGCACGGCTGCCTTTGCCACCGCTACCGTGTTCGCATAGCCGAACAGGGCCACCGCGTCACGCTCAAGGATGGCAAGCTCGCCGCCGTACTTCGCATCAAGGTGCGCCCTCTCGGTCGCTTGATCGAGCCACACGTCGCGCAGCCACGCGATTGCACCCAGGTCGTCGCCATTGAACGGGTTCATTTCGACCAGCTCGAAATAGTCGGCCGCTTCGATCTCTCGCACGCCCTGGCCAGGCACTCGCAGATAGAGCGCAGACGTTTTCGCTTGCACCAGGTCAAGCACGCGCGCGGCGGCGGGCTGCACGTCCAGCTCGTCGATATCCATCACCCACCGCACCACATCGGCCAGCGGCGCGACCTTGCTGCGCCCTGCATCGGTTGCCTTCAGCGTGCTCCAGGTCGACGAGACGCGCTGCGCCGCGAGCGCCGCCACGGGCTCAGCACCGACGCCGAACAAAGCCCAGGCGACAGCCGCAGGGATTGCTATGCGTCCGCCGTGCGACTCGAGCTGCGCCGGCACGATCGCTCGGTCAGCCCAGCCGAGACGCAGCCAGGCACGCAAGCCCGAGACTCCGCGCAGCTCAGCGCACGCCGGCCGCGCCTTCGATCGTGCTTCGAGCGTCGTGGGCTTGTCGGCCATCAGCTCGCCGCCCATCGTGGCGAAGTTGCCGCCGCCACGGTGCTGCGCCTGGCCGGCCGCGCGCCCGTTACTCGCGTGCTGCCATACGCGACCCTCGCCGACCAGCTCGGCCGGGCCACCGGCCGGCGCGGTCTCGAAAAGGTCGATCGCCGGGAACTCGGCCAGGCGATCGAGCACCTGCGACGCGGCATCCCGCAACGACAGACGATCGCGTCGCTGACAGTGCAGCACGATCGACGCTAAGCGCTCGATCGCGCGCCCGTCGGTCGTCTTCATGGT
>JANXXS010000030.1 GCA_025350505.1 Burkholderiales bacterium
GCGCCCGGGCTCGCGCCGACCATCTTGAATTGCTCTCACCGTCGGTGAGAGTTTTGGTGGCGCCAGCGCCTCCTTCTCGTATGCGCCAGGGGGACTGGCGCTCGAAGTCCAGTTTTCCCCATCGCCCTCGGCCAAGGGAGCGCCGGGTGCCCGGCGTCAACTATCTTGAGCTTCGTGTTGCCTCACGACGGAATGTTACCCGTCGGCTGGTTGTCGTTTCGGCTCCTTCTTTACCTCTTCAATTCAATGGTTGAAGGCTGTGGGCATGTGGTCGAAGGCTGCGGCGGTGGGCAACGCAGCCGCCTCGCGGCGCGTTGTCCACGGTCGCAGCCGGTGCGCCGCAGGCGCATCGATCGCGGTAGGGACGCCCATTGCTGAGCGCCCCCCGCACAGATCCGTACGTGCCCGATTCGGGCATACGGCTCCTACCTTGGGTGTTTGACGGCAAAGCGCTGGTTCGGCCACGGATGAAGGACGCGGGGTGTGGGCAACCAGTAGGCAGCAATCTTCGCCATCCGCTCCCACGTCATTCCGTCCTTCTGGCTACGCCGCCGAAGCGTACGGCGCCAGAGATCGGTGACGTGATGTCGGAAGGCTCCGAGCGCCCGACTATTCGTAGGCACCGCGTGATACGCGAAGAAGCCGGTAACCACAGCCTTCAACCATCGCCCCTGTTCGGGAATGGCGTCGTGCATGCGGTCACGCAGTTGCTCCTTTACCTCTCGAAGCTTCGCCCTCATGCGGTCGCCCCTTGTCTTGCGATGGAGCAGGAACGCCCCGCGCCGAGACTTGCCGCAAATGAACGTGAACCCCAAGAAGGTAAAGGTCTCCGGCTTGCCAAGCCCTTGCCGCTGTCGCCTTGCCGCCGCTTGGCGGCCGAACTCCAGCAGTCGGGTCTTCTCCCCGTGAAGCTCGAGCCCGAACTGCTCGAACCTCGTTCGCATCGCATCCCAGAAGCGCCTCGCATCGGCTTCGTGCTCGAAACCAGCAACGATATCGTCGGCATATCGCACAACGACCACGTTACCGGCCGCTTCGCGCCGCCGCCATTGCTGAGCCCAGAGATCGAAGACGTAGTGCAGGTAGACGTTTGCGAGCAGCGGTGATGCCACTGCCCCTTGAGGAGTCCCCTTCTCACTGACGCTCCACTCCCCATCTTCCAGAACGCCCGCCTTGAGCCACTTGCGAACAAGACGGATGACGCGCTCGTCGCCGATCCGATGCTCCAGGAACCGCACCAACCATTTCTGGTCAATTTGGTCGAAGAAGCTCCGAATGTCGGCGTCGAGAATCCAGTTCACCGCGGTATCGCATATCGCCACCGATAGTGCGTCCAACGCGTCGTGCTGTCCGCGTCCGGGCCGAAACCCGTACGAGAAGCCGAGGAAGTCTTCCTCATAGATCGCGTTGAGCACCGTGACAGTCGCGCGCTGAACGACTTTGTCTTCCAGCGCGGCAATACCGAGTGGGCGCTGTTTGTTGCTGCCCGGCTTCGGGATGAACCGTCGCCTGACAGGTAGCGCCCGATACGCTCCGCGATGGACCCGTGCATGCAAGTCCTCAAGGTTGCCCTCAAGACTCGCCTCGTAGTCCTGCCACGTCACGCCGTCGACTCCGGGTGCCGCATGGCGCTTGATCGCCATGAACGACTCCCGCAGCAAATCCATCGTGACGTGGTGCAGCAGCGCAGTGAACTTCTCCTTCTTCCGCTGCCTTGCAGCGTGCCGTACACGGTCCAGCCCCTGTGACACGCTATCGCGGCGCTGAGTCCGTCGCGTGTGCGGTTGTCCCGTGTTTCCCTTGGTCCCGGCCCTTTGCTCCACCCACTCCGCAGCCGCCGAGGCGGCCTTGTTCGCGGGCTTCACAGCTCGTATGGCCGAGTCTGACTTCTCTGGTTCGTGCATCATCGGCTACGGCTCCTCGCCTTCCCGATGCGGGCCAGCCCAGTACCGCGGCTGGTCAAACCAGAGATCTCCCGGTTCCCGTGCAAGGAGCGTGCGCACATGCCAGTGTCTACGACCACGCCGGGTCGGGCGAGCGCTTGCGTGGGCGCGCTCATCCGTGTTGCCTTGCGCCTGTGGAACGGCGTCGGCACCCGGGATAAGGATCTATCGTGGCTCGATGGCTGGCCTATGCGTACCCCTGTCAACGCTTCGCGCCGCACCTCACGATGCACCGCGCATGACTCGGGGACAACATGATTCGCTACTTCTTTGTTGTCAGGGACTTGCACCCTTTACTCCTTGCCGGTCTCCCGGCGCACTCCACATGTCCACAGCTCGCTGGCGCTCGATGCGTTGCTCCGTGCGACTTTCACGCCTCAGTTTCGACGACCGGTTTCCTCAACTTCCCGAGGATCGGATCCTTCGCCTTCTCGGCACGCCATGCCTTGATTCGCCGCTGCATGGTTCGCAACTGCGCCTTGCTTGCATAGGCGTCGGGTACTGCACGAGCCCGCCGATCCATGAGTTTCTTTGCGGTCGCCGTAGGTTCGTCAGCAAGCTAACCTTCGACGACTGG
>JANXXS010000042.1 GCA_025350505.1 Burkholderiales bacterium
GCTGGGCTGTCAACGCCCCACAGATCTCAGCCTGCATCCAAAGACAGATTCAAGCGCGTCGGGGCGCTGTGTTCAGACCCTGTTCTGCCGTGTTCGGGGTGCCGTGGGGAAGGAAAAAGGGCGTTTGAAAAACCTATCCTCCCGACAGCGTGGTCTTGTCCGTGAGGCCGTGCTCGCGCACATATCGTACGAAGCAGCGCGCGCCGTTGCCGCAGTGCTCGACCTCGTCGCCGCTGCCGCCGTTGAAGATGCGGTAGCCGAAGTCGATGCCCGGATGCCTGGCCTTCTCGACGACCAGGATCTGGTCGGCACCGACGCCGAAGCGCCGGTCTGCGAGCGTCTGCAGCTGCGCGTTGCTAAGGTCGAGCGGCACGCGCGTCGCGTCGAGGACGACGAAGTCGTTGCCCGCGCCTTGCATCTTGGTGAAGCGAACCCGCATGAAGCGGATTATCGGGGCCGCGCGCGGCGAACCCGGCGTCAATACAGCGAGGGCTCGCCCGGCGGCCGGGTCTTGAAGCGGCGATGCACCCAGAGGTACTGCGCCGGGTTGCGCCGGATCTCCGATTCGATCCAGCGGTTCATGCGTGCGCTGTCGGCAACGGCGTCTTCGGTCGGAAAGTCGGTCCACGGCGCTTCGTAGCGAACCCGGTAGCCCGCGCCGCGGGGCAGGATCTCGGCGACGACGGGCTGCACGATCATGTTCAGGGCCCGGGCCATTCGCGAAGGCGCCAGCAGCGTCACCGCCGGCACGCCGAAGAAGGGCACGAAAGCAGCATCGCGGGTGCCGAAATCCATGTCGGGCAGGTTGAAGAATCCGTCGCCGCGGCGGATCGCGCGAACCAAGGCGCGACCCGCCTCGTCGCGCGAGAAGATCTCGGCGTTGCCGAGCCTGAGGCGGCCTCGCCTGAGCGCGCGATCCAGCACCGCATTGCTCTGCGTCTGGTAGATCGAGATGCCCTTGCGATTCTGGAACAGCAGCACCGAGGCACCGGCGACGTCGAGGCCCATGAAGTGCGGCGCCAGCCACATGACCGGACGCTCGCTTCGCTCCGCGAGATGGACGTCGCCTTCGACGTGGATCAGCCGACGCAGCCGCGCGGGCGATGCATACCAGAGCAGGCCGCGCTCGAGCAGGCTGCGGCCGAGCCAGCGGAAGTGCCGGCGCGCCAGCTCGACGCGCTGTTCGTCGCTGTGCTCCGGGAAGCAGAGCTCGAGGTTGCGAAGGGCGATCTTCCGGCGCGATCTGACGAAGCGGTAGCCCAGCCGACCGACCGCATCACCGCAGAGTGCCTGTGCTCCCAGCGGCAACCAATGAAACAGCCACAGCAAGGAAAGAAGGACCCGGGCACTCACTCCGGAAGTATCGGGCTCTTGCGAGAAGCGCTCCGGGTTCGTGCGGCCAGGCTCGCGAGGCGCCGCGGTTCGTCACGGCAGAGTCGCCACGAGGATCTGCTGCCCGCTCAGGATGACGAGCTGCTTCGGCCCGAGGACCGCGATCCCTTCGATGCCTCCCACGCCCGGGCTGGCGCCGAGCACCACGGCATTGGCCGGACCGCGCGGGATGACGACGCGGCTGACGCCGCCGAGCGACAACTTCATGAGGCCGCCGGCGCTGCCGTAGTAGAGCGTGCCGGCCGCATCGACCGTGAACGCCCCGACCAGGCTGACGCCGGCGATCGTCGACACGGTCGAGCCATCGGCAGCGATCCGGCGGATGGTCGCGCTAGTCGGGCTGACCGACGCCGACACGCTGTCGGCCACGTAGAGCGAGCCGTCGGGAGCGATCACGAGCTGGCCGGGGAAGCGAAAGCGCGCGACCGCAGCGGCGCCGTCGACGCTCGCGCTCTGGCCGACCACGCCGGCATAGGTGGTGACGTTGCCGGCGCCGTCGATGCGGCGCACGACGTTGTTGACCGCGTCGCCCACGAACAAGTTGCCCCCAGGCCCCGCGGCCAGGCCGAACACCGAGCCGAAGCGGGCCGCCGCGCCGGCGCCGTCGACCGCGCCGGCGTTGAGCGCGGAGCCGGCCAGCGTCGTCGTTGCGTTGCCGGTGCCGATCCGGCGCACCGCATATCGATCGCCGGCGTAGATGACGCCGGCGCTGTCGCTGGTGAGCGCATAGCCGGGCTCGACGAACTGCGCCTCGCTGCCTGTGCCGTCGAGCGAGCTGCCCGGGAACGAGCCGAACAGGCCCGAGGCGAGCGTGACGACGCCGCTCGCGTCGATGCGCCGAACCTGCCTTTCCGCGTTGTCGGTCACCACGACGTTGCCGCTCGGATCGACAGTCACCGCGCGCACGGCAGTGGGTTCGAAGGGCATCAGAGGCAGCGTCGCGGTGCCGGCCGGCGTGTTGCCGATGGCGCCTGAGGCGGCGACGCTGCGCACGTCGCCGGTGGTGCTGAGGAAGCGCAGGGACGTGTTGTCGCTGAGCATGAAGCCGCCGCTGGCCACGCTGGTCAGCGCGAAGCCGGTGTCGATGCGGGCCGTCGTCTTCGTGCCGTCGACATATTCGCCGATCGCGCGGGTGCCGGTCAGCGTCGTCGTCGCCGCCGTCGTCAGATCGATCTGGCGGATCACGCCGAACCGTTGGCGCACGGTGAGGGTGTTGCCGCTCACGACCAGGTGAGTCGGCGCCTCGATGCCAGCCGCGATGCCGACACCGTCGGTGGTCGTCGCCGTGCCGTTGCCGGCCAGCGTGTCGATAACCCCCGCGACATTGCCGTTGCGATGAATACGCTGGATGCGGTGACTGCCCGTATCACCGACCAGAACGTCACCGTTCGCTGCGACCGCCACACCCGCAAGGCTGTTGAACCCGCTGGCATAAAGACTCACGACACCGGCCGTCGTGACGCGGCGGACCACGTTGCCTGCCTGTTCGGCCACGTAGAGATCGCCATCGGGACCGAGGGCGATCTGATGCGGGGTCGAGAAGCGAGCCGCGCTCCCGGTTCCGTTCGCGTTGCCGGTGCTGCCGGCGAGGCCCGCGATCGTGCTGACGGCACCGTCGCTCGCGGCAATGCGCCGGATGGTCTCGTTGTCGCTCACGTAGATGTTGCCGGCAGCGTCATGCGTAAGCCCGATCGGGCTGGCGAAGGACGCCGAGGCTGCCGGTCCATCGATCGAGCCCGATACGCCGACGGCGCCGGCGATCGGCGTGATCGCAGCGAAGTCGGCGCTCAGCCGCATGACCCGGTTCGCCGAGATGAAGGCGAAGCTGCCGTCGCCGAGCTGGTCGATGCCCCTCATGGCGATGATCAGCGCCTGCGGGCGAAGGTTCGTCTGCAGGGCCGACAGCGTGACCGATGCCAGCGCCGTGACGGTGAGCGCGGCAGCGCTGCTCGGCGTGCTGCTCTGGCCGGCGCAGTCGAGCACCGCACGGAACATGGCGCCGCTGTCGCCGATGACGGTGGCAAAGCTGTAAGTCGCGGCCGTCGCGCCGGCGATGTCGGCGAATGCCGCGGCCGCGCCCGAGTTGCGCTGCCAGCGGATGTTCAGCGTACCCGCGCTGCACGTACCGCCGACCGTGAACGAGGCCTGCGCGCCGGCCGCGACGCTGACGCTCGCCGGCTGCGGCGAGATGGTGAGCACTGGAGCGCTTGCCGTCACCGTGAGCGTCGCGGCGTTGCTGGTGGCGCTGCCCGCGACGTTGCTGACGACGGCGCGAAACGTGGCGCCGCTGTCGCCAAGCACGGTCATCGGAAGCGAGAAAGTGGTCGAGGTGGCGCCGGCGATGGCGACGCCGTTGCGCTGCCATTGATAGGCAAGCGGCGCGGTGCCGGTCGCGGCGACGGTGAAGCTTGCCGGCTGGCCCGTGGTCACCGTCAGACTCACCGGTTGCAGCGTGATGGTCGGCGGCACGGGCAGGACGGGGCCGGTTTCGGGCGGCGGCGGCGCATCGGCGCTACCGCCGCACGCAGCCAGGGCCATCCACAGGCCGACGCAGGCGACGTGCAGCAGCGCGCCGCGCAGGGTACGGGAGAGCGGGCGAGCGAACGAGAAGGTGGCGGTCATGGGGACGGTCCGGTCAGAACGAGTACTGCGCGGCGACGCCGAGCATGTGCAGCGGGCCGCGCGCGGTGTGCACCTTGAAGCGCGTGACGTCGTAGTCGACGCCGACGCGCAGCGCCGGCGTGATCGCGTAGGCGAGGCCAATGCCGGCGAGCGGCTGCAGCGTCGTCTTGCTGGCGCTGCCGTAGGCGCTGTTCTCGTAGACGAAGCGGGTGCGCACGCTGGCCGCGCCGGCCTGGCCGGCGACGCTCCAGCCCGGCGCGACCTCCCAGCGGGAGCCGACGGTGATGCCGAAGCCGTTGACCTTGAAGGCGCCGCCGAACTCGGTGCCCAGCGGCGTCGTGTCGCCGCCCCTGAAGCGGCCGGCGTCGAACCAGACGGCCTGCAGGTCCACCGCCCCGGCGATACGGTAGCCGCCGGTCAGCTTCCAGTGCGCGCTGGAGCGGTCGCAGGCGAACGAGGCGACACAGTCGACCCGGCCGCGGTCGGCGCCGGCGCCCAGGCCGATGCTGAAATCGCCGGCGACCGCGCTGCCGGTGCCGGCGAGGCAACAGGCGATGGCCAGACAGCGCGCCGGCAGGCGAAGCGTGGATCGGCAAGGCGGCAGGCGAAGGGGCGGCATGGCGGCTCCGTGAAGCAGGTGGGGTCGGGCCAACCGTCTGGCGACGCGGGCCTCCTGCTCACCTTTACGAGATGGACAGCGAAAGGCTGCCACCGGCCGTAAAAAAACTTTCGCCGGCCTGATTGCGCCTCGTCAGGCCAACGGGCTGGTCGCCGGCGCCCGGAAATGACCGGATCGCAGCGCCGAGCCCTCGACCTGGCCGGCTTCCCAGACCGCCAGCGCCTTGCGCCGGCATCCCTCTGCCATCGCCGGTTCGCCGGCCTCCGAGTGGCAGCGCGCGGCCTCGGCCAGCGCCAGCCCGTGCTCGATGGCGGGACAGTCGCCGGCCGCTGCCGCGATCGCCCGATCGGCGGTCGCCAGCGCCCCTCGGCCAGCCGGCCCGCCTTCCGCAAGGCGATGGCGCGAGCGAGCAGCAGCCGCGCCGCTCTCTCTGCCGCTGGCGGACGAGATCGACCACGACGGAGCGCATGACCTGGGCCGCATACGCGAGGAACCGCGAGCGGTCCCCGAACGAGACCGCACCCGCCTTTTCGAAGCGCAGGTACGACTCGTGCACCAGCGAGGTGGTGTCGAGCAGAGCCATCTCGCCGCTCCTGCGGACCCGGGAGCGGGCCAGCCGGCGCAGCTCCGGGTAGAGCAGCGAATACAACTCGTCGAGCGCTTCCGGCTCGCCCTGGCCGACGGCAGAAAGCAGCGCAGTCACCTGGCCCATGACGATATCGATGCCTGAGAGGGGTTGCCACATCTTCCTATAATCGCGGTAGTCGCCGAGTTATTGGACTACTTGCGGGGCGACGAAAAACAATTCCGCTAAAGCGTTCGCCGCTCCCGAGCGGGACCACCGTCAAGAAGGTCCGGAGCAGTTGGGCCGGCCTGAGAAGCTTTGTCGCCGACAAGACGCCAGTCGTCGGGTTCGACCGTTCCGTCGACGGCTTCTTTTGGCTCGTCGGTCAAGGCGGCTACGGCATACAAACGGCGCCCGCGTTGGCCCGCGCTGCGGCCGGATGGCCCAGACGGCGGCGCACCTGGTGGACCACGTCATCCCGCACGTCCAGTGCGCCAATGGGTGCTCAAGCTCAAGACCCCCTGGCGCGACGGGACCACGCATCTGGTGATGTCGCCGCTGGAGTTCATGCAGCGGCTGGCAGCGCTGGTGCCAAGGCCGCGGCTGCACTTGATCCGCTTTCATGGCGTGCTGGCGCCCAACGCCAAGCTGCGCGCGCTGGTGGTGCCGCAAGAGGCTGAGGCGCCCGCGCAGGCCGCGCCACCCGCCGAGTGCGAGGCGGGCTGTGCGCATCACCACCCGGTGCGG
>JANXXS010000043.1 GCA_025350505.1 Burkholderiales bacterium
ACCGTCCTGCCTCAACCACCTGCTTGACCGCCGCGTCCCGAAACTCCAGCGTGTATCGCCGATCTGGTCCTGACTTCATATGTCCTCCACAAGGTCAAAAATAACAGACCTCGTGGCGTCCACTTTTCGGGGACCAGTTCAATGAGACCGAGAAGGCTGCCAAAGGTGAAGGCGACGCGCTCCTGAGTTCGACCGACGTCGAGGCACTTAAGGCCGCTTGGCGACAGAGGGTGAGCGGGCTCGCGCAGACAGCTCAGTTCCTCGACCACCCGGAGCTGGGATGGTTGCTAAGGGGCTGGCGACATTGGGGCGGTGAAAAAGAGGTCAAGGCATGGTGGCAAGTGGCGTCCTCAAGCGACGAGGGATTGTTGAAGCTGATCGCAGCTTTCTCATCCGAATCAACATCGAACACGTTTGGGGACTATGCCGTTCGAGTCCAGCTCCGAGTCAATCCGAAGGGTATCGCGCACTACGCAGACATCGACGCGATGTGTGCCCGTGTGGAGATTCTGTTGAAGGCGGGGTGTGTGCCTGAAACCTCGGCACCCGCTGCAAAGCAGTTCGTGCTGGAGTGCGAACGCATGAAGGCGGGCAAAGATCCGGACTCGTTTGGGTTTGATGATGACTGACTCTGTTCAGCTCGTGTGTTGAACGGACTCGGGGAAATCTAGGCAAAGGCCTATCTACCCATACCGGCGAGGGACGACGATGACGCAAAAGAACGGGGGCCTAATAAGCAACCCAGAAGACATAGAAGACTCCCCGGGACTGCTCGGGACCTTGCTGGACTATCCGGATGGTGGAGAGGAGGAGGATCGAACTCCCGACCTTCGCATTGCGAACGCGACGCTCTCCCAGCTGAGCTACCCCCCCACTGCGGCGCGGAGTTTAGCAAACGGGCGCGGTTCATCGGTGCAACGACCTTGGCGGTCCGGAATAGCCCGTCCCAATGCACTGGATTGAAGCCATGTATTGCCCTGCGCGGCGCGACCGGTTACGGTCCAGCATTCGTTCGCGATCTGCGGGCGGGTTCGTTCATTTGCCACCGAGGAGATCGTCATGGGTTTGAAGGGATCGAAGACCGAGCAGAGCCTGCGCGACGCGTTTGCCGGCGAGTCGCAGGCCAATCGCCGCTACCTCTACTTTGCGAACAAGGCCGACATCGAGGGCCAGAACGACGTCGCCGCGCTGTTCCGCTCCACCGCCGAGGGCGAGACCGGCCATGCGCATGGCCACCTCGAGTTTCTCGAGCACGGCGTCGGCGACCCGGCGACCGGGCTGCCGATCGGCACGAGCCGGCAGAACCTGATGGCCGCTGTCGCCGGCGAGACGCACGAGTACACCGACATGTACCCGGGCATGGCCAAGACGGCGCGCGAAGAGGGCTTCGACGAAGTTGCCGACTGGTTCGAGACGCTGGCCAAGGCCGAGCGCTCGCACGCCAACCGCTACCAGAAGGCGCTCGACGCGCTGGTCGACTGAAAGCACGAATCAACCTGCTGCGCGACCCGACCTTGCGCTTGCGATGCTCGCCGTACTCGAGTACGGCTGCGCTTCTCGGCGCAACCTCGGGCCGCTCGCGACGGTTGCTTCGCGCTTTCTGACCTCTCTGCAATGACCCTGCGCGAAGGCAACCTCGAAGCCCCCACCCGGCACCCGATCGACTGGAAGGGCGCCGACTATTTCGACGAGGCGAAGACCTTTGCCGAGATGGAGCGCGTGTTCGACATCTGCCACGGCTGCCGCCGCTGCGTGAGCCTGTGCCAGTCGTTCCCGAACCTGTTCGACCTGATCGACGCCACCGCCGACGGCGAAGTGCACGGCGTCGACAAGCAGGACTACGCCAAGGTCGTCGACCAGTGCTACCTGTGCGACCTTTGCTACATGACGAAGTGCCCGTACGTGCCGCCGCATCCGTGGAACGTCGACTTTCCGCACCTCATGCTGCGCGCCAAGGCGATCAAGTACAAAAAGGGCGGCGTCGGCACCGGCGAGAAGCTGCTCGCCTCGACCGACGTGCACGGCCAGCTCGCCGGCATCCCGATCGTCGTCCAGGCGGTCAACGCGGCAAACCGGATGAAGCCGGTGCGCAAGGTGCTCGACGCAACGCTGGGCGTGCATCCCGACGCCTGGCTGCCGCCGCTCGCGACGAATCGCTTTCGCAGCGGCGCCGCCAGGCCGGATGCGGGCGCAAAGGTCGTCGACGGCGAGCGCAGCCCGGGCAAGGTGGCGGTGTTCTCCACCTGCTACGTCAACTACAACGAGCCCGGCATCGGCCACGACCTTCTCAAGCTGCTCGCGCACAACGACATTCCATTCGAGATCGTCGAGAAGGAAAGTTGCTGCGGCATGCCCAAGCTCGAGCTCGGCGACCTCGAGGGCGTGGAGAAGCACAAGAACGCGAACATCCCGGTGCTCGCCCGCTACGCCAGGGAAGGCTGGGCGATCGTCTCGGCGATCCCGTCATGCACCCTGATGTTCAAGCAGGAGCTGCCGCTCATGTTCCCGGACGAGGCCGACGTCCAGTTGGTGAAGACGGCGATGTTCGATCCCTTCGAGTACTTGATCGCACGCCATCGCGACGGCCTGCTCAAGACCGACTTCACGACGCCGCTCGGCAAGGTCAGCTACCACGTGCCCTGCCATGGCCGGGTGCAGAAGATCGGCAGGAAGACCGAAGAGATGTTGAAGCTCATCGGCAAGTCGGTGGCGGTCGAGCTCAACACCGTCGAGCGCTGCTCGGGCCACGCCGGCACCTACGGCGTGAAGACGCCGACGCATCCGCTGGCGATGAAGATCGGCAAGCCCGTGTTCAAGGCGATGGGCAACGGCACGCCCGACTTCATCAGCTCGGACTGTGCGCTGGCCGGGCATCACATCGCCCAGGGCATGGCCGAGAACGGTTTGCCGCCGGCGCAGCTCGCACATCCCTTGAGCCTTGTCGCACGGGCCTACGGCCTCGAGTGACAGCGGAGGCAACGCGATGACCATCACTCCGGACAAGCTTCTCTCGCTCGAGGCCTACGCCAAGATCCGCGCCGCGAGCCGGCCGGCCTTCATCGCCCATCGGCGCCTGCGCAGCGTGCAGCTCGGCGAGCACCTGAACCTGCAGTTCGAGGACGAGACGACGGTGCTGCGGCAAATCCAGGAGATGCTGCACATCGAAAAGATCTTCGAGGAGGAGGGCATCCAGAGCGAGATCGAGGCCTATGCCGCGCTCGTTCCCGATGGCACGAACTGGAAGGCGACGCTGCTCATCGAGTACCCCGACCCGAACGAGAGGAAGCGCGAGCTCGGCCGGCTGATCGGCGTCGAGGACCGCGTCTTCGTCGAGGTCGAGGGCCACGCGCGCAGCTACGCCATCGCCGACGAGGACCTCGACCGCGAGACCGACGAGAAGACCTCGGCGGTGCACTTCCTGCGCTTCGAGATCGCCAAGCCGGCGCGTGAGGCCTTGCGCGCCGGCGCCAGCGCCAAGCTCGGCTGCGACCACACGCACTATCCGGCGCACATCGCGCTCGCCCCGGAAACGCTCGCCAGCCTGGCCGGCGACCTGCGCTGAACCGATCGTCGTATTAGTTATTAACGATTAGAAGATTCATATCGATAGCCTAAGCTTCGTTCCTGTCGCGCCACTTCCGGCGCATTCACCTGAACAGGAACCAAGCGATGAAAACCATCGGCGACAAGCTCGAAGCCTTCAGCGTCACGGGCGTCAAGCCCGGCTTCAACCAACACGAAGAAAACGGCGTCTCGGCCTTCGAGACGATCACCGAGAAGAGCTTTCCCGGCAAGTGGAAGGTCATCTATTTCTGGCCGAAGGACTTCACCTTCGTCTGCCCGACCGAGATCGTCGGCTTCGACAAGCTGGCCGGTCAGTTCGCCGAGCGCGACGCAATCCTGCTCGGCGGCTCGACCGACAACGAGTTCGCCAAGCTCGGCTGGCGGCGTGACCACAAGGACCTGAGCAAGCTCGGCCACTGGAGCTTCGCCGACTCGAAGGGCTCGCTCGTCGACCAGCTCGGCGTGCGCGATCGCAACGAAGGCGTGGCGCTGCGCGCGACCTTCATCGTCGATCCCGAAGGCACGATCCAGCACGTCAGCGTCAACAACCTCAACGTCGGCCGCAATCCCGAAGAGGTGCTGCGCATCCTCGACGGCCTGCAGACCGACGAGCTGTGCCCGTGCAACCGCACGGTCGGCGGCGACACGCTCTAAGTGGCGCATTTGGCGAAGGAGAGATCCTTCGCTGCGCTCAGGATGACAGAGGCTTGTTTGTCACCCTGAGCGAAGCGAAGAGTCTCGCCGCCGCGTTGATGAAAACGGAGAAGAACATGGAATTCCTGAGCACGATCAAGGACCGGATCCCCGACTACGCCAAGGACATCCGCCTCAACCTCGACGGCGCCATCGCGCGCTCGAGCCTGGCGCCCGAAGATGCGCTCGGCGTCGCACTGGCTGCGGCCTTTGCCGCGAAGTCGAAGCCGCTCGTCGACGCGTTCAAGGCCGCCGCGCCCGCCGCCGAGGCCAACGCCGCGCTCACCGCCGCGGCGCTGATGGGCATGAACAACGTCTGGTATCCCTACGTCGAGATGGCCGGCGACGAAGACCTGAAGACGCAGCGCGCCGAGCTGCGCATGAACGCCTATGCCACCACAGGCGGCGTCGACAAGAAGAAGTTCGAGGCCTATGCGCTGGCCGCGTCGATCGTCGGCAAGTGCCACTTCTGCGTCGGCTCGCACTACGCCTTGCTGAAGAAGGAAGGCATGACGACGCAACAGCTGCGCGACATCGGCCGCATCGCCGCCGTCGTCAATGCGGCGGCGCAGGTGATCGCGGCCGGCTGATCGCTCGGTCTACGCCGCGGCCGGCGCGAGCCGGCGCATCGTTCGCCAGCTGTCGGCGGTGTAGATCGCCAGCGCGATCCAGATCAGGCTGAACCCAGCGAGCCGTCCGGGCGTGAACGGCTCGTTGAACAGCCAGAGGCCGAGCACGAGCTGCACGGTCGGGCTCAGGTACTGCATCAGGCCGAGCGTCGTCAGCGGGATGCGGCGCGCGGCGATGGCGAAGAGCAGCAAGGGCAGCGTCGTCGCCGGTCCGAGGCCGAGCAGCCAGAGATTGGTGCCGAGATCGGGCGCCGGAAAGCTGGTCGCGCTGCTGCCCCACCACCAGACCATGCCGGCGAGCGCGGCGGGCGCGAGGATCATGGTCTCGAACGTCAGTCCTTCGAGCGCGCTGAGCACCGCCACCTTGCGCAGCAAACCGTAGGCGCCGAAGGTGAGTCCGAGAACGAGCCCGATCCACGGCAGCCTGCCCGCGCTGACGGTCAGCCACACCACGCCGATCGCAGCGATCGTGAGCGCCGTCCACTGCGCGCGGCGCGGCCGTTCGCCGAGCAGGCCGTAGCCGAGCGCGACATTGACCAGCGGCGTGATGAAGTAGCCGAGGCTCGCGTCGACGACATGGCCGTTCGAGACGGCCCAGATGTAGGTGATCCAGTTGGCAGAGAGCAGCAGCGAGCTGGCGATGAAGCTCAGGATCGTTCGCGGGTGGCGCAGCGCCTTGCCGAGCCATCGCCAATGGTGCTGCCACGTGAGCACGGCGGTGACCAGCAGGAGCGACCAGATGATCCGGTTCGCCAGCACCTCGACCGGCTGCACGCCGGGGAGCAGCCGGAAGTAGAGCGGAAAGAAGCCCCACCACGAGAACGCCAGGGCGGCGGCCCAGACGCCGCGGGTCGCGCGCGCGTCAGGCAATCAGGAGATCTCGAGCAGCCGCTTGCCGTGCTGCTCGCGCAGCCGGTTCTTCAGCATCTTGCCGGTGGCGCCGAGCGGGATCGCGTCGACGAAGACGACGTCGTCGGGCGTCCACCATTTGGCGATGCGCCCTTCGTAGAACGCGAGCAACTCCTCGCGCGTGACTTCGCTGCCCGGCTTCTTGACGACGATGAGGAGTGGCCGCTCGTCCCACTTCTTGTGCTCGGCGGCGATGCACGCGGCCATCTGCACGCACGGGTGCGCCATGGCGATGTTCTCGAGGTCGATCGAGCCGATCCATTCGCCGCCCGACTTGATCACGTCCTTGGAGCGGTCGGTGATCTGCACGAAGCCGTCGGCGTCGATCGTCGCGACGTCGCCGGTCGGAAACCAGCCGTGGCCGGCTGCGTCGTCGACGAGCGGGTCGCCGCCCTCGTTCTTGAAGTACTTCGAGACCACCCAGGGCCCGCGCACCATCAGCTCGCCCGAGGTCTTGCCGTCCCAGGAAAGCTCGTCGCCCTGACCGTCGACGATCTTCATGTCGACGCCGTACACCGCGCGGCCCTGCTTGGACTGGATCGCGAAGCGCTCCTCGGCACTCTTGTCGAGCTGCGTGCCCTTCAGGATCGAGACCGTGCCGACCGGGCTCATCTCGGTCATTCCCCAGGCGTGCAGCACGCTGACGCCGTAGACGTCCTGGAAGGTCTTCATCATCGCCGGCGGGCAGGCCGAGCCGCCGATGATGGTGCGGCGCATGGTCGAGAACTTGAAGTCGTTGCTCTGTACATAGCCGAGCAAACCCTGCCACACCGTCGGCACGCCGGCCGAGAGCGTGACCCGCTCGGTCT